>CAYSFK010000016.1:0-29916 GCA_964430345.1 uncultured Oscillospiraceae bacterium | reverse complement strand
CCCATCTGGGCGACTTCATCCCCGACGAGGACGCCTCCGAGCCCTCCGAGGCCGCCAGCTTCTCCCTGCTGCGGGAGCAGCTTGAGGAGGTGCTTAGCACTCTGGCCCCCAGGGAAAAGAAGGTGCTGGAGCTGCGCTTCGGCATAGCCGACGGCCGCACCCGCACTCTGGAAGAGGTGGGCAAGGAGTTCAACGTCACCCGTGAGCGCATCCGCCAGATAGAGGCCAAGGCCCTGCGTAAGCTGCGCCACCCCAGCCGCTCCAAGAAGCTGCGGGACTTTCTGAACTGAGGTGAGCGCCCACATGAAATACGATTTTACCACCATACTGAATCGCGCGGGCAAGGACGAGGGGCTTTCGGTGGACGCGGGCTTCTCCACCATCCCCATGTGGATAGCGGACATGAGCTTTCCCACGGCGCCGCCGGTGCTGGAGGCCATATACAGGCGTATGGAGATGCCAAACTTCGGCTACTTCGCCCTGCCGCCCGAGTATTACGACAGCATCATCGGCTGGCAGCGGCGGCGAAACGGCGTTGAGGGCCTGCTGCCGGAGCACATAGGCTATGAAAACGGTGTGCTGGGCGGGGTCAGCGCGGCGGTGCAGGCCTTCACCGCGCCGGGGGACAAGATACTCATCCACTCCCCCACCTACATAGGCTTTACCCACACCATGGACGACACCGGCCGCCCCATAGTCCACTCGGAGCTGAAGCGGGACGCCCAGGGCGTATGGCGGATGGACTATGAGGACATGGACAGAAAGCTGAAGGAGCATAATATCCACTTCGCCATATTCTGCTCCCCCCATAACCCCTGCGGCCGTGTCTGGGAGCGGTGGGAGATAGAGCGGGCCATGGAGGTGTACGCCGCCAACGACTGCGTCGTCGTCTCCGACGAGATATGGTCGGATATTATCATGCCCGGCTATAAGCACATCCCCACCCAGAGCGTGTCCGACGACGCCAGAGAGCGCACCATCGCCTTCTATGCCCCCAGCAAGACCTTTTCTCTGGCGGGGCTGGTGGGCTCCTACCATATCATATACAACAAATACCTGCGGGACAGGGTAGTGCGCCGCAGTCAGCTCAGCCACTACAACGACTGCAATGTCCTGTCCGTCCACGCCCTTATCGGCGGCTTCAGCGAGGCCGGAGAAATATGGGCGGAGGAGATGCTGCGGGTCATCGACGGCAACCTGCGGTACGCCTGTGACTTTATCGCGGAGAACTTCCCCGGCGTCCGGGTGATGCTGCCCCAGGGCACCTATATGCTGTTTCTGGACTGCGGCGGCTGGTGCCGTGAGCACGGCGTGAGCATCAGGGAGCTGCAGGCCCGGGGCGTGCGCTGCGGCGTGGTGTGGCAAAACGGAGAGGACTTCGTGTACCCCGACTCCATCCGCATGAACTTCGCCCTGCCCCTGTCGCTGACAATGGAGGCCATGGACAGGCTGAAAAAGTACGTTTTCATCTGATTTCCCTTGACAACGCCCCCTGCTTATGGTACAAAACTATTACCGATAGGGGAGTAGTCACCGCGCCGACAGGGGCGGAGCTTTAGTCAACAGCACTGCGGCCTGGGCCGTCTGGCTATTGCTTGAAAAGACGAGACTTATCTGCATTTTATGCGGAGAAGTCTCGTCTTTTTCGCTTATTTGGGAGGAACTGTCCTTTGGAAATGCTTATCTGCTGTTTGCTGTTTGCCGTAGGTGTGGCTCTGGTGGTCAAGGGCGGCGACGTGTTTGTGGACTCCGCAAGCCGCATAGCCCATGCCCTGGGCATCCCGTCCTTTATCATCGGCGCCACCATCGTCAGCCTTGCCACCACCATGCCGGAGATGCTGGTATCGGTGATGGCGGCGGCAGAGGGGAAGGCGGACATGGCCGTGGGCAACGCGGTGGGCTCGGTAACGGCCAACACGGGGCTTATTATGGCCGCCGCCATGATCTTCATGGAGATAGCCTTCAACCGTAAAAAGTACCTGCGCCAGTGTCTGCTGCTTATCGCCGCCGCCTCCGTCCTGCTGCTGGGCTGCCGGAGGGGAGCGCTGAGCATGGGGTGGAGCGCGGTGCTGGCTCTGATATTCCTGCTGTTTATGGCGGAGAACATCCGCGGCGCGCGCTCGGAGATGCTCAGCGAGGAGCGGCCCCCTCTCAGCGGTAAGGCCGCGGTAAGGGACGTGCTGCTGTTTTTGGCGGGGGCCGCCGCCATCATAGTCGGCAGCCGCCTCATGGTAAATAACGGCAGCGCCATAGCCCTCAGACTGGGTGTGCCGGAGCGCGTCATAGCCCTGACGCTGGTGGCGGTGGGCACCTCTTTGCCGGAGCTAGTGACCACCATAACGGCCATAGTGAAGAAGGAATCCGGCCTGTCCGTTGGCAATATCATCGGCGCCAACATCATCGACCTGTCCCTTATCCTGCCGGTGTCGGCGCTGGCCTCCGGGCGGGCTCTGCCCATATCGGCTGGCGGCGTATGGGTGGACCTGCCGGTGTGCCTGGGGGTGACCCTTCTGGCCATCGTGCCGCTGCTCATACGGCAGCGCGCCTCAAAGCTCCAGGGCGCGGTGCTGCTTATAGCCTACGCCGCTTATCTTATGGTCGTGATATAAGGTATAATAAAAACCCCTCGCCTTAAGCGAGGGGTTTTTATTACTGCCCGGATTACTTGATGCCGTACTTCTTGTTGAACTTGTCAACACGGCCGCTGGTGTCGACCAGCTTCTGCTTGCCGGTGTAGAAGGGGTGGCACTTGGAGCAGATCTCAACGCTGATGTCCTTCTTGGTGGAGCCGGTCTCGATGATGGCCCCGCAGGCGCAGCGGATGGTGGTCTGCTGGTAATTGGGATGTATTCCGTCCTTCATAAGTCAGTTCTCCTAGTCTCAGGCTGTCTTGATTGTGCCAAATGGCATAGTTACAAGACGCAAAGAGGATTGTAACACAGTCCTTGCGGCTTTGCAAGGGCTTTTCATTATTTTTCCCCCTTTTCGTATACGGTGACGCTCTTTCCGGCAGCCAGGAAATACAGCACGCATTCCCTCACCGGCAGGGCGAATATCCGCTCCAGCGCCCGGGCGTAGGTCATCAGCTGACCCCGGTAGCTCTCGGCCCGGCTTTCTGTCTCGGCGGCGGTCCTCACCCTGTCGGTCTTGTAGTCCACCACCGTAAGCGCGCCGTTTTCAAAAATACAGCAGTCCACCACGCCCTGCATCAAAAGCTCCTCGCCGTGGGCGCCCTCATAGATCTCCCCGGCGTCCCAAAGCAGGGAGAACCTGAACTCCCGCTCTGTCCTTTCCGCCGCCAATATCCGCCGGCCTATGGGTGAGCGAAACAGCCTCTCCACCGCGGCGGCGTCCACGGCGGCGGCCTCTCTCCCGGACAGAAAGCCCAAAGCCTCCAGCCTGTTTGTCTCGGCGCGTATGCCCTCAATGCTGCCGACCGCCCCGAAGTCCATATACTGTAACAGCAGGTGGGTGGCGGTGCCCCGCTCCGCCCCGGTGAGGGCTCTGTCCGCCCCGTCAAAGTCCGGCATACGGAAAACCGGCTCCCGGCTCTGTATCAGCGCCGCCGCGTCATCGTCCGGCTCGGCGCGTCCCTTCAGCTCCGTGGCGGTCAGCTTGGAGGGCAGTGCCTCCGCCGCCCTGTGGCCGTAGCGAAAGGCCAAATTCTCTCTCAGCCGCCGGGCCGCCTCCTCATCCGGGGGCTGCTCCTCCCCCGTCTCCGCCGCCGCTGCGGGCTCTCTCTCCCCTCCTTGGCACACGGTAAGCCTCAGCTTGTCTCCGCCGTCGGCAAGGCAGGCGTATATGAGCCATACCGCCATAGACCCAGCCTGCCTCAGCAGCTCCGGGGCCATGGGCGCGGTCAGCCTCGCCTCCAGCTCGCCTATCCGCTTGTTGGCGTTTTTGATGGCCGCTGTGATGAAAAGCCGCTCCCTGGCCCGGGTCAGGGCCACGTACATAAGGCGCATCTCCTCCGACAGCATCTCCCTTTCCATCCGCAGCCGGATGGCGTTTCTGGCCAGAGTGGGATACTCGGCCCGAAGCTCCCTGTCGGTATATTTAGGCCCCAGCCCCAGCTCCGGATGCACCAGCACCGTGTCCCGGCTGTCCTGCCGGTTAAATTGGCGGGCGGTATCGCAGAGAAACACCACCGGGAACTCCAGCCCCTTGGACTTGTGTATGCTCATTATCCGCACCGCCGCGCCGCCCCCTTGACCGGCGGCCGGCTCCTGCCCGCTCTCCGCCAGCTTCTTCAGCCAGAGCACGAAGCGGTACAGTCCCCGGTAGCCGGTGCCCTCAAAAGCCTCCGCCAGCTCTACCAGCTCCATCAGATTGGCTCTCCGCTGTCCTCCGCCCTCCATGGCGCTGCACAGAGCCAGCAGGTCCAGCTGCTCTATCAGCAGCCATACCAGCTCCGCCGCGCTCAGGTCGGCGGCCAAACAGCGCAGGCCGGACAGCCGCCGCAGAAATTCGGCGCAGCGGGGCTCCGTCTCCCCGGCGGCCAGCAGGGCCGTATACATATCATGCTCCCGGTCAGCGGCCCGTATGACGGACAGCTCGTCCGCCGTGAAGCCGAAGGCGGGAGAGCGCAGAGCCGCGATAAGCGCAATGTCCTGATGGGGGTTTTCTATGACCGCCAGCATGGAGGTCACAGTCGAGACCTCCACAGAGCTGAAAAAGCCGGTGCCCTGCACGGAGGCCACAGGTATGCCCCGCTCCGTCAAGGCCTTCTGATAGGCGGCGCCGGAGCTGCCGGGCGAGCGCAGCAGTATGGCGATATCGTCCCAGCGCAGTGGCCGCTCCACGCCCCGGTCCGTAACGATAACGCCGGAGGCCATCAGCTCCTCTATCCTCTGGGCCGCAAGCTCCGCCTCCAGGGCGGTTTTCTCCGGGCTCTCCTCCTCCCGGCTGGCGGGAAGGTCCAGCACTATCAGCTCCGGCACGGGCACACTGCCCCCGTAGCCCGCCCCATACCGCAGGGCGGCGGCATCGTCATAGTCAATGTCGCCCAAAGCCCTTGACATACACAGGGAGAACACGCGGTTGACTCCCTCCACCACCTCCCGGCGGGAGCGGAAGTTCTCCCGCAGCAGCACCCGCCGTGGCCCGCCGTCCTCGTCAGCATCACAGTCGGCGTAGGACAGGTACTTTCGGTTGAATATCTCCGGGTCCGCAAGGCGGAAGCGGTAGATGGACTGCTTCACATCCCCCACCATAAACAGGTTTTCCCCGTTTTTGGATACGGCCCGGAATATGGCGTCCTGCACCCGGCTCACGTCCTGATACTCGTCCACCATTATCTCCGTATAGCGTGAGGACAGCTGTCTTGCCAGCTCCGTAGGACGGCCCTCGTCATCTGTGAGCAGCCGTGCCGCCATATGCTCCAGATCCGGGTAGTCCGCCAGGGCGCGGCCGCGCTTGTCGGCAGCGTAGGCCGCGTCGAAATCCAGGGTTAGGCTCAGCAGAGCCTCCATGGCGGGAGCCGTCTCCCTCAGCTCCCGCAGCAGCTGCTGGGAGCTTGCGCCCAGCGTGACGGCCACAGCGGCCATGGCCTTTTTACAGGCCTCCCGTCGGCTTTTCACCATGTCGGAAAGGGCCGCGTCCGGGGATTCCCTTAACCTGCCCAGAGTGGGGAATTTTACATGGCAGGCGGCGGCAGCCTGGTCCCAGCCCCTGTCCAGACAGCGCAGCAGCTCTCTCAGCTGCTCCGCCGTCTCCGAGAAGCTCTGCATATAGGCGGCGCTTATCTTCTCATTGGGAGCCATAAGCTCCATGAGCCGGTCAAATTCCCCGCTCCAATAGGCAGCGGTCTCCTTGACCCCGGCCAGCAGCTCCCGCCCCCAGGGGGTCTGGGCGGCGTCCCCGGCAGGCTGGCGCAGCAGCTCCGCCTGAGCCTGGGCCCATAGCTCCGGCCGCGGGTGGCTCTGCATCCTGGAGTGGAGCTCCAGCACCAGTCTGGCAAGGCGGCTGTCGTCCCGACCGGCGCCTACGGTGTCCGAAAGCAGGGTGAAGCCGGGAAAGCTGTCGGCCTTTTCGTAGCGCTGCTCCATCACCCGCTCCAGCGCGGCGGCCTTCATGGTCTCCGCCCGCTGCTCGTCCAGTATCTTAAAATCCGGGCTGAGCCCCGCCAGATGGCTGTGCTCCCGCAAAAGCGCGGCGCAGAAGCTGTGTATGGTGCCTATCTGGGCCCGCTGACAAAGGGCGCTCTGCCGCCGCAGACGGCGGCTCCCCGGCTCCTGGGAAAGTCGGGCTGCCAGCTCCTGATTTATCCTGCTGCGAAGCTCCCCGGCGGCGGCTCTGGTAAAGCTTATCACCAGAAAGCTGTCTATATCCGCGGGGCTGGCGTCATTGCATATATAGCTCATCAGCCGCTCGGTGAGCACCTTGGTCTTGCCGCTGCCCGCTCCGGCGGCCACCAGCACCGCCCTGTTCCTAAGCTCTATGGCGGACTTCTGAGAGGCGGTAGGTGTGAAATCACTCATTGTCCACGGCTCCTTCCATCAGGCTCCACACCTTGTCGGCGGAGAGCTTGGGCATATAGCGGCTGCACTCCCCGTTCTCCCCGTCGGAGAAATGGCAGGCGTCGAAATAGTCGCAGTTGAGGCAGGCGTTCTCCTGCTGACTGCGGTAAAAGGGGTCGGCGGCGATGCTGCCCCGGCGAAGCTGCTTTGCCATCTCCCGCAGATCCTTCTTTATGTGCCGCTGCATAAGCCCCAGCTGCTCCGCGCTGGCCAGAGCCTCGTCGGAGAGCTGGCCCCGGCGGGGCTTCACGGGGATGTAGCGCTTATCCTGCCCCCGTTCCCAGGCTTCCTTCAGGGCCTCGTCGTCCAGCACAAGGCCGCTGCGCCGCTTCTCCTCCCGGCGCTTTTCCTCCAGCTTCAAAAGCTCCGAAGCGTCGGACAGGGGTATCAGCGTGTCTCTGGCGGGCACATACATGACCCCGGCGGACGCCGTCTCCATGCCGTAGCGCTCCGTGCCGCTCTCCTCCAGTGCGAACAGGTACAGCAGCAGCTGCAGGCCCATGCCGTACCAGATATCCGACAGGGAGAACTGCTTTTTCCCGGTCTTGTAGTCCACCACCCGCAGGTACAGCTTTCCCTCATGGACCCAGCCGTCCACCCTGTCGGCGACGCCGGAGAGGGTCAACCGCTCCTCCCCCTCGCCCAGCTCGATAGGCGGGATGTCGGAGGCAGCGGAGAAATCCAGCTCGAAATCCAGAGGCTCGAAGTCCGAGCGGCGCAGCTCCGCCGCCATGTCCTCCACCACCCGGCTCACATTCAGGCTCAGGCGCTTGAACAGGTAGACGAAGCGGGGGCTCTTCTCTGCGAAGCCGCCCAGCTCCTCCTGAGCGTACTGCTCCACAAAGCGTTGGCACAGCTCCCTTAGCTCATCATCAGCCACCGCCTTGAAGCCACCCTTTTCCTTCACCGCTCTGGCCGTTTTCTCCAGCACATAGTGCATGAAGCTGCCTATCTCCGGGGGGCTGAAGCCCGCCGGCTCGTAGGGCTTGGCCTTAAGCCCGTACTGGCAGAAGTAGGCGAAGCGGCAGGAGGCGAACTTGTCTATGCGGGAGGCGCTGAGCCTCAGCCGCTTGCCGTACAGCAGCTCCACCGCCTCCGGCGAAAGCCTGCCTCTGGTCATCCCGGCGGCGCTTTCAAGGCTGCGGCAGCGCTCCGGCTGGGTCTGCCGGAAATAGTCAAGAGCCGCCCTCTCCGCGCCGCCGCCGCGCCGCAGTCCCTCTGCCGCAAGGCTCAGGGCCGGGGCGGGGGCCGTCATGCGCAGCTCCGACAGCTTCGCCAGAGGGGCGGGGATATCAAAGGACGCCTTCGCCCTGTCGAACACGAAGGAGGGCCGACGCTCGGCCCCGTCGGCGTCCGACATGGGGCAGCAGAGCATTAGACTATCCGAGGGCATGGTAAGCGTGTAGTATATCAGCGAAAACTCCCGCCACAGCTCGCCGTCCCCTCCGGCGGAAAGGTCTATCTCCTTTTCCAGCAGCCGCCGTCTCTCCTCCTGAGAAAAGACCCCGGCGGTCTCCTCCGCCATTGGCAGGCGCTGGTCGTCGGCGCCAAGGACGATAAGGTGCTTTATATGGCGGCGGCGGTTTCTGTCAAAGTCACCGGCGGAGACTCTGTCCAGAGACACGGGAATGGTGCCGATGTCGTACTGGGACAGCACCAGCATATACAGTCGGCCGAAGTCCCGGCTGTCCATCTCGCTGTCACCCAGCACAGCGGCGCACTGCTCCAAAGCCGACACGCACATTTCCCAGAGCTGCCGGTACTCCGCCGCCAGAGTCTCCCGGCCCAGCTCGGTCAGCTCCGCCGAGCGGCGCTGCAGGCTTTCCGGCAGGCTCAGCGCCTTAAACAGCTCCGCCAGCGCCGTCGCCTGGGCCGCCGCTGTCTCCGCCTGAGCGCACATATCCCCGAAGCGCAGCAGAGGCCCGGCCAGCTTCCGGCGCAGCCGGTTTATCTCCGCCAGCCGCGCTTCGGCATCATCGTCATAATCCCGGCCGTAGCCGTCGGGATGCTGCCGCCAGTCCTCCCGCCGCCGCCATGCGCTGCCCCGGAGCTGCCACTTATAAATATAGCTCTCCAGTATATCGCATTCTGCGCTGTCCAGCCCCGCAAGGCCGCTGCGCATATAGCTTATCACGTCGGGCACGGCCCAGCCGCCCTCCACGGTGTCGTAGGCGGCGGCTATCATGGCGGGCAGGGGCTTGCCCGGCATATCGCTGCGCCGTGCGGTATAGAGGGGTACGCCGTAATGGCGGAACACGCTCTCCAGTGTGCCCCGGTAATCCTCAAAGCCCCGCACCGCCACGGCGATGTCACGCCAGCGGCAGCCCGCGTCTCTGACCAGCTCTATGCAGCGAGCCGCCGCCTGCTCGCACTCGGCGGCCATGTTCTCCGCCCGCCGCAGCAGCAGCGGGGAGCTGTCCCCGTCATAGCCCGCGGCGGAATAGCTGAACATATTGTCGGCGAAAAAGCCCAAGGCCCCGGCCTTTGACAGAGCCTGGCCCATAGTCTCGGTGCGGCTGTCCTGCCCCGCCTCCTCCGCCCGGCGCAGCAGCTGACGGGCCGCCCGGCGGCTCAGCTCGTATATCTCGCTGTCGCCGCCCATAGCGTCCACGGTAAGACAGACGCAGACCTGAGCGCCCTTGCGCAGCATGGCGGAGATGACCTCCAGCTCCTGCCGGGTGAAGTCTATAAAGCCGTCGATATACACCCAGGTGTCATTGTCAGCATCGCTGTCGGGTATCCTGGCGGCCAGGAGGGAGAGCCTGTCCGCCGGATCAGCCCGGCCGTTATTGACCACCGCCTCGTAGGCCTCCAGCACCAGCGCCATATCCCCCAGCTTATCGCCCAGACTGTCGTCAAACCCGGCGGCGGCCTCCAGCAGCATATCCGAGCTTACACAGGCGCTTTTCAGCTCGTCCATCGCGGACAGCAGCATGGCCTGCAGCTCCGGCTTGCGCCGGGCGGCGGAATACACCCGCAGTCGGGGGCCCACGTTCTCCATAGCCAGAGCCATGCACAAAAGCCGCCCGCCCTTGTCCAGCATAGGCGCGGCCATACCGCCCTGCCTGGACGTCACCCGGCGGTAAAGCCCGGTGAAGCTCAGGGCCTCCGCGTAGAGGGAAAGCCTGTCCCCGCAGCAGGCGCAAAGCTCCCGCTCCGCCTCGTGGCTGTACTGCTCCGGCACTATATAAAGCCGCTTGCCCTGAGACAGGTCAACGGCGCTTTTTATCTCCTCCAGCACGGCGGCGGTCTTTCCCGTACCCGCCTTGCCCAGCAGCAGTCTAAGCACTGAGGCATCAGCTCCCTTCCCGGTCATTCTATCAAAACCCGCTCCATATGACAAGACGGCGGGAAAAATATGCCCGCCGCGTGTTGATAAGATGTACCGAATATGATATATAATTACACATATATGTGCAAAACCGTGAAAAAAGGCATACGATAGGAGTACTCATGAGCAGGCTTATCCAGATAGATTCCCTCAATGGGCCGGAGCTGGCCCCCTACACCCGGCTGACCGAAGCCCAGCTGAGAAATAAACAGGAGCCGGAGCGGGCGCTGTTCATCGCGGAGAGCCCCAAGGTCATACTCCACGCCCTGGAGGCGGGGTACGAGCCGGTGTCCCTGCTGATGGACAGAAAGCACGTGTCCGGCCAGGGGGCGGCGGTGATAGAGCGCTGCGGCGATATACCGGTATACACCGGAGAGGACGATATGCTGGAGCGGCTCACCGGCTACCGGCTCACAAGGGGCGTGCTCTGCGCCATGAAAAGGCGGTTGGAGAAACGCCCGGAGTCTGTCTGCGCCGGAGCGCGGCGGATAGCGGTGCTGGAAAAGCTGGCCGACCCCACAAACGTGGGGGCGGTGTTCCGCTCGGCGGCGGCGCTGGGCATGGACGCCTTGCTGCTGACCCCGGACTGCTGCGACCCGCTGCACCGGCGGGCGGTGAGGGTATCCATGGGCACGGTGTTCCAGCTGCCCTGGGCCCGCACCGGGGCCTGGCCGGAGCAGGGGCTTGAGATGCTGCGCGCTTTGGGCTTCAGGACCGCCGCCCTGGCCCTCCGCGACGACGCCGTGAGCATAGAGGAGCCCGCCCTTTTGGCGGAAAAGCGGCTGGCCATAGTGCTGGGCGCCGAGGGCGACGGGCTGGGCCAGACCACGGTGGCCCGCTGCGACTACACCGTGCGCATACCCATGGCCAACGGGGTAGACTCCCTGAACGTGGCCGCCGCGGGAGCCCTGGCCTTCTGGCAGCTCAGAGCCCGGTGAGTCATGACCGCGCTTCGCACCCGCCCGGTGCGGTGGCGCAGAGTAACGGCGCAAGCCGATCGATATTAAGAAAAACAGCTCCGGAGGTATGGGACGATATGTCCATCCTCCGGAGCCGCCGTTTTTTGAGTCCGTGACGTTTAGCTGCCGTCAGCCGAAATACAGCTTGTCGGAGCTTGTGACCCAGGTCTTGGTGTTTTCGGAAATAACATCGTCCACCATAGCCAGGTCGCGGTTTCTGACCGCGTCAATAACCATCCGGTGTATCTTTATCGCGCCGACTCCACCGAAGTTTTTATGTGTGCTCTCTATGGAAGCGCGGAAATACATAATAGAAAACTTATATACGCGCGCGACCAGGCGGTTGCCTGTAAACTCGCCCAGCAGCTCATGAAAACGGATGTCGTTCTGCATCGAGCACTCCGGGTCGTCCGCAATGGAGAGAAGCTCGGCATAGTTTTCCTCAAGAGCTTTTATATTCTCGGCTGTAGCGTTCTGTATGAGCAGCTCCATCACTATACGCTCCATATAAGTCCGAAACTCAAGCTGCTCTCGCTCTGAGGGCTGCGATAACAGGAAACCGAAAAGGATCGGGTCCATGGTTATATTATCATCGCTTCTGCTGATAAATGTACCGTTGCCGCGGCTGATCTCTATCAGCCCGTACGCGGACAGGACTTTCATAGCCTCGCGTATCGTACTGCGCGAGACTTGCATAGACACGGCAAGCTCTGTCTCGGAGGGCAGCTTATCTCCGGGGACGAGCTTTTTATTTATAAGAGCCTCCCTAAAGGCCTCAATAACGAAATCCACGGCGGAGCCTTGGTTTTTCGAGGGTATCCAGTTTATCTGTCGATCCATTATTTAAACACATACCTTTACTTGTAGTATCGTGTATTATCGCGGCTCATTATATACATAAAAAAAAAGCGTGTCAAGGAGTATGTAAATGGCGCTTGTCATTATTGACAGTTTGTTCTTGCCGTAATTGTCTGTTTTCGACAAATATCTTCTTCTCTAGGGCAAATTCTCATATTCATCTTGACAAAAAGCATAAATATGCTTAGTATTGCCTTGTCAGATGTCTGACGTCTTACTAATTTTATTGATTTCAAGGAGGCAGGTATCATGAGGATCGATTCCCAGGCGGGCAGTGCGGCAAGAGTGGTGGTGGCGAGAATATATCCCGGCGAGGATATGGTTACGGCTATCGCCGAGGTATGCCGGAAGCACGGGATAAAGTACGGGATCATTACCTCCTGCATAGGTTCACTTAGTTCAATTTATCTGCAGTATTACTATGAGCCCAAGGATCCGGTAAACGACCCCTTCGGAGCCGACCGCGACCTGATTCTCAATGAACCCACAGTGCTCATCTCCGGGCAAGGGCTTGTGTGCGAGAACGTCAGCGACGGCTCTATGGACGTGCATCTGCACGCAGTCATGCGCGACAATAACGGCAAGGTCTACGGGAGCCACATCCCCAAGGGCGGCAATATAGCGCAGTATACGATAGACGTTGCCATTATGGAAGTATCAGGGATGAGACTGCTCCGCGCCTGGGAGGAGGAGACCCATCATTTTGAGACTGTTCCCGCACCGGCGGAACCGTGTGAGTCAAGCGACTGCTAAGGAGAGGCGATGGAAACTAAACAGAGCTTTCTTGAAAAAAAAGCGGACGAGCTGAGACTGCTTACGCTTGATATGATACACGAGGCTGGCTCGGGACATCCGGGCGGCGCGCTCTCCATCGCCGAGATAATGGCGGTGCTGTACTACGATGAGCTGAGGCTGGACCCCGCAAAGCCCGATTGGCCGGACAGGGATAGGTTTATACTGTCGAAGGGGCACGTATGCCCTATCTGGTACGCGGCGCTGGCGGACAGAGGGTTCTTTCCCAAAGAGGAATTAAAAACACTTCGGCTTCTTAACAGTCACCTTCAGGGGCACCCGGACATGAAGAAGGTCAGAGGTCTGGATATGACCTCCGGTTCTCTGGGCAACGGGCTGGGGCATGGGATCGGGATGGCGCTGGCCGCCAAGCTGAACAGGCAGGACTACCGCGTGTACGTCGTCCTGGGCGACGGCGAGCTGCAGGAAGGCTCCGTCTGGGAAGCGGCAATGTTCGCGGGAAACCATGGGCTTGATAACCTCACGGCCATAATAGACAAAAACGATCTTCAGGTAGACGGCTGGGTCAGTGAGATAAACAGTGTGGACCCTCTGGACAGTAAATGGCGCGCCTTCGGCTGGAACACAATGGTGATAGACGGCCACAGTGTGCCACAGATCCAAGCAGCTCTGGCGCTGGCGCGTGAGCACAAAGGCGGGCCCACCTGCATTATCTGCCGCACTGTCAAGGGCAAGGGCGTCCCCTATATGGAAAACGTATGCAAATGGCACGGGCAGGCGCCTAATGATGAGGAATACAGGATAGCCGTAGAATCGATCGGAGGCGCGCTATGATCGAAGCAGGAAAGAAACAGGCGACCAGAGAAGCCGTCGGCCTCGAGCTTGTCAAGCTTGGCCGGGAGGACAAGAACATCGTCGTGCTGGACGCAGATATCTCCAAATCCACAAAGACCTCCATTTTTGCCGGAGAGTTCCCAGAACGCTTTTTCAATTGCGGGATCGCGGAGCAGAACATGGCTAATATCGCCTGCGGACTGTCCGCAGCCGGAAAAACCGTGTATATGGCGACCTATTCAGTGTTTTCAAGCATGAGAGCCTGTGAACAGCTCAGGACCTACGCCTGCTATCCGGGGCTCAAGCTCACAGTGCTCGCCAGTCACGGCGGCCTTACCCCCGGCAGCGACGGCCCTACTCACCAGGCCATAGAGGATATCGGTATCCTGCGCAGCATCCCCAACATGAGCGTCGTAATGCCCGCCGACAGCGTCGCAGCCGCCGCCATTCTGCGAGCGTCGCTGAACTGGGATGGCCCACTGTATATACGAATGACCAGGGACGCCGTGCCTGTATTTTACAAAGAGGGCGAGAGCTTTGAGATAGGCCGGGGCAAGACCGTACGGGACGGCACGGATATAAGCATTATCGCAAACGGCGATATGGTGTTCCACGCTCTCACTGCCGCCGCGCAGCTTGAGCGCCGCGGTATATCCGCGCGCGTCGTGGATATGCACACGATAAAGCCGCTGGACCGCGAGGCGGTTCTCCACTGCTGTAGGGAGACCGGCGCCATCGTCACCGTGGAGGACCACAACATATATAACGGCCTCGGCAGCGCGGTGGCCGAGATCGTCGCCGAGGAAGCGCCGGTGCCCTTCAAGCGCATCGGCATCCGGGATACCTTTGCAGAATCAGGGCCCTACGAGGAGCTGCTGAAGAAATACGGGCTGAGTGCCGACTGTATTGTTGACACGGCCGAGAGTATCGTTAGAATGAAGAAGAGCAGAAACGCTGATTATTCTGTGAAAACAGGAAAGGTTGATTAATATGGAAAAAATCAGAACTCTTCTTTTCGACACCTTCGGTACGGTCACCGACTGGCACAGTACTGTAATCCGGGAAGGCAGGGCCTTGGGAGATCGCTACGGGCTTTCGGTAAACTGGGGCGAATTTGGCAACCGCTGGCGCGATGAGGGCTACATGAAGGCTATTTTCGACTTTGCCCACGGGCTGGCAGAATGGGAACCGGTAGATGCGATCTTCTATAAATCTATGGAAGCGCTGTTCGCCGACTACGGGATACGCGGTGTGGACAAGCAGGACGCGCTGGATTTCAGCCGCTGCTGGCACCGGCTCATAGCCTGGCCTGACGTGGTCCCCGGACTCACACGGCTAAAGAGCAGGTACTTCATCGCCCCGTTCACAAACGGCGATTTCCCGCTCATTGCGGATATGAGCAAAAGCGCCGGGCTGCCGTGGGATTATATCATAACCGCAAACATATTCAAAAAATTTAAGCCCGACCCCACGGTGTATACCGACTGTCTGGATTTCATCGGGCTCAAAGGCGAGGAGGTGCTGTTCGTTTCGGCGCACCCCTTCGACATGGACGGCGCGAAGAACGCCGGATGCTTCACCGCCTTTGTTCCCCGGCCTTTGGAATACGGTCTGTCATCAGACCATAAGGAGCCGGAGGGCAAGACGACGCCGGATATTGTCGCCGAGAATCTCATCGGGTTAGCCGATATGCTTTGCCGCTGAAAAGGAGGGACAGATAGAGATGAATGCTGTTGACCGATTTATGGACAGATTGATGAAGGTGCTCAGCTGGCTGCTGGTGGCCTTTGGCGTGGCCATGGTAATTCTCACTTTCTTGAGCGCGCTGGTACGAAAGCTGGGTTTTGCCATCCCCTGGGGAGACGAAATAACCAGATATCTGTTTATATACGCCACATATATCGGCTCGGTGGTAGCTCTGTACAAGGGCAGACACATGATGGTCGATGTGCTCGTGGATGTGTCCAAAGGTGTTTTTAGATTCGTGCTGCTCACATTCAGCGACCTCGTGATGCTGGCCTTCTCCATACTGCTTGTCTACGGCGGTATAAAGATGCTGGGTGTCGCGTCGGTGGATTCCTCGCCCATCCTTAACATCCCCCTGCCCTATATCTATATCTCCCTGCCCGTGAGCGGGGTGCTGATGGCTGTGATATGCGTACTGTTCCTTACGGAAAGGATAATCCGCTTTGCCAAAGCTCCAAAGGGCTTTACCGACCGGGAAGGAGGGCTGTCATAATGGCTCAATTCTTACTGTTTCTTGGCGTTATGTTCGTGCTGGTGCTTCTGGGCGTACCGGTCGCCTGCGGTATAGGCATAGGCGCGATAGTCGTAATGCTTTCGGGCGCTATGTCCGCGGTGCCGCTTTCCATCGTAGCGCAGCGTATGTATACAGGTGTGGACAACTTCTCGCTGCTGGCCATACCGCTGTTCCTTATCGCCGGCGGGCTCATGGAGCGCGGCGGTATGTCGGAACGGATAGTAAAGCTGATGTCTCTGCTCTTCGGCCGACTGCGCGGCGGCATCAACTATATTACCATCGCCGCCTGTATGTTCTTCGCAGGCCTGTCCGGCTCCGCGATAGCGGACACGGTCGCGGTGGGCAGCATAATGGTACCCATGTACAAAAAGAACAACTACTCTCCGGAATTTGCCGGTTCGGTGCTGGCCTCCTCCGGCATCATCGGCCCGATAATTCCGCCGAGCATACCCATGGTGGTATACGCGCTTACGGCAAACGTGTCAATCGGGGCGCTGTTCCTGGGCGGATATCTTCCGGGCGTACTCATCGGCGTCGGTCTCGCCGTTGTGGCGACGCTTGTAGGCAGCAAGGACCAGACCGGCTCTGTGGACCCGATAAGTATGAAGGAGGCCTGGGCTATACTGAAAGACTCCCTGCTCACGCTGGGCGCGCCTCTGGTCATCATAGTCGGTATTCTGGCCGGCTGGTTCACAGCTACCGAGTCCGCAGCCGTGGCCGCCGTATACTCTTTCGTCGTCGGAAAGTTCATCTACCGCGAGCTGCAGTGGAAGGATATTCCTAAGATCATGATAGACAGTATGCTGACTTCGGCTACCGTCATGCTTGTTGTCGCCACCTCCACCTACTCCTCTTGGGTCATCACGGCCGAACGGCTGCCCCAGCTTCTGACGGCCATACTCTCCGGCGTTACCTCCTCAAGGATAGTCATGCTGCTCATCATGAACCTCGTGATGCTGTTCTGGGGCATGATAATGGACATTACTCCGTCCATCATGATACTCACGCCGATCTTCATGCCTATTTGCAAGGCTTTCGGCATAGACCTCGTGTATTTCGGAGTACTGATGGTCGTGAACCTCTGTATAGGATATCTCACCCCGCCCGTAGGCACAGTGCTGTACGTTACCTCCGGCCTGTGCAGGGTCAAGGCAATGGATCTATTCGCGAAGCTATTGCCGATGTTTATATGGCTGGTCATCGTCCTTGTCCTGCTTATCCTGTTCCCACAATTGATTACATGGCTTCCGAGCTTAATGTAATATACGGCCAAATTTGAAAGGAGAAAAAGAAATGAAAAAGCTGAGCAAACTATTGAGTCTGGTACTGGCGCTCATCATGGCGACTGCGCTGCTGTGCGGCTGCGGGAGCAGCCCCGCGCCTGCGGCAAGCTCCGCGCCTGCGGCCGACACGGCGGCTCCGGCAGCGGAAGCGGATCAGGGTGAGGTTTTCAACGTGACCCTGGCCTCTGTGTGGTCGCTGGATCACCCTGTCACAAAGCTTCTTGATGAGTTCTACATCCCGTATGTAACGGAAAAAACCGGCGGCCATGTGGTGCTCAACCACCACCCCAATTCTGAGCTCGGCTCAGAGGGCGACCTGGCGCAGAGCGTCATGTCCGGCACTATACAGATGGGCGCGCTTGGCGACCTTATAGGTCTGAACCAGGTCAAGCAGGTGGAGGTGCTGGAGCTTCCGTATATGTGGTCCAGCGAGGATCAGTTCTGGGCGGCTCAGAGCGAGGAATACCTTGATATGATACAGGGCGAGATGGCAAAATACGATCTGTCGCTGCTTTGCCTGCACAAGCGCGGCTTCCGCCAGACCGTTACCGACGTTCCCATCAACTCTCTCGCCGATCTCAAGGGCTTGATAATGAGAATGCCCGGCGTTGATATGATGATAGACGCGTGGGAGTGCTACGGTATAATCCCCTCCGTCATCGCGTGGTCGGACGTCTATTCCGCCTCTCAGCAGGGTGTGGTACACGGTTCCGAGGGTACGCTCGACTCGCTGTGGGCAATGAAGCTGTTCGAGGTCACGCCCTATCTTGCCATGACCTCACATCAGGTGTCCATGGGTATGTTTGTCGTCAACAACACCTGGTTCAGCACTCTGCCTGAGGAATACCAGACAGTGCTCAGGGAGGGCGCGGAAGAGCTGTCCCTCAAGATCCGCGAGGAGATCACCGCTAACGAGCAGGAGTGGATGAAGGACTTCGAGGAGGTCACCTATCCCGACACCGAGGAATTCCGTCAGGCCAGTCTCAGCGTCACTAAGAAATACGTAGAGGAGAACGCTTGGGCGGTTGACGTGCTGAAGATGGTAGGCAAGGACGAGCTGCTCAAGGAGATCGGCGCAGCATAAAGCGAGAAGCTCAGTTCGGCCGGGAAACGCGCCGAAGCGTTCGATGTGATAAACTAACTGAAAGTAATGACTAATAACATGAAAAAGACAAACGTATGTATAATCGGTGCAGGCGGTACCATGGGCTTCAAGACTTCCCGAAATCTCGCCCGGCACAGCGACAGGTACGAGCTTAATGTGTGCGAAATAAACCCGCAGGCCATCCCCGCGCTCCTGGAGTTGGGCATAAACGTGCTGGCGATGGACGACGCGGTGCCTCTGGCAGACGTGGTCATCCCCGCCATTAACGACAGCGGGCTTAAAGCCTTCGCGCCAAAGGTACTGAAAAAGATGAAGTCCGGCGCCTCGATGATAATCCTGGACCCAGCCTCCGTTGTGGCCGGTGAGATCCCGCTGAGAGACGACTGTGCTCTGGCCATCTGCCATCCCTGCCATCCGTCCTTCTTTTTGGACCAGGATACGCCCGAGGCCCGCGCCGACAAATACGGCGGAGACGGCGGCAAACAGGACATCGTCATGTCAAGGATCAGCGGGAGCGAGGAGGCCTTTGAGCGCTGCCGCAGAGTATGCGAGGATATGCTCGAGCCAGTAGTACACAGCTATGTTATGACTCCCGAACAGATGGCGTTTCTCGAACCCACCTTGGTGGAAATACTGGGAGCGACCTGCATATACGCCATGGCCGAAACTCTGGACGAAGCCGAGAGACGGGGCGTTCAGCGGGAAGCCGCCCTGTCCTTCCTGAGCGGACATATGCAGAATCTGACCGCTACCTTCTGCGGGCTCCTCGGCGATACAGAGGTATCGGACGCCTGCAAGGTCGCAATAAAGCTCGGCGACAAGCTGGTCCTTCGCGACGATTGGAAGCGGATATGGAACGACGACGTTCTATCAAGAGTTATCGCAACAATGCTGCATCCGGATGAGCCGAAGATATGAGCCCACGGGACAGCGACTGAATACGAATACCGCGCTTTCGGGCATATTGCCTGAAGGCGCGGTATTTCCATATGCATCCGGCGAAATGCCGCAGCGGCCCGCAGTTACGGTCTGACCGCGCTTCGCACCCGGGCGCTGCTGTCCGGGAGCGTGACGGCGCCTTCGATGAAGTCGGCGGAGGATATTATCCGGGCGCCCACATTGGCCATGTCCCGGAGGTTGGCGGCTTGTATCTCCTCGCTGACAGAGGAGGTGCAGTCGCTGACCACGGCGATGTTGTACTCCAGGGATAGGCCGTCATAGCAGGCGGTACGGATGCAGTTGGGCGTTGTGGTGCCTGCCAGCAGCAGGGTATCGACGCCCAGACGGCGCAGCATTACATCCAGCTCCGTGCCGAAAAAGGCGGAGAAGCGGGGCTTCACGATGATATAGTCCCCCGTCCGAGGGCAGAGCTCCTCCGGCATGGCGTCGGACACTTCCTCCGGGCAGCCGGGAGACAGGGGCTTTCCGCCGCGAAGCCAGGCGTCATAACGGGTATGCTCCACATCGCTGCCGTCGGCCCGATAGCGGCGGATGACGAAGAACACCGGGACGCCCCGCCGTCGGCAGTTCTCAGCCAGAGCGGCACAGGCAGGCACGGTGGCCTCCGCGCCGCTGATGCAGAGGGGTGAGCTTTTGCTTATGAAGCCCCGCTGCATATCAATAATTATCAGAGCCGTGCGCCGGTCCATATTACCTTCCATTGCTCTCATCCTTTCCCGCTTTACGCTCCATAAATTTTTTATCGTTCAGCTCAAAGCCGAAGCGGCTGTACAGTCCGTGGGCCTCGCCGGTGGCTAAAATGCCCCGGAGGCTGCGGACTCTTTCGTCGTTTACGGCCCGCTGCGTCAGCGCCTTGCCCACGCCCAGGCCCCGGCAGTCCTCCGCCACCACCACGTCGCAGAGATAAAAGGTGGTGGCATAATCGGTGATGACCCGGGCAAAGCCTATGAGTCTGCCGCCGTCCTTCTCATAGGCGGCAAAGCACAGGGAGTTTTCCACGGAGCGCTCCACCGTGTCAAGGCTCCGCTCCCGTGCCCAATAGGTACCGCGCAGCAGCGGCCAAAGCTCCCCAAGGGGGATACGGCACTTATCGTCGGAGATATAATATTCCATGTTTGCTTTCCCCCGGCCGCTTATTCCGGCTCGATATCCGTTATGTCCTGAATGGGAATGGCGCGGCCATCCGCAAGGATGACGCTGCCCCCGAATACGTCCAGCTTCTTTACCCGTCCGGTGGTGGTGATATACTGACCCCCGGCTTTCTTCATGTCCGGGGCAAAATACGTAAGGCCTATTTCCGGCTGCTCGCTTATTCGCTCCTGTATGCGCTGAAGCCGCCAGTCCAATTCGGCCCGCTGCTGTTCGTCCAGCTCCGGGCGCGCGTCGGTATAACGGCCCGCCTCGGTGATGACGGCGCCGAAGCCTGTAAGCGCCGCAAAGGGGGAAAACTGCGCAGCCCGGTCCCCGGCGGACATAGGAGGCCGGGTACGGGAGACGTGGTGGGGCAGGTCTATGATATCATCATAGGGGCCTGGGTATTTTTTATCCTCGCCTGTTTTCATGGGCTTGCCTCCGGTATTATATCATGAACATATTCAGCACACCGTGGACCAGCATGGTGGAATAGCAGTTTTTCGTCTTAAGCCGCACAAAGCCCAGCACCGTCCCATAGCCCAGGCCCGCCGCCAGCTTCCAGGCCACCGCCGTCCAGTTGCCGGAGGCGATATGGCCCGTCATATAGCCCAGATGCCAGACGGTGAACAGGGCCACGCTCCAGAGGCAGGTATATACGCTCCTGCTCAGCACAGAGTCCAGCCGGTTCCACAGGTAGCCCCGGAACAGCAGCTCCTCGTACACCGGGGTGATGATGCTGCCGTAGACCGCCAGCAGTATGGCCTGATACCCGCCGGTGAAGTTTGCGGGGGAGGATATGAGCAGTGCCGCGGCCACGCAGGTAAAAATGACATACCTCTTGCCGAAGGGCCGGGGGAACACCGACAAGGGCGTCTTTCTCAGCCTTGCGTACACCCACACCAGCGCGGCCAGCACCAGCATCACCGAGGCCGTGACCATGCGGCGAGAGAAGCTGTCCTCCGGCACCATGGGGTTTATCAGGCTCTCCAACAGCAGCTTGGCGCCCTGAAAGGCGGCCATGAGCAGCACGGCTTCAACAAGGCGCAGCGCAAGCTTTCCCCGGTGGGGGGCTTTTTCTTCTGTCATAATGAACACCTCATAATACGTATTTCTGACCCGGACAGCTATTGAATTAGGCTTTATGGCCGCCGATGCGGGAGTTGCGCTCTATGGCGGTGGCGCCCTCCTCGAAGTTTGTGCCCTTGAGGATGGCGTTTTTCCCGTACTTTTTCTTTATTTTCAGCACCGTCTCCTGAGCCCGGCGCTCCCGGGCCAGCGCCGCCGCCTCCTCCGCCCGCGCCTGCTCCAGAGCCTCATAATCGGTGAACAGGTCCAGCTGCTCCGGGACGGCGGCAGGGGCGGCGGCCTCCGGCACAAGCTCCGCGGCGGTGAGCCAGACCCGGCGCACCAGCAGCTTCCTATCCGCAATGTCCTCGAAAAGCTCCGTCACCGCCTGGGTTATGAGCCGGGCGGAGGAGCACTGCCGCTTGAGCCTGGCCGTGCCGTGGGCGTTCTTGGGTATCTTCCTGCCGTAGTAGTCGGTGGTGACCTCGCCCTTATACTGCCGGCTTATTTCCGGGCGGCTGAGATTTTCGATATCATAGCCCAGGGTCAGCTCCAGCCTGTCCGTCACAAGGCCCTTGTCCAGCAGCTCCAGAGCCTGCTGCTCCGCCATCTCCCGGACGATGAGCCGGGCCTTGTCAAAGTCATAGGGACAGGGCAGCACCTGCCCGGAGCTTATGCTGTTGGTACGGGGCTTGTAGGCCTTTATATCCGCAACGGTGCAGGGCTCCCAGCCCCAGGCGTGGTCTATGAGCAGCTCCCCGTTGACGCCGAAAAGCTTGTATATCAGGGCCTCGTTATCCAGAGAGCAGCGAGCCACGTCCCCCATGGTGTACAGCCCGTTGGCCTCCAGCTTGGCGGCGTAGCCCCGGCCCACACGCCAGAAATCCGTCAGGGGCCGATGGGTCCAGAGCTTTCGCCGGTAGCCAGGCTCGTCCAGCTCCGCGATGCGCACACCGTTTTCGTCGGGCATACAGTGCTTGGCCTCTATATCCATGGCTATCTTGGCAAGATACAGGTTCGTCCCTATGCCGGCGGTGGCGGTGATGCCGGTCTCGTCCAGCACACTGCGTATCATGCGCATGGTCAGCTCTCTTGCCGAGAGCACACCGGGCTTCACATAGCCCGTAAGGTCGATGAACACCTCGTCCACGGAGTAGACATGGATATCCTCCGGGGCGGCGAATCTGGTATATATCTGGTATATGCGGCGGCTCTCCTCCATGTACTTCGACATTCGGGGCGGGGCCGCGATATAGCTCAGCTCCAGCTCCGGGTGGGCCTTCAGCTCCGCATCGCAGCAGGACGCGCCGGTAAAGGCGCGGCCGCCCAAGCTTGAGCGGCGGCGGGCGTTTACCTCCCCCACCCGCTGCACCACCTCAAACAGCCGGGCCCGGCCGGGGATACCGTAAGCCTTCAAAGAGGGGGACACCGCAAGGCAGATGGTCTTTTCAGAGCGGGCGGCGTCCGCCACCACAAGGTTGGTGGTCATAGGGTCAAGGCCCCGCTGCATACATTCCACCGAGGCATAAAAGGATTTCAGGTCTATGGCCGCGTATACGCGCTCTCTCACCGGGCTTCGCCTCCCCTCCGCCGGACTATTATAGCATTTTTGCCCGGCGGCGGCAACAGTAACCGGACAGCGGGCCCACGGGGTTTCTTTACAAATTATGTCGATTTTTGTTGTGAATTCCGCCGCTGTATGATATCCTCAAAATGTAAAGACATATGCTTATCGCTTTGAAGGGAGGCACGCAATGTGAGCAAGGCGGCGCAGCTTTTTCTGTACATTAGAAAATCCGAGTTTGTCCGCTCAATTTTCATACGCACCGTAGCTGTTTTTCTGGCGGTGATAGTGCTGGTGGTCTCCACCGTGTGTCTGTCCTTTAACGCGGAGATAAACAGGACGCTGACCGAGACGAAGAAAAAGCAGCTTTCGGACATTGAGGACAATATATCCCAGCGTATGTCGGAGGTCATCAGCGTGGCCTACAACATAGGGCAGGACTCCGCCTTCCTGCTGGAGCCCGCAAAAGACGCCAAATACTCCGGCTACGAAATGGCTCAGAGGCTGTCCAGCTATCTGGTGGGCAACGGCTTTATCCGGCTGCTGGCTTACTACCGGCTGACGGAGCCGGACAGGATATACAGCTCCGTGGGCGAGCTGTCCTTCCACAGCTTCTGGGATATATACATCACCGGGGACAGATTCAGCCAGGAGGAGTACCTGAGCCTGATAAAGAGCAACACCGGCGTACAGCTTATACCCGCCTCCGCCAACGACCCGGCGCAGGCCTGCTATACCTACGTATGCCCGCTGCCTCAGTTTTCCACGGAGCCCAGGGCCTTTGTCATTGCGCTGATACCGCTTTCGGAGATAGAATCGCTGCTGTCCTCCCAGCTGGCGGGCAGCAGCGGCATGGTCGCCCTTTTCGACTCCGGCGGCAGCCTGATATATGAGACCTCCACCATGGAGACGGACTACCACCTGAGCCCCTCCGGCGAGGGCCGGTATTCCGAGTCCACACTGCGGCTGGGCGGGGAGCGCTATGTGCTGCAGGAGCAGGTGTCCGATGTGAACGGCTGGGCCTGCGTGTCGCTTATCCGGCTGGGCGGTATGCTGAGCGGACTGGCCGGAACTCAGGTGGCCGCCATCGTGGCCGTGACAGTGCTGATGATAGTGGCCGTATGGTTCATACTGGTGAGCATAGTGAAAAAGTATAAGCCCATAAGCCAGCTGGCCCTGACCCTGACGGACGACGGCCACCACAGCCGCAAAGGCGGCGCCATAGACGAAAGGTCCCTGCTGTCCAGCACCATCGCCACCCTGAAAAGCGACAGCGAGCAAAAGCAGAAGCTGGAGGCGGCCTATCAGGAGGCCACCGAGGCCAGCATTGCCAAATCCCGCTTTCTGTCCAACATGAGCCATGATATACGCACACCCATGAACGCCATAATCGGCATGACGGGGCTGGCCCGGAGGCATATGGACGACCCGGTGTATGTGGACGGCTGTCTTTCAAAGGTGGAGGTGGCCTCCCGCTACCTGCTGTCCATCATCAACGACGTTCTGGATATGAGCCGCATAGAATCCGGGAAAATAAGCCTTGCGGAGGAGACGGTGGATTTGCCCCTGCTTATCCGGAACACGCTGACCATAGTGAGCACCAGCGCGGAGGAAAAGCGGCAGACCCTCACCGTGGACGCCGACGGCATACAGCACACAGAAGTAATAGGCGACAGGGTGCGCCTGACCCAGATATGCATGAACATACTCTCCAACGCCGTGAAGTTCACGCCGGAGGAGGGGGAAATAACCATGAGCGTACGGGAGACGCCCTCTAAGCGGGACGGCTGCGGAGACTACACCTTTACCTTTACCGACACGGGCATAGGGATGTCGGCGGATTTTGTAGACAGGGTGTTCGACTCCTTCTCCAGAGCGCAGGAGTCCGGCGCCTCCGGCGTGGAGGGCACCGGGCTGGGCATGGCTATAGCCAGGAGTCTGGCGGAGCTTATGGGCGGCTCCATAAGCTGCCGGAGCGCTCCCGGCCGGGGCAGCACCTTCACGGTGCTGCTGCCCCTGAGACTGGCGCAGGAGGACGACAAGCGGGAGGCCGACAGCGACGGTCAGGCTCAGGGCGGGTTGCCCGACCTGAGCGGGAAGCGGGTACTGCTGGTGGAGGACAACGCCATAAACCGGGAGATAGCCAAGCGGCTGCTGTCAGACACCGGCGCCCAGACAGAGGAGGCCAACAACGGTCAGGAGGCCGTGGACGCCTTTACGGGCCACGGGGAGGGGTACTACGACCTGATACTTATGGATCTGCAGATGCCGGTGATGGACGGCTACGCCGCCACCGCCGCCATACGGGCCGCGCAGCGCGGCGACGCGGACATACCCATATACGCCATGAGCGCCGACGCCTTTGACGAGGACGTGCGGCGGGTCCTGGCGGCGGGCATGAACGGGCACCTGGGAAAGCCCTACAGCCCGGAGGAGCTGTACAGACTGCTGCGGCAGGCCTTTTCGGAGTCCTGCTGACGCGGTAAAAACCGAACGGGAGAGAAGGAGCCATGAAAAAGAGAAAGGCAATGCTTTCACTGCTCACCGTATTATGCCTGCTGCTGTGCGGCTGCGCCGGGGCTGTCACGCAGAGCGGCGGCGACACCGGCAGCGTGACGGTGACCGACAGTCTGGCGGGAAAGCCGGTGCTGGTGGGAAACACAGAGTGCCGATTTCCGCTGGTGAAGGAGCCCACTGCCCTCAAGGTGCTGGCCTATCACAACACCGAGGCGGACTACGACGACGTATACGTATGGAACAAATACGAGGAAATGACCGGCGTGGACATCGACTGGGAGCTGACCTCCGAGTCCAACAGGGCAGAGGCCATGTACACGGCGCTGATGAACAAGGCGGAAATCGACCTTATTCTGCGGCACCGGGTCTCCGCCGACAGGCTGAGCCAGTACGGCAAGAGCGGGCTCATCATAGATCTGGCAAAGGACGGGCTTCTGGAGAAAAACGCCCCCAACTGCTGGAACTATTTGCAGACCCACCCTGTGGCCTTGGCCTCCGTCACCAACCCCGACGGCTCCATATACGGGCTGCCCCAGATAAACTCCGGGGCGGAGCTTCGGGTATGCCGGAAGATATTCATAAACAAAACCTGGCTGGATAATCTGGGGATGGAGCTGCCCACCAGCACCCAGGAGATGTACCGGCTGCTGCTGGCCTTTAAGCAGCAGGACGCCAACAGCAACGGCGACGTGGACGACGAAATACCCCTGTGCTCCCAGGACTGGCAAAGCATACGCGACTGCTTTTACGGGGCCTTCGGGCTTATGAACCGGGGCGTACACAATCCGGAGGTGGACTGCGACGAGGCCACCGGCACAGTGCGGCTCATTGCCGCCACAGAGAGCTACCGGGAATTTCTGGCCTACTTCCAGAAGCTGTACACCCAGGGGCTGATGGCGGCCAACACCTTTACCATGACCAGGGAGGAGTGGCTCAACAACGCCCTGAACGACCGCATAGGCGTGTTCTGCAACACCAATCTGGCAGGGCTGCCGGCCAATATGGCGGACAACTGGGTAGGCATAGAGGAGGCGCTGGAGGGGCCCGCCGGGGACAAGCTGTGGGCCGCGATACGGGCGGACTTCCACTCCACCGGCAACGCGGTGATACCCGCCACCTGCCGTGACCCGGAGCTGGTGCTGCGGTGGCTGGACTATTTCTGGACCGATGAGGGTACGCTTTTCTACCACATGGGCGTGGAAAACGAGACCTTCATCGTAAAGGAGGACGGCTCCTACGACTACGCGCCCTTTATCTATGAGGAGATGGCGGCGGAGAACAGCACCTTTGACGAGACGGTGGCCAGATATTCGCCCTATCCCGGAGGCGGCAACCCCATGGTGGAGGTGGCCCCCTATTTCAGAGGAGGAGAGATGGCCCAGGTGCCCGCTGCGACGGCCAGGGCGCTGTTCAGCTACGGGCCAAGCGAGTACTGGCCCGGCTTCACCTTTACCGTCGACGAGGCGGTGACTCTCAACGCCCTCAGCTCCGACATAGACAAGTTCTGCACCGACAGCCGAATAAGCTTTATCACCGGCATGAGCTCCATGGATGAATGGGACGGCTATCTGGAGCGGCTGGCCCTGTTTCGGACGGACGAGCTGCTGGCAATATATCAGGCGGCTCTGGACCGGTATCTGGCGGACTACTGAAAGCGTGACATGAAATAAATAAAATTGGGGCTGCATCACTATTGCAGATTGCACAGGAAAAGACGCTCTCTGCCATACCATGAGAAACCGCCGAACAAATCAACTAATGCCGTAGGGCGGGCTGCCACAGCCCGCCGCCGTATCTGAGCGCGTTTCGCGGCGGGCTGTGGGCAGCCCGCCCTACAGGGTGAAAAATCTGCTCTGCGCTTATATGACAGGGGACAGGCGGCGGAGAGAGAAAGCGAGGCCGGAACATCCAGTTATTGTTGGGTGTTCCGGCCATTTCTCACCCTCAGCCAGCTTCGCTGACCGACAACAGGTGTAAGCTCCCTCGTCAGAGGAAACCATAAGCAGTTTTTGCGCAATATCACAATAGTGCTACAGCCCCAATTTTCATCGGCAGAACCTTGGGTCAGGGGATGTACTTGCGCAGGGTCTTGAAGAGCAGGTCTATATCTATGGGCTTGGCAATATGGTCGTTCATGCCGACGGCAAAGGCCTCGGCCACGTTTTCGGCAAAGGCGTCCGCCGTCATGGCGATGACCGGGATAGTTGCCCCCTCCGGATGGCGGGAGCTTCTGATGGCCCGGGTGGCCTGATACCCGTCCAGCTCCGGCATATGCACATCCATAAGGATGGCCTTATAGGCGCCCACATGGGCGCTCTCGAACATGGAGACCGCCTCCCTGCCGTTCCAGGCGGCGTCCACCGTGAGCCCCGCCGACTGGAGGATGCGCCGGGCCACCTCCATATTCATTTTGTTGTCCTCCGCCAGCAGCACACGGGCGCCGGAAAAGCTGACAGCGCTCGCCCGAGGCGCGCTGCGGGGCCGCTGGGCGCCGCAGACCGTGGCCAGCAGGTCAAACAGAGTGGACTGGAACAGGGGCTTTGCCACAAACATGGTGACGCCGGCGTCCTTGACCTGGTCGGCTATCTCCGTGAAGTCGTAGGCGGTGATGATAATGATGGGCACATCGCCGCCGGCAAGCCTGCGGATCTCCCTGACGGTGGTGACGCCGTCCATGTCCGGCATACGCCAGTCCACCAGGCACATGGTGAAGCGCTGATCCCGCTCCAGGGAGTCGCGAAAGACCTCAAGAGCCTGGGCCCCGGAGCACACCGTATGGCAGCGGGCGCCGCAGCGGTCAAACAGCAGCTGGATATAGTCGCAGGCACTGCTGTCGTCGTCCACCACAAGGGCGTTGATGCCGGAGAAATCGTAGGCTCCGGTATTGTCGGGCTGCCGCACCCGGCCAAGAGTCAGCTCCACCCGAAAGACGGAGCCCTCGCCCGGGCGGCTGTCGGCGGATATCTGGCCGCCCATGAGCATCACAAGACTTCTGGTGATGGCAAGGCCCAGGCCCGTGCCGCCGAAGCGCCGGGATATGGTGGAGTCCGCCTGCTCAAAGGGCAGCCAAAGCCGCTCCATATTCTCCCGGTCAATGCCGATGCCGGTGTCGGCTATCTCAAAGAGAAAGCGCATATGGGCCTCGTCTGTCGCCTGGGAGGTGACGCTCAGCTTCACGCTGCCGCCCTCCGGAGTGAACTTCACGGCGTTGGAGAGCAGATTGGTCAAGATCTGATTTATACGCATCTGGTCGCCGGAGAACCACTCCTCCGTGGGCGAGTCGAAAAGCACATCAAAGCTGATGCCCTTGGACTTGGCCTGGGAGTAGAAAAGCACCGTCAGAGAGCTTATGAGGTTTTTAAAGTCGAACCTGTCGTTGGCCAGGCTTATCTTGCCGCTCTCTATGGCCGACATATCCAGCACGTCGTTTATGACGGAGAGCAGATGCTTGGAGGCCAGCTCGCTCTTGGTGAGGCAGTCCATGACGCTCATATCCGCGCGGCGCCGCTCCTCGTCGGTGACGGCCTCCGACAGCGCGCTGCGGGCGATGGTATTATAGCCGATGATGGCGTTGAGGGGCGTACGTATCTCATGGGACATACGGGACATGAACTCGCCCTTGGCGGCGCTGGCCTGCTCCGCCGCGGCGAGAGCGGACTCCAGAGCCCGGTTCTTCTCAGACTCGGCACGGATGATGTCGGTGACGTCCTCACGAAGCATGACGATTATCTTGCGCAGAGGGTCAATATAATACTGGGTGACCCGCTTATACCGGAGCTGACCGTCGGGCCTTACGATGCGGTAGGTGAAAACGTAGCGCTCATTCTCCGAGAGATGGCGGTTAACGTTTTCCACGGTGGAGTTTTCTATCAGGCTCTCCCTGTCCTCGGGGATGGCGCACTCGCTGTAGAGAGAGTTGGTGACCTCGTCGGCGTCGTCCCCGCTCTGGGGAGGCATATGGAAATTCATCCCGGTGCGGGATATGACCTCAAAGTGCTTGGACACCCCGTCTATGCGGGCGACAAAATCATAGCTGCCGGTGGCTACGCTCTTGTACATAAGCTCCCGCATCTTCTCGTCGTCGATATCGTACCAGTACTGGAATATACAGACGTTGCCGCTGTCCGGGTCCCGGAGCATATGCATGAAGTTGCGCACCCAGATAAGCCTGCCGTCGGGCACCCAACGGCGGTACTCCAGCTTGAACTCCGTCTCCCCGGTGTCGAACAGGGCCAGCAGCGTGTCCACGTCGTTGAGGGCGATGAACCGCTCCCGCTCCAGGGGGTCCAGCAAAAGCTTGGAATTAACGCGGGAGAATTCAAAGTCGGTACGGTCCTCGTCGGGAACATCGCTGCCGTCCTTGTAGCAGCACTCCAGAGACTTGCGGGCGGTCAGGTCAAACATGGCATAGGCTATGAGCTTTTCCTCCGCCAGGGAGGATTTCTTCAGCTCCAGCTCCTTCCGGTACCGGGCGATAGTCTCCTGCTTCTCGGTCTCATCGGTGGACATACCCGCCGCCCGCACCGGCTTGCCGCTGTGGTCGAACTCGTTGGTATAGCGGATATGCTCGTACCACCAGCCCTTGCGGTCGGCTGTCTGCACCCGGAACACGCCCTCGGCAAAGGGCTCGCCGGCAAAGAGCCTGTCATACATGGCCAGAAAATCCGCCGCGCTGTCCGGGTGGACGAAGCCGCTGTCTATAAGGCTCTGGGGCACGTCGGGGATGACGGTCTCAAAGCCGTGCATCTCGGCGGAATTCTGATACTGGATGATGC
>CAYSFK010000015.1:0-30011 GCA_964430345.1 uncultured Oscillospiraceae bacterium | reverse complement strand
GCAGAGCCCCTCCCAAACTTTAAATATGCAACCTCTGCGGTGGAAACGGTGTTTATATAGGTGAAGGCCAAATACTTGCGAAAGAGAGAACGGAAATTTGGATGACAACAGTATTGTGAGTCTGTACCTCAGCCGGGACGAAGCGGCCATTACCCACAGCGCGGATAAATACGGCGGACGGCTGCGGGCGCTGTCCATGGGCATAACGGAGGACATCCGCACCGCTGAGGAGTGCGAAAACGACACCTATCTTTCCGCCTGGAACAGCATACCGCCCCACGAACCCCGGAGCTATCTGTACGCTTTTCTCGCCCGCATAACCCGAAACCTCAGTCTGAACCGCTGTCGAGACGAATCGCGGTTGAAGCGCTCAGCCTATATCACGGTATTGAGCGACGAGCTGGAGCAGTGCATCCCCGCGCCGGACGACAGCCGCTGCCGATTGGACGAGCTTGTGCTGAGGGAGGCCATAAACGGCTTTCTCGCCTCCCTGAGCCCGGAAAAGCGCAGTATCTTCCTGCGGCGCTACTGGTACATGGACTCTGTCTCGGCAGTGGCAAAGCGCTTTGGGATAAGCGAGAGCAAGGCAAAGACCATGCTGTTTCGTTTACGGCAGCAGCTTAGGGGATATCTTATTAAGGAGGGCTATGAGCTATGAGAGGCTATGAGCTTTTAGAGGGAATGTCCGCTGTAGACGAGAAATACATAGAGGCGGCAGATAAATACGCAAGTTCACGCAGCGGTCAAAAGCTTTTGCGCACCGTTTTGATCGCGGCGGCGCTTACAGGTCTGTTTGCGGCCACAGCCTACGGCGCCGGGTGGTTTCCGTCCGTATTCCACGCCATGAGAGATTACCTGGCCGTGCCAGACCCGGAAAGCCAAGCGCTGTTTGAGGCGGCGGAGCAGGCCAATGTGGGCCGGAAGCCGGAAACCTCACAGCTGCCGGAGCTGAACTCTAGCAGCTTCACTCTTATGGAGAGCTACTACGACGGGGAGACTGTGCTGATATCATTTTCCATGGACGCTGTCACGCCGGAGCCCGTCGTGGGTTATGGACTCAGTAAAAAGCAACTTGCCGACATGAAAAGTATAGAGGGTAGTTACGCCTACGTCTACCAGCCCGACGGAGACGACAGCCTGGAGCATCTGTTGGAGACAGGCGGCTTATCTCAACAGGCCTATGAGAATGTCCTGAATAGCAGGACGGAGCAGGCCAAAAAACACGACCTGCGCAATATGAGCTGTATCGAGCTGGACTGGGATCTCAGCCGGACGCTGAGCCCTCAGGACTACAGTGAGTTCTGGCGGCTCCTTGACGAGAAGGGCCGTGCCTGTGTGCTAAGTTGTGACGTTTATCCCGGCGACCATGTTTTATTAGAGGACGGCACCGACCTTGGCCCCAGCGGCTATCAGGATGCAGAGGGCGGCACCTGCCTTATGCTCTCTTCCCTCCCCGATTCGGTCAAGGAAAGAGATGAGCTGAATATACTGCTGAAGCTGAAGTCCATGCGCACATACCGGTATATGGAGCTGGACGGACACGCCTACTATATGACCGAACCTGATAAGGAATTGCTTCTTCCAGTCACCGTAAAGCGCGCAGAAGGCTGAATAAGAACACTCAAAGCCCGCCTCCCCAGATGGGGAAGCGGGCTTTCGTTATGGTTGGTTTTGCTTTAGGACTTTGCCTGCTGGGGCTCCAGCTCTACTTCTACAGTACAGCCCTGGTTAAGAAGCTGGAAGCTTATGAAGCCGTCCTCCACTATGCCGCTGTACTCGGTAGTCTCGCCGTCCACGGTGAGCTTCACGGTGAAGCGCCGGCCGTTATACTCCTCGCCCACGAACAGGCGATACAGGAGTACCAGCTTCCGGTAGCGGCCCTGCTGGTCAACGCCTACCACGGGTATCTTTACTCCGTCCTCGGTGATGTAGTCCAGGATAGTATCTATCCTGACGTCGTAGTCAAAGAGGACCTTGCCGCCGTCGCTTATCTTCAGTCTGACGGTGTTGGCCGCGGCGTCCTTTATGGCGTCCGTCTCCGCTGCCGTGCCTACCCACAGGAAGCCGTCTCCCAAGCCGATGCCATAGACCTTCAGCCCGGTGCCCGGTCTGTTGTGGACAACCGGCTCGCCGTTTTCATCGTACATATAGTAGGCTGTGGCGTCGGGGTCGTCGTAGAGCATTTCTATCTGGGGGAGATCGACGCTTGGTGCGTATCTGGGAAGTATGTCGAAGTACACAAGGCCGAACTCCGAGCTGCTGTCGCTGAGGTTCACGGTACCGGTGGTATCAATGCGCAGGTGGTTATCCGGAGTGCCGATATTACCCTCGGCGGTGACTGTGACGCTGCTGCCGGCATTGATGACGCCGGTGTCGGGTCTTGTCACCACGTCGCCGCTGGTGTTGACGGTCACATTGTCGCCGGTGATCTCGTCTATCACCAGACTGGGGCTGTTATTGTCGATATCGACGTCTCCGCCGGCTATGGCGGTTATCTCGTCGGTATTGGTGTTCAGCCCCGTGCCGGGTGCTGAGCCGCCGATATCTCCGTCGGCATTTATGACCAGCTCCTCGGCTCTGACCAGACCGCCGCTCTCCTGACTGATATTGCCTGCGGCGTCGATGTTGGCGCTGCCCTCGGCTGTCACATCGCCCAGCTCCACGCTGCCGTTGTCGCGAATGTTCACATTGTCGCCGACGACGCTGAGCCTATCGGCATCCGTGCTGACAGTCAAGTTCTCGGTAGCTGTCACATCCAGTGCATTGTCACCGGTCGTCACATTGGCGTTCAGACTCTCGTCGGTGGAGAGCTTCACATTGCCGTCCGCGTCTACGGTCAGCTTACCGCCGGCCTCCACGCTCATGTCGCTGTCGTCCGCACCCGCTGCCGCCGTTCCGCCGCCCACTGTACCGCTGCCGTTGAGCCTGATATCGCCGCCGGCACGGACTGTGGCGTCGCCCTGCTCCTGACCGTCGCTGACGTTGGTATCGCCGATATCGCCGGTGGCCGGGGTGATGCCGCTGATGGCGTTTGCGGTATCGCTCTCGTTCTGATCCAGTGTATTCTGCGCGGCAGTCATGGCGTCGTTATAATTATTGTAAGCTGTGTCTCTGGCGGCGTCCGCGTTGTCGAGGGCTGTCTGGGCATCGGTCTGGGTCTGCAGCGCGGCGTCCAGAGTCTCCTGCGCCCGCTGTTTCTGAGAGGCGGTGGAGGAGGTGCTGTTATTCAGAGCGTCCACCTGGTTCTGGGCGGCTGTCACCGCCTTATCGGCGTCGTCCTTAGTCTTGAGAGCTCTCTCATAGTCCTCCGCCTTGTCGATGAAGCTGTTCATGGCGTCGGTGACGGCGCTGCTGATCAGTCCGTCATCCTTGGCTTCCCCAAGGACGTCGCTTATCTGCTTCTCCGCCTCGCTGATATCGTCCAGACCCTGCTTCAGATCTCTTATGGCCTCGCTCAAGGCGGCCAGCTTCTTCGCGGTGTCATCCTCGGCTTCGGAGGCTATGTTGGGTTTGCTCTTTTGCAGATACAGCATCAGCTTATCTTCGGCATCCTGCAGCTTGGTGGGGTCTGCCGTCTTTGTGGGGCTCTTGTATATGCTGTCTGTGAGCTGCTCCAGCGCTATCATAAGCTCGCCGGTGGCGGACTCTGTACCGGCAGCCGCAGTGAGGTAGCTCTTAAGAGCGGTCTCATACTTTGCCAGCAGGCCCTCAACTCCGTAGACCGCCTCCTGCTTCTCGTCCAGGGTCTTGAGCATATTGGTGCCGATATTGGTGCTGTTGTCATTGCTGCCGATATCGGAGTTGACCTTCGTCAGAGCGTCCGCGTCCTCTGCCGCCTTGTTTGCGGCGCGGGCCTTGGCCTCATCGTCTACGGCGTTGTCAAAGGCTGTCTTTGCCGCGGTGAGCTCGCCCTGCGCCGCTGTCTGGGCAGCTTCGGTCACGGTTACCCTGCCCTCCGCCGCGGTGTTGGCGGCTGCGGCCGCAGCAGTGGCTGCCTTGGCGTCGTTGTAGGCCAGTGCCTTTTCCTCGGCCTCGGTCTTGGCTTTCTCTATTTCCTTCTTGGTCTTGTTCTTGGCCTCGGCCTCCAGCAGCTTTTCGTGGGCGGCCTCATACTTGAGCTTCGCCGCGTCCTCATTCGCCTGGGCCTGGGTCAAAGCGATCTCGGCCGCGACCTTCTCCTCACGGGCCGCCGCAGCTTCCGCCGCAGCCTGGTCATAGGCGTTCTGCTTATCCAGCTTGTTTTGCTCCGCCTCTACCATTGCCGCTACGGCGGCTTTTATCTCCCCGGTAAGCTCGGCGTCGTGGTAGCTCGTGCTGTCCTCGGCCACCGCGCTCTCAAGGTCGTCAAGGAGCTGGGTTGCTATGGCCTTGGCTTCGCTGCTGCCGCTTTGCAGGGTATCCACTATGACCTGGGCGTCGGCTGCGCTGTCCATGGCCTTATTATACGCCGCGGTATCGCTGTCCTTGGTCTTTAACGCCTCTCTCAGAGAGTTGGCCAGGAACTGGGCCGCGCGCTGCAGGTCGGTGTTGCCGGCTTCGGCGGCAGCGTTTGCCAGCTTCTGGGCTTCCACAGCCCTATCGGCCAGAGCCACCTTTTCCTCCGCCGCGGTCATGCCGCTTTCGGCAGCGGCCAGATCCTTGCTGCCGCCGGGGGCCAGGTCGTTCAGCAGGCCTGTGGCCTTGCTTATCTCGCCTGTGGCGTCATCAATGTCCTGTCTGTAGGCCAGCAGCGGATTCAGCTCCGCCTCGGCTGCTTCGTACTCCTTCTTGGCGTTATCGTAGGCCTTCTTGGCTGCGGCCTGCTGCGCGGCGCTTCCCGCCCGCTTCGCGGCCTCCAGCTCCGCCGCCTTGTCGTCCATAGTCTGCTTGAGGGCTGCCAGCTGGCTTTGACGTATGAGCAGCTCGTCGTCGTAATTTGCGCCCAGCGCAGCCGTCAGCACAGCTTCGGCCGTGTCGCCCTTATCTTGGGCTCTGCGGATGTCGTCGCTGTTGGGCTTATAGGCATCCCAGGCCTGCTTGTAGGCGGACTCTGCTGCGGCTATCCTATCGGCGTCTCCGCTGGCGTAGGCATTTGCCAGGTCGCTGCGGGCGTCGGCCAGGTCTGTGAAGGTCTTGGCTATGGCCTCCGCCGCAGCCAGACGGGTGTTGGCGGCATCGAGACTTGCGGCGGCTTCATCACTGTCGCGCTGAGCCACGGACATTTCCTCGAAAGCGTCCAGCATGGCCTGCTTCTTGGCCACATCGTCCGGGTCGGCCTCGTAGGCGTCCTTTGCCAGCCGGTAAGCGTTCTGCTTGGTTTCCAGCAGGGCGGCGGCGGCATTATACACGTTCTGCGCGTCCGCCTGGGCGGCAGTGGCGTCTATAAGCTCCTGCGCGTCTGTGGCAATGGTATCGTTATTGGTGATGGAGCGGTACAGCGCCTCCAGTTCATCATAGTTCTCCTCGGCGGCATTCCTGTCCTCGATGGCCTGCCGGTAGAGCCTGAGCAGCTCGTTGAGCTCGCTGCCGGAGACATCCACTATGTCGCCGCCGGCCGTGAGCACCATATCGCCCTTGGCCACCGCGCTCTCTATGAACAGATCGCCGGGCTCATTGAGATAGACATTGTTGCCGGAGAGGCTGACCGCGCCGCCCAGATCCGCTCTGGAGACAATGGGGAAGGCGCCGGACGCCGTGCCTATATCGGCCTCGGTACTGATGGAGACGGAGCCTATGCTGTTGACATAGCCGGTGAGCGCAGCGGCACCGCCCACGGTAAGGTCGCTGACGCTGAGGTCGGCTGTGCTCTGGCCGTCGGTACTGATGGCCTCAAGCTCAACGCGCCGCGTCGGGTCGTCCATGGTGAGGTTCAAATCGCCTACGCTTCTGAGGTACACGCCGCCGGTGCTGTCTGTGTCAAGCACAGCGTCGGGGGAATTGACCTTTACGTACAGGGGCTTTGCGGAGCTGCCCACGCTGCCGGTGCCGCTGTCTATGAGCGCGTCGCCGCCGGCTGTGAGGTTCAGCTTGTTGTTATTCAGCTCATCCTGAGTGAGTGTGCTGTACACGCCGTTGGGCGCTGTGAGCTGGGCATCGCCGCCGGCTGTGATCTCGCCGATGTTCATGACGCCGGTCTGCTCGGCGATATACACGCCGCCGGTCACGCCGGTGGCATTGAGCTCTGTACCCACGGTGTTGTCATACACTCTGACCCAGTCGTACCGCACCGCCACGGGCAGAGCGTAGCCCACGCCACGGAGCGCGTTGAGGATGACATATACCGCGTCGCCGGTGTCGTTGGCCTTCTTCTGGTCGTTCCTCTGGTCGCCGAGCAGGCCGCTGCCAGTGAGCTTGGAGCCGCTGGCCCGAATGAGGATAGTCTCGGCTATCAAGATGTTCGTCTCTTCGGTGAGTCGGGCGTCGCTGCCAATGGTGGCGAAGCTCTCGTCGCTGAGTCTTATATCCCGAGCGGGATTTGTCAGTTCGTTGTATCTGTACTGCTCAATGGCGCTTATAAGAGCGTCCAGACCGAAGATGTCAAGGCTGATGCTCTCCTCTGCCGTCTGGTTCTCGTAGACACGCTCCTCAATGCTGACCACCTTGGTGACGCTGGAGCTGCGCTGCTCTGTTCTCAGCGCCGTGGCCGCGCTGCCGATGCTGCCCTGAGCCCACAGGTCAATGTATCTGCCGGTGACATGGGCGCCGACCGCTGCGGCGGTGGCCAGGATGCTGCCGCCGAGGTTTGTGATGCTTACGTCGCCTCTGTGGGAGTACACTCTGTCAATGAGTATGTCTCCGTCCTCGGGCACAACGTGGGAGGGCAGCGGAACGCCGGTCTTATCCACGGTGATGTTGACGTCGCCCTCGTTGACGGCGTAGACCTCGCCGGTCACCTGGCCAATCCTGATATCGGCGGCCCTGGCGTCCTCGTCCACGTGGGTGTTCATGAGCTTTTCACGGGTCTCGTAGGCCGCGTCTGTCAGCTTGAGGATGTCGGTCTGCTGCGTTCTGATATCGTCCAGCTCCTGCTGTGCCGCGTACACCTGGCTCCACCGGTTGTTGAGCTCGGTCAGGGCGGTGTTCAGCTCCAACAGTGCGGCGCTCTTCTGGGCCGCAGTGCCGTTGGTATATTTGACCAGCATATCGTAGGCCGCTTTCTTCTCCGCCCACTGGCTCTGTGCCGTTTTAAGCTGCTCATATTCGTCCTCCAGCAGCAGCTCTGCCAGCGCCACGCTGGCGTCGGCTATGGTGACCAGTCTCCCGGCCCTGATGTAGAGCAGGCCGGCGTCGTTTATGGCCTCAGTGAGACTGTCTGCCGAGTATTCCGTCTCGGCCGCCAGCATTGCAAGAGCAGTCCACAGCGGGTCGCTGCTGTTGTGCAGCTCCACGGCGCTGTTGCCGATGGCGCTGTCGGAATCCTTCATGGCGTTCTCCACCGCGTTTCTGCCCGGGGCAAAGGTGTAGAACCCGTCGGCCGACTGATAATAGATGGTGCGGTCGGGGTCGCTCTCGTCCATCCAAAGCTTCACATCGCTGCCAAGCTGGGTAAGTCCCGCGGGAGCGGCGCCGAGGCTTTGCAGCAGGCAGTCGTTGAGCTTGAACCAGCTGCCGTTGCTCTTCAGGCACAGCCCGTCGGCGGCGCTGTACCAGACCTCGAAGCTGTCTGCGGACAGCGGGCTCAGGTCGGAGGCCAGCTTTGTGCTTTCGGCCAGATACGCGTCGGCATCGCGGACTGCGCCGGAGCCGCCGTTCTCGTTATACTTGGCATAGCCGTCCTCAAGCTGGGCCAGACGATGGTTCAGCGCGTCCATATTGACCTGCGTAAACTGCATCTTTGCGGCGGCGTTGTCGGCGGCGGTCTGCGCCGCGGTGATGGCGGAGGTTTGCTTCTTTATCTCCTGCTTAAGTGTGGTCAGCTTGCTGTCCGCCTCGGCTGTGCTCCGTCCGGCTCCGGACAGCTGAAGCTTCAACTGATCATAGTAAGCCTTTTTCTGCTCCGCGCTGGCTAGGGCTTCCCTGGCTGCGGCAACGGCGGCATCCTGCTTGAGCTTTGCGGCGGCGGCGGAGTCGTATGCTGTCTGCTGGGCACTGAGCTCCGCGCGGACCTGCTCCGGCTGGCTCAGGCTTTCCGTCACGGCCTTGCTGTACAGGGCGTTCAGCATGGCGTCTCTGGTGGCGGCGGGCATATTGTTGAACATATAGTTCATCACATCGGCGGCGCTGCCGGTATAGCTGAGGCCCTCCGCCGCCCGCTTGCTGAGCCATGCGCGAAGCTGGGTGTCATTCACTATATCCAGCATCACGTTATAGAACTGAATGTCGCTGTAGCTGAGGTAATCCCGGACGCTCTCCAGATTTATGAGCTTTGCGGCCATGAGTCCGGCCTGATACTGGGTGTAGCCCTGGGAGATGAAGTAGTCCGCGATAAGGGCTATTTCCCCGTCCTCGCTGCGCCGGTTCAGGTCCAGATAGAGGTCGTCGGCCTGGAGCACGTTTATTACACAGGGCACATCCACATAGAAGGGGGCGGACTTGACGCCGATGTCGCCTACCGCTCTGAGGGTGAGGCTGGTATCGTCGCTGCGGCCATCCCGACCTGTGAGCCGGATGATGCTGTTGATGCTGCTGCCGTTTTCGTCTGTGGTATGCAGCGGCAGTATGGCCCCCTCGGAGTCGATATTCAGGGAGGTCCTGTAGCCTATGATGCGGTCAAAGCGGATGTCTCCGGCGGTATTGCTGCGGGAGGCATTGCTGGAGCGCAGGCTTATATCTGCGTTATCAGCCCGGATTACGTCGGCATCCAGCTTGCCGTCAGCCGTGATATTGAGTCTGGCTCTCAGCGCGCCTTCGTTGATGCGGTCGGTGCAGCGGGTGACCAGGTTGCCCACGTAGGACTGCTCCCCGCCCAGCGTCTGGTCGGCCAGAAGGATGAGCTGCTGTCTGAGCCGCTCCAGGTTGATTATCTCCTCCGCCGGAAGCTCTGCGCCTTCCACCAGTATGCCGGTTTCGGTGCTGTTATGGCTCTCTGTGCCGTCATAGTCGTGGAGTATGAGCACATCGCCCTGGGTGCTGGTGACGTCGAACACAGAGCCGTCGATGACTGTGAGCGCTCTGGGAGCTATGTCGGGTCCGTACTTCGCAATATGCTCGTCGGAGCGGTTTGCCAGGTTATAGAGCAGCTCGGCATCCTCGCAGACGACTATGCTGACATTGGTCAGACCGAAGGGCACTGCCAGCATTCCGTCAGCCTTCGCGCCCAGTCTCGCCCCGGCTACCGTCCAGTTGTTACCTATGAAAGCGCCCAGGTCGCTCTTGGCGGTCACCTCGCTGCCGTAGGCAGTGCTGCGCTGTTCGGGGTAGTTTTCCGGAGTTATCGCCCTGAAGAGGTTGATGTCGTTGAGCTTATAGAGCGCGTCATGATCAACGGTGTCCGTGACCGTTACGCCGGTATCGAAGCGGACTTTTTCGTCCTCCACGTTGACCTCTGTCTCCCGCAGCTCTAAATCGTATTTCGCGGAGAAGTTGACCGTGCTGCCGGTGATGTACAGGTCAAGAGTGTTGGAGTCGCTGACATAGCCGTCGCAGGTCTTTATTGTGATTCCGCCGGAGCGGGATATGACATCCACGCCCACAGGGATAAAGGTACCGTGGCTGGCTCTGGCATCGATTATGGCGAAGTCGTCCTGACACCAGATGAACTTGGCGGCGGGCGCCGGAGGAACGCTGGTATCATCGCTGTTGATTATTGTGATATTCCGCTCGAAGTTGGAGATGGATCTGCTGCCGATAACGCTCCAGGTCTTGGAGAACAGGTCACCGTCATCGCTCTCCATCAGGGAGTAGCTGACCTCTATGAACACATGGTCCAGACGGACGGTGCCGTTTACGGAGAGTATCACGGAGCTGTTCTTCACATCGTAGCGGCCGCGCTCCAAATTGTCGCCAATGCCGTCGTCATTTCTGTCGATGAAGTAGTCGGCAATGGTCAGTCCGCCGTTTGCCGATACGATATCCGCAACGGTGAAGTTCTCAAAATACACGCTGTCGCGCACATCGATATCGTCGTACACGTTGAGCTGGAAGCTGGTGTTGTTGAATTTCCAACTGTCGTAGTAGTTGTGGGCGCCCACATCCCGCAGAGCGGAGATGCTTATAAAGTCGCTGTTCATGTCGCTGTCCTTGACAAGCTTCCCGGTGGCAGCGTCGTACACGTAATACTGGCCGGTCTTTTCAAAGAACAGTCTGCCCTCGTACAGCGCCTTATAGCTGGTGCTGCTCAAATCAAAGCTGCCCATGCGCAGGCTGTAGGTCACCTGGTCGTGGTGGTAGAGAGTGTCCGGCTCGGCGGCATCGAAGGCAGTATTCTCTATGCGTTCGGTGATTGCGGGCTCTGTGACGCTCTTGAGCTCAGGCGCGTACTGGAAGCGGTAGAGCACTCCGCCCTTCTCCGCCAGGCGATTGCCGGCGGCGTCCGCATAGATCGTGAAGCCGTTTACCACCGCGCCGGTGGCCTTGAACTCTACACCGTCCACGGTGTAAACTCCGGCGTTGTATACCGCCTGGCCAACGGGGGTGACGTCCATATTGTACTCTATGCAGAACCACTGGCCGTCCTTATTGAAGAAGATGTTGCCGTCGGGGTCCTTGTATACGGCATAATCGTCGTCGGTGGAGTCCATGGCGCCTCTGCGGCTGCGCAGGCTTACTCCACGGCTGACTTCTGTTTCGTCTGCCTCGTCGTATACCGTGTCCTCGCTCTTGCTGTCCTCGGCGTTCAGCACCAGCTCATAATGGTCGCCGTCGACTATTGTGTCGTTGCAGTCGTCAACGATGCTTATGTCGCCCCAGACATCCACCTGGAACCGGCTGGCGTATATGTCGATGGTCTTGGCGGTAAAGCTGCCGCCGTTGCCGGGCTGGTGGGCATCCATATCCGCTGCGTTCATATTCGCGAGGTTTATCGCCATGTCTGCCGCACTCTGGGGCTCCATGGAGTTGAGCTTAAGAGAATAGCCGTAGTACCTGCCGTCGTTGATGAAGGCAATGCTGCCGTCCTCCGGGCTGTACATCAGTTTGTACTCAAGATATCCGCCGGTGGCGGCGTCTTTGACGCGGACAAGATTGCTGTCGAATCCGGCCGGCAGAGTGAGGGCCTCGAGCTTCGCCGTGGCTACGCCCACCTTATAGGCCAACTCAAGGGCGTAGTATTCGCTGCCCTTCTTGAGATAGAGACTGGCGGTGCTGCTGGTGCCGTCCTGGTATATCTCATAGCTGTCGCCGCCGATGCCGTCCTCGGGCTCCGGCTTCTTAAGCGCCTTTATCTCAGCCTCGGAGAGACTCTGAAGCACCATGGTATACACGGCGTCCTTAAAGAGATAGTAGATATCGCCGCTCTTATAGAATACAGTGCTGTTGCTGCCGTCGGAGAAGTACATCAGGCGGTAATTGGTGCCGTCCTTCACAGCCACCAGCTCCGCGGGTACGCTGACCGCCAGGGTCAGACCGGAGCCATCCTGAACATAGAAGCTGTCGCCCTGCTTATAATAGAGCGTGTTGGTGTTCTTGTGGAACCAGACGGTGTACTCGCCGGTGTGTATGGCGGCGGACTCGTTGGCGTTAGTATTCCCGGTAAAGCAGATGCCGCTGATGTAGACCACGGAGTTATCGACCGTCATATTGCCGAATTCCACGTCTCTCGCCACCTGAACGGTAAGACTGGAGCCGTCCACTGTCCACGCGGTCTCCTCCTGACCGGCTACCGGGGTATCGGCGGTGCAGGAGCCGCTGGAAGCGCAGCCCGCGTCAATGCTGTCGTAGCGGCTGATCAAGCTGAGCTCGGAGCCACCCTCAGGCCGCATGGTGCTGAAGTCCACCACCGGTATCATTATGTTGCTGCTGACATAGTAGAAGTCTACGCCCAGCTTGTAGTACAGACCGCCGCCGGCGTTCTCGAACAGCTCATATACGGTGCCGCCGAACATGGGGCTGCCGTCACGCCTTACCTCGGCTGCCTTCGTTCCATCTACTATCATGATGGAGCCGTCGGCATCCCTGTACACGCTGACGCCGTTGTCATAGTAGAGGCCGCCGTCAAGGCTGTAGACCGCGTAGGAGCCCACACTGTTGAGATGGCTCTTGAAGAAGTTAGGCGTCTCTGTGAGCCGGACAAGCTCAGTGCCGTTGAAGGTATAGTAATCCTTGCCGTCGAAGTAGCACTCTCTGCCGGCGTAGTTGTAAACTGTATAGGTCTTGACTCCGATGACTCTCTGCGTGGCAAGGACGGAGACATTATCGCGTATCACGATGCTGCCGGATACACTGAAACTCACATCGGAGTTTTCGATATACCAGCCGTCATGTATCGTGTCGGAGTGCAGTCCGCCGTTGGAGCTGTTCGCCCTGATGCCGCGCTTGGGTATCAAAGTCACGTCCGCCACGTAGACACCGCTGGCTACGTTGTCGTCCTTCTTGCTGTCGTGAACATACAGAACGTTATCGGCGGGGTGATACTCGGTGCCGTCGTTTTCGTCGCTGGCTATTGTGACGCTGCCGAATACATCCAACTCAAGGCCGCTGCGTTCCAGTCTGACAGTGCGGGAGCTGAAGTCGCCGTTTGTGCTGCTGAGTCTGAAGAAGGAGTCCTCCAGCGACAGATGGCTCACTTCGGCGCCGTACTTGGCCGTCACATACATCAGGCTGCGCGTCAGCTTCAGCAGGCTTTCCTCCCTGCCGGAGACAAGGCTGTCGCCGGTGCAGGAGTTTTCAAAGGCGGCAATGTCCGCGGCCGTGAATCTGCCGTTGTCGGAGTTCATGGATATATAGCTGTCGATGAACTGGCCGCCGTCGCCAAGGCCGATGCCGCCGTAAGCGTCAACATAGAGCTCGCTTCCGGTGAGCTTCCACAGGTCATGGATGCTGTCGGACAGGAGGCTGCCGCCGGCTTCAAACTTAGCCTCGGCATTTAACAGCGTCAAGACATCCGTACCGGGATGATAGCTGACGGGCTGACCGTCGCCGTCCTTCTCAAAGGCGTGGAGCTCCGCGTCGTTCTCGTCGTTTCTCACGTAGATATCTCCGCCGGCTTTGAGATATATGGTTTCGCTTGTGGCCTCGTAGGTGTTGTTGACAGCGCCGTTCAGCCTGCTCAGATACTTCGCGCTGAGGGTCTTGATGATAATGTCGCCGCTGACGGAGACAAGGCTGAGCATGGCGTGGTCGTAGGAGTCGGAATTATTCAGAACGATGTGGCTTATCTCCAGGTCGTCGTAGGCATACACGGAAACTGAGCTGTTGCCGGTGATGTCGAAGTGTGTTTCCTCGCGGCCTTCAAGCACGGCATCGTTATCGGTGGGACACAGCGGGTCGTCGCCCTTGGCATAGTCGGCGGCCATGGAGACAGCGCCGTTTGTGGTCGTCACGTTCAGGGTGCTGCTGTGTACCTTTACATTGTCCCTGACCCGAACGTCCGCATTGGCAGAGACTATGACGGAGGCGCCGTCAAGGCTCCAGGCGTCGTGGATGCTGTCGGACAGAACGCTGCCGGCCGAGCTGGTCAGTGTGAGGCGGCCGTTTACGACGGTCAGCACGTTGGCAAACGGGTGGAAGGCAGGCAGGTCGTTGTCAGAGCTTTCGACCTTAATGTCGCCGTAGGTCAGTATCTCGGAGACGCAGTCCGTGAGCTCCGCCGTGCTGCCGGTATAGCTGCCGCCAACGTTCACAGCGCTTATGCTGACGTTCACGTTAATAGCCTTGAGACTGTCAACGGTGATGCTGCCGCTGTTTGTGCCGTCGGAGGAGGTCAGCGCCAGCGTATGGACTTTGGGTACGGCGGTGGCTGCGGTGCTGCTGATGTCGATGCTGTCTATGGAGATGTTCCGGCCAGCGGTCACGCTGGCGCTACCGTTCTCCGCCTTCAGCACACCGGCAAGTACGAAGTCCTCGCCCGCTTCAACGGTGAAGGGAGTCTGCTTGAGGGTAACAGCGCTCATGCGGATGCTGCCGGCCTCGGATATGAGCGTGACATCGGTCACACTGTCGCCGTTTAGATTTGAGATAACAATGGAGTTCTCAGCGTAGGCATACAAGGAGCCGCCGGCGCTAAACACTGCTTCGCCCTTCACTGTGGCGTCAGCGTCCGTCAAGACTCTGTCGCCGTCGCTGTCAACCCGGTAGTCCTCAATGGACACGATACCGGCCATGACGGGCTTAACTGTGGTGGTGGCGGTGGTATCGGTATTAAACAGGCTGTAGCTGCCGTCGGCATTCGCGGTGACGGTCAGGTGGGCCAGCGCATCCAGACGGGCCGCCAGCTCACCTCTCAGCTCCGCAGTTATCCGACGCCAGGCCGTATTGGGCTCTGCCGCGTTGTAGTCGAAGAAGTAGAGATTACCCTCTGCGTCCTTATATACCCGGTAATCGGTGTCAGTACCGAAGTCCACTCTGGCAATGTCCGTGCCGCCGTTGTCGGATGTGAGGCTGACATCGGAGTTCTGCGAGATCATGCCGCGCACGGCGATCATGCCGGGGGCGGACACGCTGACCTGGTCGCAGTTGATAAACTTCCAGATGTTGTAGTTGCCCACAGACAGGATGTTGCCGTTTGTGCTGGTGATGCCTACGGTGGAATTGGTGATATCCAGCACTGCGAAGCTGCCGGTCTTGCCGGAGGTCTCAACTGTGACATCGCTGCCGGCGGTGACAGACAGGCCGCCGTCCGAGACGGTAATGCCGTTCAGTGCGTAAACCTCTTCCTTGGCATTGATTATGAGTTTGTTTTTGTCAGCACTGACGCTGCCGCGGAGGATAACGTCCGCGTTGACGCTTATAAGACTAAGCTGTTCGTTAACCGCCAGATTGGGGATACCATCCAGAGGCCAGCCGAGACTGGTTTCCACTACCGTTATGGGGCCGGATATCTCCACGTCGCCCCAGACGGTGATACTGCTTTCCGAGCCGATGAGTCTGAGACTCTGAGCGCTGAACTTCCCGCCGTCCTTGGCGTCGGTCACAGTGGTGACGCGCCGGTAGCCGTTGGCCGCGCCGCCGTTGAGGGCGGTGACGACCAGCTTGCCGCCCACCTTGGAGAGCTGGCGCAGAACCACGTCGGTGGCAGTACGGATATTCAGGTTGCCGCCGATGACGCTGATATCGTTGGGGAGCAGATCGGTACCCACGGTGAGGCCGCCCAGATTGGCATTGATATTTATGTTCTGGTTCTGATTGTCTGTGGCCGTCAGTGTGCGCAGAAGGACGCTGCCCTCGGCTGTGAGGGTGGCGCTGCTGTCATCAAGCCGCACGTCGCCTGCGGTGATATCGCCGGTCGTGGAAGTGACGGTCAGCTCGGCGCCCAGGAAGTCTGCCGGCATACCCTCGGGGATGGTGACGGTGCTGCCCTGGAGGGTGACTATGCTGCCGACCTGTCTGTGCGCACCGGCGGGAGCCGTGACCTGTGTCAGTATAAGACTGCCGTTTTCGACGATAAACTGATAGTAGACGCGCGTGTTGGGGTTGGAGTTTGCAAGAGCAAGATAGCTCACGCCGTCCTTATCGTATATCTCGTACCTTCCGCCGCCGAATATCAGGGTGTCACCAACCACTATGCCCTGCTCAAAGGTCAGCGCTCCGCCGGCCGTTGCCGAAAGCCCGGCGGCGACCACAGTGACTTTATCATTGAAGGTGATGTTCTCGGCGGCTTCCACTGCCATCTGAGCCTCGCCTACCGAGTACACGGGAGCCCTGAACAGCACGCTGCCGCTATTGGACTTGAACAGTGCGCTTGTGTTCTTGTCAATGACCATAACGACTTCGTCCATGGTCAGATCGTTCTCAGCGGTGACGCTGCCGGTGGAGCCCGGGTCTATGAGCACAGCGCCTGTGATCTCGCCTGCCCCGCCGGAGGTGATGCTGTAGTCCACGCCGGAGAGCTCCAGGCTGCCGCCCACGGTGAGGCCGCTGCCGGCGGTGACGTTCAGCTCATTGCCGGTATCCTTGGCGGTGCTGAGCCTGATGCTGCCGGTATTCACAGTGCCGCCGTCTATGGTGACTGCGCCGCCGTCGGTCTTGAGCTGCGCGTTTATATCGCCTACGGTCACGGCGCTGCCCGTCAGCGTCATGCCGCCGATGAGCCCTGTACCGGTGATGCTGCCCAGAGTGACGGTGCCAAGATAGTCGTCTCCGTTCTTGCCGCCCAATGTCAGCAAGGAGCCTGCGGCCATGCTGATATCCTCAGCCGTGATGACCGCCGCGTTGACCACGAGACTGCCGCCGCGCATTTCTATATCGGCTATGGCGGCCTGTGTCAGTTCTTCAACCAGCACCTGAGAGCCGCTGTCGCCTATGATGAGCTTGCCAAAGTCCACTCTGCCCTTACCTGTAACGGTGAGCTGGGCGTTGACCATAAGGCCGCCCTCAAAGCTCACGCTCTTATCCTGGGCCACGGCTATGGTGTTATCGAAGTTGATGACCGCCATATCCGGGGACTCGTCGGGGTCACGGTACTTGATCACACCGCGAACGGAGAGGCTCAGAGGCGCCGCGTCAGTGCCGAAGCGGTCGTCTGTGGAGCCGCCCACAGGGGTCTTGGCAAAGCTGAGGATCAGGTCTTTGCCGGACTGGATGTTCACGCCGTCGGTGTTCAGCCTCTGGAGGCCGGAGCGCCCGTCGCGGACGATGAAGCTAAGATCGCTGCCGACTGCGGATTCCACATGGCCGATCTTGTAGGTCACACCGTTCTCAATGCCGACGACCTTACGGGCCACTATGCCCGGGATATCTCCTATATACGTCAGCTTATCTGCGCCGGAGGCGTCATAGCCGGAGGTATATATGAGACTGTTGTTAAGATAGACATTATAGTAGCTGTCGTTGCCCAGGGTGTCGTTGTACACAAGAAGCGTATCACCGCCGGAGGAGCGCTTGACCGTTACTGTGCCGTCTGAGGCTTTGGTATAAGAGGCCGACTCCCAACTGTCGCCGTCCCAGTAGTAGTGCTTTCCGTCGAAGCCTCTGGCCACGGAATCGGTAAGCATGGTAAGGAACATGGGCTGGGTGGACAATGCAATGCCCGTGACTTTGCCGCTGTATTTGCCGTTCACGGCGCCTTCCACATTGACAGTGATGCCGTTTCCGCTGGCCGCGCCGGTGACAAGGTTATAATCGAAGCTGTCCATCCTGAGCTGAGGCTGTGCATTTGCCCAGGTCTCTGAGGTGTTCCTTGCCACGACAACACTGGTGCCCTCAAGGAGATACTGGGACACTGTGGGGTCGAGATGCAGGGTATCATTTGCGATCAGGGCGACCTTGGCATAGAGAGTAAACGGAAGAATGGACAGGAAGGACGTAGCAGGAGTGACCGTAAGCTCGCCTGTAGAACCGTAGGTCAGGTCCATCTCGTAGAAGTTTGTATAACCGTCTTTGCCGTTGTACACATAGAAGGACTCACGACCAATAGGTACCCTGTAGTCGTCATGGAGGTCATAGCCGTATTCTTCTACCGTCTTTTTATTGCCGTCCTCGCCTTCTATCTCTTTCTCCCAATCGTCTGTATCCTGCGCTGCTCCCAGCTTGATGGTCTTAACAAGCTCCCATTCGATGTTTGTGATCTTTCCATCGCTGTCTCTCTTATCGAAGGAGCACTCGTCAAAGAATACGGACAGATAGTTCAGATAACGCAGAGGGCTGCTTTCAGCCGGGTTGCCGTTTTCGCTGTACCACCCGTCATCCATGGAGCCAGAATGATAGGATACAGGTATGGCTGTGCCTTTATTGTTATAGAAATCCAAGAATGAACTGCTGTTGTAGTTATTCGCAGTATGGTAGAGCCCGGCAAACCATTCCTTAATAGTATCGTATTCATAGGTTGGAGTGGATTCACTGGCTGTGGTATTTGATTCGGAGGTACCAGAATAAGTGACCGTTTTCGTGGCTGTCCGCTCCTGCGCATACTGGACGAGTATCCACTGGTAGCCATTGTAGCTGGACAAGCGCATGGCGCTTGTGAATACTATCCAGTCTTTTCTCTGCTGAGTATCTACGCGTTTATAGGAATTATTGCCTGTTTCGGGTGTTCCCGTTTCGGTTACTTTCCAGCCTTCTATCACCTGGGAACCGGTTTCGTGGGTTCCCAAAGACCGCGATCGTGCCTCATCGGCAGTCAATACGGTAGCGTAGTCTACATCATACACGCCCAGGAGGTTCTCCATCTCCTGACTGCCTCTGGTCCAGGCCTCGACCACCAGAATGTAGTTGGCCTTATCTGTTTCCGCAATGTCGTCTCTGTCTGACAGGTAGGGCTCGAAATCAGGCTGAGCCACAAAGTAATATCTCGTCGTGCCGTCCTGATACCAAAAGACCTTATTGGGCGCTTCATATGAGGTGGAGTGCTTGATATAGGCATAACTGTCGTTGATAGCCCAGTTGCCCCATCCGCCGGCTGAGTCGATATCATAATGGATATAGGCTACAAATTCGCTCTCGTAGCCGCTCTCAACTTTAAGGACGCCGGTGGCAAGGTTCAGCTTAGCCGCAAGAGTGGTGTCCTCATAGATAAGCAGTGTATTTGTGCTGTCATCGTAGCCGTAGGAATAAGCCCTCAGCTCTTTGTTCCCATCTTTGTCGCTTATGCGCAGAAGCTTGCTGCTGTCCTTCTCCAGATACAGCGTGGCGCCGTTGGGCAAGGTGTATTCAATGACGTCACCGGAGCCGGTCTGGAAGATACTGCTGAGCTCGGATATGGTGAAGTTCCTGCCATCGGTGGTCTTGAAGGTATCGGGAAGCAGTGTGCCCTGGCCGGGGAAGTAGACGCTCAGGGAGTTTCCGCCGGGCTGATACAGGATGCACATATACTTGGGCAGGTCGATCTCCACGCAGCCGCCGACAGAGGTTATATTACCGATGGAAACCGTATCGGCTTCGCTGTTTGCGTACAGGGAGGCGTCAGCGGAAGCGGGGTTGTCATGGGGCACAACATCCGCCCGCGTCAGCTCAAGGTATATATTCCCTGCCGCCCAAGCGCTCACCGCAGGCGCAGCGCATCTGCCGCTGCCTGTAGGCTTGTAGTCATTGAGATATACCTTCACTGGGGAGACGGAGCTGCCGATGGAGGCCGCATTCTCCACGCTGAAGCTGTTGGTCCACAGCGGAGCGACCAGGATGGGGCTTGTGCCGCCAGTGCTGACGTCTGAGCCGTAAAGGGCGCCGCTGCCCTCGCCCAGCCAGGCGATGCGGGTGGAGCCGGTCTGGTTCATGATAACTCCGCCCATGGTGATGCTGCCGCTGCCATAGGAGAGTATCTGCAGCACGGGGCTGCTGCTCTCGCTGGCATTCTGGAGGGCGCCGCCGGAGTTGAGGGTGATATCACCCATGTCCGCCGACTTGTAATAGGTGGTAATATCGCCGATAGTGTAGTTATTAGTGGCATGATTAATGACCACAGTAACAAAGGGGATGTACTGCGCGTTATACACCTTGGCACTGCCGAAGCCGACATTAGTGCCGGTGAGGCTGCCGCCGGTGCTGTTGGTGAGGTTGGAGAGCCTGCCGCCGCTGAGCGTCACCGGGCTCTGAGTACCCGCACTGCGGACAGAGCCGTTGGCGTCTATCTCCACATAGATGCCCGCAGCGCCGCCGCCGATATGATAATCGGCCGCCTTTACCTCGTCGGATCTGTTTCTGGCAAAGGCCTTGTCGACTTCCTCCACCTTCTTGGCCAGAGCCCGGCGCACACTGTCCGCGGTAACATACACAGCGGAGTTGAACTTGTAGGACTGGAGCTTCACATTGGTGCCGACTATATCGGTATTCCCGGTAAAGGATATCTTCGCAGTGCTGGATGAGGTGAGCTGGTTATCGTTGTCATCTTTCGGGTTAAGGTCGGCATAGGTCACTACCTTGCCGAACAGGCCGGTGACTCTGGCATACGCGTCCAGCGTGATGGCGTTGCCGGAGCTTGTGGAGGAGGCATTGACCTTTATATTGAGGTCCTTATGAGCCGCGATACGGGCAGCGTCCGCGTTGACGCCGACTGTGGACACTATCCAAGCCTGCGCACGGGACTGAGCCTCGGCATATAAGCCGCCGCTCTTACCGGCCGCCTTGCAGTATACCCTGAAGTTACCCAGTTCCGATGTAATGTTAACATTCTTGCCCAGGATCACTGCCTGCCCGGCAGAGGCATCGCTGTTCTTTCCGATATTTACATTGGAGTTGCATTCCACCCAGACTATGGACTTATTATCGGTATCGCCACCCAAGCCTACGGCAGTGAAGTCCTGATACGCCCGGTTGCTGGCGTTGCCGCCCCGGGAGACGATAGTTACCTTGCCGAAGTGGCTCGTGACCTGCGCTCCGCGATAGATGTCCACGGTGGTGCTGGCATCAATGTTATTGAATATTTTGCCTTTGGCGATGGCGATGCCGGACACAGCCTTGTTCTTGAGCGTAGCGCTTATTTCATCATCCTGTCCGGACTCCGCCAGCAGGCTGATGTTGCCGTTGTGGGAGTTGACTCTTGCGTTCTTGCTGAGCCTTATTTGCACCGCTCGGTCAAGGTTGTTGTATGCCTGCAATTCAGAGCCGTCTACGAATATGGCAAAGTGTATGCCGAAGCTCGTTGTCGCCTTCTGGGTAATGTTGGAGTCTGTCCAGACATCAACGTTTTTGTATGCGTCGATCTCGCCGTCAATATACACGTACACCTGCTGATCGGCGTTGTTTTCGGCGTAGGCATTGCCTTTGCTGCCAACAAGGCTTACATGGCTTGCCTTGCCGCATTCCTCTTCCTCGGTGAGCATATCCTCGGCGCTTACGGATACATTTCCGGTCTGCGTGGCCACGATGGAACCCTCACCAACTCCGGCCTGAGTGCACATATAGGCAAAGGTCTTAAGAGTTGCGTCGAATATTTCTACTCCGGTAAAGCCCATTCCGGCTTTATGCTCCGTCAGTACCAGAGCCTTCTGGTAGGCCGCGAGGGTCACATCTTCACGCGCTGAAACCAGCGCGTTATCGCCCACATAGGCCTTGACCTCGTTGCGGTCGCTTGAGCTGTTGCCTATCTGCGCACGCGCTAAGCTTATATTGACATCAAGTCCGCTTATTTTCGCAGGTGTACCGCTGGTGGCTATGCTCTGAGTATCGCCGTTGGCCTTTATCTCTATTTCTCCGGCCTTGACCGACGCGTTTTCGATATACGCGTTGGTCTTGTCGTAGGAATAGCTATAACACTCTATATTGCCGATAGCGGCAGCCGAGATATCCAGTCCATCCTGGCCCTGAACCTCTGACTCCGTCTTGGTATAGGTGTCCGCCTTCAGGCTGAGCTTACCGGCGACGTCCAGACTGCCGCCGCTTATGGCCACCGTATTCGATACACTGGAGCGTGAGTATGTCTCGGAGGTATCGGTCTTGAGCGCGGAAATACTGAGCTTGGAGGCATTGTCCACGTACGCCAGCACGCTGACGGGCACAACGCTGCCGGAGGAAGGCTTGGTGCCCACAAGGGACTCAAGACTCAAGTTGCCGCCGACCTTAAGGCCGCTGCCCTCTATCTTGACAGACTGCTTAAGATACATATACGCGTCAGCCTCGTTGCTGCTGACACTGAGCCCGCCGATGTTCACTATGGGCGCGCCTATATTGGCACGTACCTCAGTGGAGCCGTTTACCTTTGCAAACATATTGCCGACAACATCCAGCAGGCCGTCGCCGCCTTTGACACCGGCGTAGGAGCTGCCGTTAACATAGGCGACAGCCTTGGTCACGCCGACCTTTGCTGCGTCAGCGCTGAAGGCGGGAGCCGCGAAATCTGCGTAGGCCTTGGTAGTGTGCTCGGCGGTAATGCTCAGAGACGCCATATTCGCAAGACCGTTGTCATCCGTCTCCGCGTAAGCCTCAAACACTGCGGAGGCGTAGGCCGACACCTGAACCGCCTTCACGGAGGCAAAGCCCATAGAGGCTGAGCCACCCTTGCTGCCGGCGCGGGCCAGACATACAGCATCTGTGAGCACTGTGAGGTCGCCCATCAGGGAGCCGTCTGTGCTGCCCTTGTCTGTGGCCTTGAAGTAGGCTGTGATATGGGAGAAGTCGCGCGCCAGCAGTTTATTCACAGTGCCGGAGACGCCCTTGATCGTGACCTTGGACTCGTACAAATAAGCCAGCACGGAGGGGCTGTCGTAGTCCTTGTCGTCATTATATCTGGCTATGACAGCCACATCGTTGCTGCCCGTATCCAAAGAGGCAATGCTGACGAAGGACTGCTGCGTAGTATTCAGCAGCGCCTGAATGTCATTGGTCGCTATCTCATCACATTTCAGGTCCGCACTGGGCGCGATGTTAAATGCTTCGGAGGTGCTTGTGCCGTCGCTGTAAACTCTTGCGCCGTAACCGCTGTCATAGCTGCCGCCGAAGGGCTGAGTACCGCTGAGAGTGCCGGTGAGTTTGACAGTGCCGCTGCCGGTGATAAAGGCATTGACTGTGCCGGAGGCGTCGGCTATGGCCTTGGATATCTTTACTCCGACTCCACTGGCCTCTACCTTGCCGGAAACCAGCGAGGCCTTGCTGCTGCTGTCATAGCGAACGTAAACATCCAGGGATTTCGCGGTGATGACGCCGTCAGTGGATACGCCCGACTCAAAGACGCCAGCCGCGTCGCTGTACATATCATTAGCGCCCAAATTGGCCACATTGATGCTGCTGCCGCTGTTTACGGTGGCTTCGGCTCTCGAAAAGCTGTCAGACAGCACCTTCAGGTCAAGAGGAGTATTTATGGAGGCGTTGGTAATGAGCGCCCTGTTGGAGCTCTTCATACTGGCTGTGGCGCTGTTGGACTTAATGCCGATCATTGAGAGCCCGGCCTTTGCGTTCATCGTAGCGTAGGCTCCGCCCAGGTCACCGGTGCTGCCCTCCTTGAGCGTCACCGTGTAGTCCAAGGTCTCAGTGTCGTATATGAAACGGTTATCGCTGTTATTAAACACGGAGATAACGTTGACAGCGCCGTTTGCTTTGACGGTTGCTTCGGCAATTTCCGCCTTCTGAACAGACTCGAGCAGACTTATGAGGGCGTTTGCCACAGTCTCCGTAACGCTCATGCTGACACCGGTGCTAACATTGGGGTTGGCTCTGGCATAGCCGTCGGCTCTGACGTTTACAGCGCCGGTGCTCTCTATGACACCATGGCCGAAGATACGCGCTTCGCCGTTCGTGCTGACTCTGGCTATGGCGGTGTTGGTCTCGACCTTGAAGCCGGCTACGCCGAACTTGGCGCCGGATACGGCCGCGTTGGCTACGCCAAAGTAGAGCACACTCACGTCCACTGAGCTGGGCTTCATGGTCACACCCTGCCCGTCGGCACCGTCGGTGTCAATCCAAGCACGGAAATCGCCTGCGGAATCCGCATTGACAAAAACCACGCCCACGCTGACAAAGCCCATGGATATCGTTGGCCCGCCTGTGGAGGCGTTGGCCACGCTGGCGCCCAGGCTCCTTACCGTGACGGCGGCGCCCTCAATGCTGCAGCCCTCGATATATGCGTAGCCCTTGGCGTTCGCTATAGCGGTGGCGCTGCTGACCTTTATACCGGCCAGGCTCACATCCATTGTAAGGTCATCTGAAATGGAACGGGTAAGGCTGCTTACGGAAACATTTGACTCCACCAATTTGCCGTCGGTCACGGTATACACACGGTCGCCCTGAACGTAATAGACCTTACCGCTTTGGTCCTTATAGGACTCGACACCCTGACCCACATACGCGAAGGCGTCTCCTGTGTTTTGGTAGCCGTCGGTGACATCCTTTATATTCATGCGGCTTTCTACCGTCAGCTTCTTGCTGCCGGTACCCGCAAGCACTATATTTATATCCTTGATGAAGGCTTCCTGTGTGCTCTCCAGCGTTGCCTTGGTAATACTGGCCGCTATGGTAACTCCGCTGAGCGACACGGCGCTGGCCGTATGCCCGGCTACGGCGTTAGTCTCGCCGCTGACTATGACTCCCCTGTCGGCGGAGCCGGTGAAGGTGAGCTTTCCGGCTATCTTGCCGCTGCTCCCGGTAATATCGCTCATAAGACCGGTGCGGGCTACGGTTCCGGTATAGGCGTGGGCCACATTGGTGCTAACAGAGTATTTACTCAGGGAGAGCGAGCCGTTGGTGGTGGTTGCGCTGGATTTGGCCTTGTAATCCACGGCCAGATCAAGGGTCTCCACCCGGCCGTTCTTCGCGCCCATGAGCGCCTCAAAGCAGCCATTGGCGCGGGCTTCCATCCAGTTGGTGGTCACCGACGCGTAGGATATGGAGACTGTGGGTCCGCCGTACCGGGACACGGCATAGCTGGTGCCGTTGCTCCTAACGACAAACTTATTATTGTTGGCGGTGCTGTCGGAGCGAATGTTGTCCACGATGGCGCGGCCTGTAACATTGCTCTCGGCAATGCCCACGCTGACATCCAGACTGCCCAGGCTCAGCTTCAGCTCGCCCGTGCCGCCCAGCTCGGCCAGAGCGGCGGGATCTTTCTCGGTATTGGCGGTATTGATATTGCTTATTACGCTGGCATTAGCGCAGTTCACCAGCGCATCCAGCAGGAACGCGGTCTGGGTGGCGGCGGTAATGGCATATATGGTGTTGGCGGCGATGCTTATGGCATTTGCCTCCAGGGTGGGCGTTTGTATCCGGGCCTTGGCCGTGGCTATGCCGTCGGCCTTGATGTCTATAGCAGTGGCCTTTACCGTGCCCACGCCCCTGATGCCGGCGTTGGCAACGGAGCTGACCTTGGCTATGCCAATATTGGTGGTGCCGGAGACCAGAGAGGCCTGAACTCCGCCCTCGGGAGCGGCCAGGGTGATATCGGCGGCAGTGGTGTACTTCACGTCGATGTCCACGGTGCCCACATCGATAATATTGGGCTCGCCGCCGCTGTTGTCGGTGTCGTTCAGATCGGCGTAGGCCTCGAACAGGCCGGCGTTATTGCCGTCCAGTACCACCACACCGATGAGCACAGCGCCCAGACTGACGGTGCTCTTTCTATACGTGGGCGTGGCCAGGGAGCTGCCGCCCGCGTAGAGCGTCAGCTTGCCGGCCTTGATGCTGGAATCCTCCACATAGGCTCTGGCCTTGGCGTCCGCCAGGGCTATGGCGCTGTTTATCTGGATGCCGACCAGACTGGCCTCCATGTCGGAGCTGGATATCTCGGCCACGGCGCCGCTTCTGCCGCTGCTGTTGAATACAGAGCTGAGATTGATCTCGCGGCTGCCGGCCTCGAGAACGGTGTGCTTTATGAACACGTTCTGCTCGGCGTTGAGCACGGCTGTGACGGAGTTTGCCGCCACGTCTATGCCCTTGATGCTTATTACAGCCTCGGCTACTCCGGCATAGGCTCTGGCGAAGCCGTTCATGCTAAGGGTCAGGGCTTCCGAGCTGGAAGCGCCGCTGTATATTATATGTCCGCCTACAAGGCCCATGTTGGCCACGGCGCCGGTCTCGGCGTAGGCCACGTTGACGCTGACGCCTGCGGCGGCCACATCCAGAACGCCGCTGCCGGTATAGGCTGTGCCTTCGTTCTCATAGTCCAAGGTGAGATGAACGGCCTTTACATAGGAGGGTGAAGCGCTGCTGAAGCCGGCCAGAGCGGCAAACTCGCCGTCGGCGTAGGCATAGAGCACGTTCACTGTTACGGAGATGAGGCCAACGCCGGAGGGCTGGAGTATCTCGGAGAAGGCATAGGACTTGCCGTAGCTGCCTATCTCTATCTCTGCGGGAGCCGCTGCCGAACCAAGGATGAGGCCCTCTGTGCGGGCTATGCTCCTGGAGGTATTGCGGGCTATAGCCGTGCTGACGGTGACGCCCAGCAGGGAAATCTTGACATTGCTGTCCTTGCCCTTGCCGGTGCCGCCCAGATACGCTCTGGCTCCGGCGCTTACGGACGTGATGTTCCCGGCACTGTTGCGGCTTGCCGCGGCGCCGTCGTTCAGGCGGCTGATCACCTTGGTGCTGCCCGCGCCCAGAATCTGCACACCGATAACGGCGGCCTCCTGAGAGGCGCTGAGTATGGACACCAGGACGTTTGCCGCGATGGAGATGCCGCTGACGGAGAAGGTGGGCGTAATGACTGTGGTATAGGCATCGGCTGTGCCGGTGGCTGTAGCCCAGAGGTTACCGGTTGTTCTGAGGCTGCCGTCGCCCCTCACCCCGGCGAAGGCTTTGGTGAGGACGATGGCCGCGCCTATATTCACATTAAAGCTGTACGCGCTGGCGGACACGCCGGCCCCGGCGGGCTTAACGGCGGCGTGGGACATGGCTGTGTAGCTGACGTCGGCCTCAAGGCTCTTGACGCTGAGGCTGTCGCCGGAGTTTATCCGGGCATAGCCCTCAAACACGCCCTTGGAGAAAGCCATCAGGGTGACAAAGCCCACATCCACATAGCTTACGGAGTCGCTCTTAAGTACTCCGGCCTTGGCCAGAGAGGTGCCCTTGGCGTTTATCTTCACATCGCCCAGGCCGTCGGTCATGCTGACGCCGGACATATACGCTCTGACCTTGGCGTTGGAGACGGCTGTGGCTATATTGGCGGAGACACTGACAAGGCTCAGGCTGACCGTGGGGCCAACCACCTCGGCGAAGGCCAGTTTGCCGGTGGTGACATTCAGGCTGCCGCCGTCGTTATAGATACTGTCTATGTTTACCTTGCCGTCGGTGACGGTGGTGACCTTAGTGTCGCGGACATAGGCCTCCTGAGTGCCGGAGAGGAAGGCCATGGTAACATTGGCCGCAACGCTCAGCGCCGCTATCACGAAGGCAGGCTGGACAACGCCGGCGTGGGAATAACCGGTGCCTTCGGCCTTGACGTTTATGTTTTTGGCGTTTATATTGCCGCCTATGCGACGGGTGGCCTGCTCCTGCAGCTTTGCGTAGCCTGCCAGAGAGCCCTTGTACTCGGACATACGGCCGTTTTCGAGTCTGAACGCAACGCCGCTGTCATTAAGATACAGCTCGCTGCCGGTGCTGTCGGCCCAGACGGTGTAGGTCACGTCGTCCCCCGTGTCTTTTACGGCGGACAGGCCGATACCCTCTGCCTTGAGCTTGGTGTAGCCCTCAAGACTGCCGTTGTAGAGCTTCGCCGTGCCGTTGTCATCGGTAAAGTAGGCGCCGAATCTCTCGTACAGCTTATTTGTGCCGTTGGAATATACATTGTACTCATCGCCGTCGATGAAGAACTTCATATCGCCGAGGGCGTAGTCGCTGTGGTCTCCATCGTACTGGGTGAGCGTGGACTGGTCGTAGCTGTACCATTTGCCGTCGTTATTGCTCTTGTACAGCCGCTCCGGGCCGGCCTCGTACTTCTGGAAGGCGAAGCCGACTTTGTCTGAGTCGGTGAGGGCAAGCACCACGGTGCTGCCGGAAGTATAACCCTTCTCCTCCAGCGCGTCGTTGGTATAGTCGGTCAATAGCAGCTTGCTGTTAGTCACGTCGTAGGTATAGAAGTTGTCGCCAAGGCAGTAGACGTCCAGCAGCTTCTTGCCATCATCCGAGGAATTATCGATCGGCGGGGTGTACTTGATGAAGCCGCCATTGTAGACTTGCTCGGGCTTCACTTTCAGAGTGACGGCTTCGGCGCTGAGCTTATACTTCTCTTTCTCGGCGTCGCTAAGAGTGACCCTTGTAAGGTCTTTTCCGTTGTAGGTATAGTAGTTGTTCCCGTCCTTATAGAGCACGGGTTTATTATTAGCATACTCGTCGTAGCTCTCGGTCTCATACTCTGTGCGTCCGGTGGTATAGGTCTTATCCACCATGACGGGGCTGAGGTCGGACTTGAGAACACTGCTCAAAGTGAGTGTGCTGCCGCTCAGGGTATACACCTTGTCACCCTGAACGTAGTATTCAGTTCCGGCGCCGTCAGTATAGACAGCGTACTCGGCACCGCCCACCAGCGCGGCCACGGCTCTGGTGCCGCTGTCGGCGATGGCAAGGTTCACGTCTATCCGGGCAAGGGAGGCGCTTATGCTTACGCCCTTGTCGGTGTGGTCGTCAGACTCGGGTCTGCCGGTGGAGGCACCGGTATAGGCCTCGGAGTAGGAGCTGTAATCAACGTTTACATTTACGGTGTCCGCCGTTAAAGTGCCGCCCACAAAGGCCCTGAAGTCGCCGTCGGCATAGGAGAACAGCAGGTTCACGCCCACCATCACAAGGCCCATGGAAACCACATCCTGGGCTATGGTGGCGTCGGCGTAGGATTCGCCCTCGGAGAGAACGCTTATCACGTCTGCGGCGCAGTTGACGGTGGCGTTGTCAATGACAGCCTCGCTGGAAATGTCAGCGGTGGCCACGGCAATATTGCTCTTTACACTTACTCCGGCAATGGTAATGCTGAAGCTGGTATCGGGATGGAGCCCGGCGGCATCCAGCAGCTGGGTTATGAGGTTAATATTCTTGCCAAGCTCCGCAACCGCGCCTCGGTGATGGTCGTCATCGCTGTCGCCGTCGTCATTCAGGCTGCTGTGCACGACCACGGCAGGCTCGCCGGAGGAGCCGGTCTGGCTTCTGGTGGTGATATTCACGTTTTTGATATAAGCGCTCTGGCTGGCGTTCAGAGTGGAGACGGCCGTATTTGCCGTCACGCTGACTGCCGCCAGGGTAAAGTAGGGTGAACCCACAGCGGCCAGGGATTCGGCCAGGCCTGTGGCGTCTACCTTGACCCGATTGGCATTAAGACTGTAATTCCTGCCTGCGACGCCCACAATGCCGGCCTCGGCGTGGGTTATCACATTGGCGTCGGCAATATTAACGGTGATACTGGCAAGGCTTACGCTTACGCCGGCGGCGGCGGGCACCAACTGGGTGTCGGCCTTGGCGCTGTAATTCGTCAGTACTTCCACATCGTTCGCAACGTTTATATCCCCGGTGAGCACCAGCTTCGCGGTGTAGTCGCCGGAGGTGACGGCGAAGCCCTGGAGCACACCCACGGCAATGCCCGCCACGACCAGGTTATCCACCACGGTCTTGGCAACAGCGTGGCCGTAGCTCTGTACGGATATGCTGTCGGTGGTCATGCCGCCGCCCGCTTTGACAAGGGCGTGGCCCTCGGCAGCGGCAACGGCTATGGCGGCGCTGGCGGTGATGCTGACGGAACCGGCCGAAGCGGAGAAAAGGAAGCTCTGGGCCATAGTGGTGAACCTGATGGGCAGAGTCACCGTGCCCGTGCCGGCCAGATCAAAGTTGAAGTTGGGCACCTCAGTGTTCTGCTGAGATATGACGGTGACTGAGCCGGCCTTTGTGGGTGCTTCCGTATTGCCCATAGACAGGTCAGCCACAGCGTTCTGGCTGCTCTTGAGTACGCTGATAGCCAGCGATACGCTGGCGGACACAGCGCCCAGTGCCACATTGGCGATAATGGAGAAGGCCTTGGTATTGCCCACGGCGTTGACAGCGAGAGCATTCGCAATGTCCACAGCGGAGCCTGTGCCGTCGATAAAGTACGCGTTATTCCCGGAGCAGTTCACGGCCACGGCAAAGTTCACCGCCACGGCCACGGCGCCTGCTGCGCCTGTAACCACGGTAGTGAGGGCCGTGGAATCAAAGGGCTTGCCGGTGGTGCCGGCGTTTACGGAGACGCTGTTCGCCTTGAAGCTTGCATTCGTCACATCAACGGAGGCCTTGTTCTCAGCGCCAAGATAGCTGAGGGCTACAGTAGCGCCAACGGCCACTGCGCCGTCTACAAGAGAGGTTGTAATGACCTTGGTATCACCCTCCAGGCTGCTTCTGACGTTCACATTGCCGCCGGCCTTAATATTCATCCTGTTGATGGCAGACTGGGCTGTGACCAGATTGATGCCCAGAGCCACCAGCGCATTGACCGCAACGGCGCCCACGGCAAGGCCGAAGCCGAACACCGTTACACCGGCGTTCAGGTCGTTATTCAGCGTTATATTGCCGGTGACATCGACCAGGCCAATCTCTGCAACGTTTACGGTACTGCCGGGCTTTGCGCCGATATAGGTCATGCTGTCGGTCCTGCCGACAACGATGACCACACCCACGCCCACGCCCAC
>CAYSFK010000014.1:0-30218 GCA_964430345.1 uncultured Oscillospiraceae bacterium | reverse complement strand
ACTGACGGCTCGCGCCGCTCCCGGACTACCTACCGGGACGTGTTTTTATCTTTGCCCTTGAATTATAGCATAAATCGAGACGCAATGCTATACATTCAGACTTTTATTCCCAGTGGTTTATTAGCGCCCCCAAGCATCCGCTCCCTGACGCCTTCATGGATAAAATCAAGGGAAAAACAAAAGCCTGCGGGCAATCCGCAATTGTGATTCCGCCGAGGATGTAGTAATATGTAATTATTACTGCCTAATTGAAAGCCGGGGTGCAGAGCATGATCGATATTGACAGAGCTGACCCTCGGCGGCGGAAAGCTCAAGACGCTGCCTGCGCTTATTACGTCAGCCTTATGGGTAGCCGTATTGTCCCGGCACTTTCAAAAGCGGATATTGGCTTGAAAGCTGTAATTCCCAAGGGTTTATTGTAAAAACATAGATATAGGAAAAGATTAAGATCATGATGAGTGTTGAAATACTGGGAAGCGTTTCACCGTATCCCAAAAACAGCTGTAATTGCAATGGATGCATTGTTAGAGGCAATACGAACATCCTGTTGGATTGCGGGTTTGGAGTATCCGGCGAACTGAACCTCCCCGAAGATTTACAAAGCTTAGTGATAATTATTACCCATTATCATAAAGACCATTATTCGGATGTTTTTGCTTTGGAGTACGCTTCAGCCTGTTATCATAACTTGGGCGAGCTGGAAAACAAGGTCAAGCTATATCTACCGTTAGTTCGGGAAAATGAAGACGGATATGATGATCACAGATTATTGGCAAATAACGAGAGCAGTTATTTCGATATAAAAACATATGATCAAAATACCGTATTGAACATCAACGGAAGCGAAATAACATTCTTTGAGACGTATCATTCCGTTAAAAATTACAGCGTCAGGGTAGTTGATAAGGATAAAACGCTGGTATACTCCGGAGATATGGGATATTCTAATATAGAAGAATACTCCGAGTTTTGCAGGAACGCGAATCTGTTTATATGTGAGTCCACATTTCTGACCTCAGACAACAAAGAGAGCAGCGTTCACTTAACGGCAACTGAGGCCGCGGCGATCGCGTCCTTATCAAATGCAGGTAAATTGGTTTTGACGCATATGTGGCCGGAGCATGATAAAAATGAATACATAACTGAGGCCCGAAAGGTGTTTTCAGAGACATATGCAGCGGTAGAGAAAGACGTCTATGAGCTATAATCAAATGGGTTTGTATGCAAATAGGAGAACGAAATACTGATTTTTTCAAGGAGCCGAATATGACACAATCCATAGTTCACATCGCCCTGGTGGTGAGGGATTACGACGAGGCCATCAGGTTTTACACCGAGACGCTGCACTTTACCCTTGTGGAGGACACATACCAGCCGGAGCAGGACAAGCGCTGGGTAGTGGTGTCGCCGCCGGGCTCAGGCGGCACCACCATACTGCTGGCGCGGGCGTCAAAGCCGGAGCAAGAGCCGTTTATTGGCGATCAAGCCGGGGGCAGGGTCTTTCTCTTCCTGGGAACGGACGACTTCTGGCGCGATTATAACGAGCTGCTTTCCAAGGGCGTGAGAATAGTCCGACAGCCTAAGACGGCGGAATACGGCATTGTGGCGGTCTTTGCCGATCTCTACGGCAACCTCTGGGATCTGATACAGTTCAATAAAGAGCATCCGATGTACAGTCGGGTGAAGTGAGCCTGAGTATCCATGGCCAAAGGTCAATTTCGCCTCAGACGGTAAAGCACAGGGGACGTCAACGCCCCCTGTGCTTTTTGGAAGGAATGTGTCACCGGACAGAAGCAGCGCGCCTATAGCCGTATCTCTACCGGCGCGCGGACGGACAGGCTTGTTTCCGTCACGTTGCAGTCGTAGGCGAGTATATGTACGCCGGACTCCTTTGCCTCCCGCAGCGCGCTGCCGAAGGCCGGGTGGGTGGCCCAGTTGGGCTCAAACCGGCGGACGTCTTTCATCTGGATGATAAACACGACATAGGCGTCGAAGCCCTCCTCCACGGCCCTTATCAGCCCACGCAGATGCTTCACGCCCCGCTCCGTAGGCGCGTCGGGGAAGCGCACCACGCCGTCTTCCTCCAGCGTGACGCCCTTAGTTTCGGCAAAGCATCGCCGTGCGCCGGTTTCAAAATAAAAGTCGAAGCGTGAATCCCCGTGGGTGCATTCTGGCTTTATCAGCGTTGGCGTGAAGCCCAGACCGCCGGACTGGAGCCACTGGCCGAACACTACGTTTGGAGCCTGGGCGTCCATGTTGATGAGCCGGTTCCCCTTCCACACGGCGATAAGGTCGCAGGGCGTCCGCCGGTTCGACGCGTTGCGCATCTGCACCAGCAGCCTTGCTCCGGGCGTCAGCAGCTCCCTGCAGCGCCCGGTGTTCTTCACGTGGCAGACCACCGGCTGACCGCCTGCCTCTATGTTGGCGATGAAGCGGTTGGGGCGGCTGATAAAGACGGCGGGAACGATGTTTTCGTAGGTCATATAGCGATACCGGATGTACAGATGCCTGCGTCCATGGTCATGGCCTCCTGAGCTTTATGCCGTCAGTATATACCTTTTTCGCCGAAAAGTGAAGCTCTTGCGCATTTCGTATAGCCACGCCGTCGGAACTTATTTGAATATCAGAAAGCCCGGCTTCATCAAAACAAAGCTTTGATCAAGCCGGGCTGTTTTACAATAGTATTACCTCTGCGTTTTCAGCGCCCCTGGGGAGGGCCACCGGCGGGAGGGCCGCCCACGGGCATACCCACCAGCTGCACCACGAAGGGTGAAATTATTACAGCAAGCACATAGCTGACGATTATGGACATGGGCAGCAGCTTGAGCCACTGGCCGACCCACATTATCATCAGCGGGGGAGCCATGCCCGCAGGGATGTTGCCGTGTATCTGGGCGATGTTTATAAAGCTGACGATAGCGCTGACCAATATGGCGCTGCCCAGAGATATGGGCAGGCAGTTGAGGGCGGTGAACTTCAGTCCCGGAGGCGCCGCGTGGGCCTTCACAGTCAGGGCTCTGCCCCATTTACCGAAGGGCAGCACCAGCACGATAAGCACACCCACGATGACGGACTCGATTATATTGGCCGCGTACATGGCCCCGGCTGCGGGGGCGGAGGCCAGCGCCTGGGGGTTCATGCCCCTTCTCACCAGATAGGATGCCAGTGCGCCCATGCCTATGGAGATCAATGTTGCCATGATGATGCTGATGGTCAGCTCTTTTTTCTTCATATCCTTCACTTTTCTCTCCACCTCTCCTTTATCGCAGTTGATGAATATACGGCAGTCGCCGGTTGGGAAGGAGCAGCAGGGGTGTATGTAGCCGTCCTTCACGTCGGCGCCCCGCCGGTGCTCGATTATCTGGGGCACATAGCAGCTGCCGGAGGCCAGCCTTGAGCGGCAGAAGCCGCACTCGCCGCTGCGGCATTTGCTGGGGGCCTTGATGCCCGCCCGCTCCAGTGCCACAAGTATGCTCTCGCCGCTCTTGGCGGGTATCTTTCTGGTGCCGTCGGCCAGCTCCACCGTAAGGGTAAAGGTCTTGCCGATGGCCTCCTTCGGGAAGCCGTCGTCCCGGTCGGCGTTGTGGTACTCGCCGTAGGCCTCGTGGCGCACCCGGCGCTTCGGCAGACCCAGCTTTTCCACCTCCTTGTCGGCAAAGGCGTACATGGCCTGAGGCCCGCACATGAACACGGAGTAGTCCGCATCCGGCGCGTACTTCGCAATAAGCCCCGCGTCGATAAAGCCGTGCTCAAAGCCGGGCTTGCTCTCCTCGGACAACACATATACCACCTTGAACCCGGAGCAGCGGCGGCTGAGCTCGTCCAGCTCCTGCCGGTAGACTATCTCGCCCTCGCTGCGGCAGCCGTAAAGCAGGGTCAGGGAGCAGTCCTCTATGCCCTCGGCGATGGCGTTGGCCAGAGCGAAGAAGGGGGTGATGCCGCTGCCGCCGGCCAGACCCACGATGTGCTTGGCGTCTCTCAGGGGCTCATAGTTCAGATCCCCCTCGGGGCCGGATATATCCAGCTTTGTGCCCACCTGCCAGCTGTCGTTGATGTAGTTGGAGGCGAAGCCGTCCTGTACCCTCTTAACGGTCAGGGTGTAGCTGCCCCGCAGGGCGTCCCCCGGCGAGCAGGACAGGGTGTAGGCCCTTGTCAGCACACTCTCGCCGATTTTCAGCTCCACGCTCACGTACTGGCCCGCCCGGAAATAGGCCAGCTTCTCCGTCCCGGCGGCCTTGTCCGGCTCCAGGGTGAAGCTCTTGGCCCCCGGCCGCTCCACGATCTTTGTCACCACCACGTGCTGCACCTCCGGGTGCAGGCCCTTGGCCACCAGATTGGCGTTATATTCGTACCTGGGCAGCTCTGCCTCACTGGCCTCGATGACGCCCCGGCGCTTGGGGATTATCTGGTAAAACTTCTCAATGGGGAGCTTCTGCATATAGCTCTCGAACACAGCTCTATCCATCATCTTCCACCTCCCATTACATAACCCATGACCTGCTTGGCGGTCAGGTCGCCTCCTGTCAGCGTGGGCAGATAGCCGGAGAGTCTCGCTCCGTGGGCGCCCACGAAGAACAGACCCGGCACCGTGGGCTCCGAGCCCCCGGCCAGGGTGCGGGCGGACATACCGTCCCACTTATCGGAGAAGTAGCCGTAGATGGCCCCCTGGGGGGTGCCCATGTATCTGGCGAAGGTTATGGGCGTGGCTATGGCTATCTCCTCGATGTGGGAGCGGATATCGATGCCCATGACCTCCTCATAGCGGTCCAGCATACGCTCTGTGTAGTCCCGCTTCTCCCGGACATAGTTCTCGGGGGTCACGTCGCCCCAGGCCTCGTCGCCGAAGCTGCCGGTTATGGCGAAGTGGCAGGTGCCCTTGGGGGTGGCTTCGGGGTTGACGATGTTCAGGCAGGTGGCGCAGAGCCCGTCGGCCTTGCCGAAGCGGGTCTTGGACTTCTCGTACATGGCGGTGGTGTCGCAGGAGGAGTTTATAAACACAGCGTAGTCCTTGATGCCCAGCTCCTCCGGAGTGGCGTCCAGCCCCAGATATACGGTGTAGCCTCTGGTGCCGAAGCTGCGGGCCTTCACCTTTTTCAGCTCGAACTCGGGGATGAGCTTCTTGTCGTCCAGCAGCTTGCCGTATACGATGTCGGGGAACAGGTTGGATATAACCGCCGTGGCCTCCACTTTCCTGCCGTCGGCTGTCTCCACTCCGCAGACCCGGCCCTTTTTGGTCAGTATCTTTGTTACCGTTGTCTCCGTCCAGAAGTCGCAGCCCAGCTGGCGGGCCCGCTTCTGTATGGCGTTGGCTATCTCGTGGGAACGGAGCTTGGGCATGAAGGCGCCGCCGGTGAAATAGCCGTCCAGCATCAGTATGTAGCGGGAGGCGTCTATAGTCTCCAGGTCGGAGCCCTGATAGGGCCAGTAGGCCGACAGTATGTCCACGCACTTCTGGGGCATATCAAAGGCCCGGAAGGCGTCCGCCGCCGACGCGCCGCAAAGCCGCATGAAGTTGGGGTAATCCCGCTTCAGCACCTCCATGTCCGGCTTGCCCCGGCTCATGCCTATGTAGCCCAAGCCCCGGCTCAGCTCGGCGGAGGCCATGAACATAGCCTCCAGCGAGGGTGTGCAGCCGGGCACCTGCTGCTCCATGTAGGCCATGAATTCCGCTCTGCCGTGGGGCACGGTGACGTCCAGCTTGTGCTCCGCCCCCTCCGACACTATCATGCGAAAGGCGTCGGGTATGGGGAGCCACTCCATGTCTATGCCCAGCTCGTCGAACAGGTGTCCAAGCTGGCCCCGGCTGGGCTCTTCGCCGAAATCGGGTATCTCGTGCAGGGAGGCCTCAAACTCGAAGCGCCCGCGCACGAAGCTGGTGGCAGCGCCGCCAACCATATTGTGCTTCTCTATGACCAGAGTCTTGAGCCCCAGCATGGACGCCCGGCAGGCGGCCATCATTCCGCCGTTGCCGCCGCCCACTATGACAAGGTCGTATTTGTTTGCCAATTCTATCCCTCCTTATTTGTAGATGTAGTCCTTGATAAAGCTGATCTGTCGGCTGACGAAGTCGCCGCCGTATTCGCCCAGGCAGACCTGGGTGCGCATACCGCCCATGAATATCAGCACGTGGTATGCCATGGCCTCCGGGTCTCCGGCGCGGAACAGGCCGTCCCGCTGGCCCTTGCGCAGCACGCTTTCCAGACGCTTCACAGCGGAGCTGATGCGGCGGTTGTTGGCCTCCCTGCCGGCCTCGCTGGTCAGGGCGAACTGGTTCATGGCCACCTCCAGCTTGGCCCGCCGTGAGGTCAGGTAGCTCTCGTGAGTGCTGAGGAATTCCTCCAGCAGCTGGGCCGCGCTGCGGCTGCTCATGGGAATGTTGCCGGCCATCTTGTCGGCCCGCAGCTGCTCCTGCTCCATCAGCTCCATCATCATCTCCTCTGTGGAGGAGAAGTAGCGGTAGAGCCCGCCTCTTGACAGCCCCGTGGCCTGACACACGTCCTTCATGGTCACGGTGGAAAAGCCCTTGCTTATGAACAGCTCCTCCGCCGCCTCCAGTATCCTGCTCTTGGTGTTCTCTCCCTTTGCCGCCATGTGCTCAGTCTCCTTTGCTGCCCTCATCAGCCGCTTCCCTTCGGGAAGCGGCTGATGAGGGGCGTTCCGTGGTGATTCCTTTATGTCCGGAGGACCTACCGCTTTTCACCGGCAGCCATCTCCAGCTCCAGCGTGATATCGCTCATGGGGAAGGCGCTGCACGGGTGGATGTAGCCGTATACCCGATCCGCCATCTTTCTGTGCTCCAGCCGCCCGGGGATGAACACCTGACCGGCGGCAAGTCTGGAGCGGCACATTCCGCATTCGCCGCTGCGGCAGCCCGAGGGCGCCAGCACACCGGCCCGCTCCACCGCCACCAGCACGGTCTCCATGGCGGAGCAGGGGAGGGTGAAGGTCTCGTCCCTGGTCACCAGCGTCAGGGTGAAGCTCTTGTCCCTCAGCGCCGGGTCCCAGCCTTCCTCCAGCTCCGGGACGGTGGCGTTGTATATCTTCTCACGCAGGTACTTCTTCGTAAGCGCCAGCTTTTTTGCCTCCGCGCACACGAAGCGGGACATTCCGCCGCTGCCGCAGACGAACAGGGAGTACGTCTCAGGGGCGTATTTGGCTATGAGCTCCGCGTTTATCACGCCCTGCTCGAAGCCCTCCGCCGCCTCCTCGGACAGCACGTGCACCACCTTCACCTTGTCGCAGGCGGCGGCGATAGCGTCCAGCTCCTCCTTAAAGAGTATGCTGCCGCTGTCTCTGCTGCCGTAGAGCAGTATCAGCCGGAAGCTCTCGTCGCCCCCGGCGATGGCGCGGGCCATGGACAGGAAGGGGGTGATGCCGCTGCCGCCGGCCGCGCCCAGCACCACCGGCGCGTCTCTCAGCTCCTCATAGCAGAACTCGCCCATAGGCGCTGTGGCCTCAAGCTTTGTGCCGACCTTCCAGTTGGCGCATATCCAGTTGCCCGCAAAGCCGTCCTCGGCGGTCTTGACGCATATCTGGTAGAAGCCCCTGGCGGCGTCGGCGGGTGCGGAGCATATGGAGTAGGGCCGGGTCAGAACGGAGTGGCCGATGCTGAGCCGGAAGGACAGGAACTGACCCGCCCGGAACAGGGCCAGCTTATCGGTGCCCCGCTCGCTGTCGGCTGTCAGGGTGAACAGTACCGCGCCGCATTTAGGCGTCGCTTCGGATACCACCAGAAACTGCTTCTTGGGGTGCAGTGCCTTGGCGGTGAGGTTTGCGGCGAAGTCGCAGCGGGGCGGCGTGGGCGGCGCGGGCATTATGTGGGCCATGCGCTTGGGCATTATCTGCCCGAACTTGCTTATGTCCATACGCGCTGCGTATCTGGCTGTGTCCTCTCTCACGGTCTTGCGCCTCCTCTCATTATTCCCGCGGCCTTCATGGCGCCCAGGAAGCCCGACATATACGACGGGGCGAAGCCGGACAGGCGCACGCCGTGGCCGCCGATGAAGTCAAGGCCCCGTATGCCGGAACCGGCGGAGTCCGCCATGGTGCGGGACATCATGCCGTCCCAGTCGCCGGGGTAGTAGCCGAACACGGCCCCCTGGGGTGTGCCCAGGTATCTGGCGAAGGTCACCGGGGAGGCTATGACTACCTCCTCGATGTATGGGCTCAGATCAATGCCCAGAGCCTTTTCGTATCTGGCTATGAGCCGCTTCGCGTAGTCGGTCTTCATCTGCCGGTAATTCTCCGGGGTCACCTCGCTGAAGGCGTCGCCGCTGAACATATTGGTCAGATAGACTATGCAGGTGCCCTCCGGGGACGCCTCCGGCACCATGATGTTCAGGCAGTTGGCGCAGAGATCGTCGTGCTCCATGGTGGCGCAGTTCGCCACCTGCCGGGGGTTGGAGGCGGTGGTGTTGAGGAAGAAGGCGTAGTCCTTTATGCCCAGCTCCTCCGCGCTTTTGTTGAGGCCCAGATATACGCTGAAGCCCCTGGCGCCTATGGTCCTGGCGTTGGCGGTCTTAAGCTCCATTGGCGGCGCCAGCTCGGGCCTAATAAGCTTGCCGTAGACAATATGGGGCATGATGTTGCAGAGCACATAGCCTGCCCGTATCTCTCTGCCGTCGGCGGTGACTATGCCCGCAGCCGCGCCGTTTTCAACCAGTATCTTCTTGACCTCGGTGTTGTACCACACGTCGCAGCCCATCTGCCTTGCGCTTTCCGTCAGGGCCACGGACAGCCCGTAGGAGCGCAGGTCGGTCTGGAAGGCGCCGCTCTGGATGAAGGAGTCCGCCATCAGGGTGTAGCGGGCGGCGTCTATCTCGTTTACGTTGCCGCACTGATACATGGCGAACACGCCCAGTATGTCCCTGAGCCCCTGGGGCATCTCCAGCGCCTCGAACATCTCCGTCACGGTGGAGGAGGCCATGCGCAGGTAATTGGGGTGGTTCTTGCCCAGATACTCCATGTCCGGCCTGCCCTTGCAGCCGGAGAGGTATTCCAGGGCCTTGTTCAGCTCGTCGCAGAGGTCGCAGAAGCGCCAGAAGGAGTCGCCGCAGCCGGGGCAAAGCCTCTCCGCCTCCCGGGCAAAGTTCTCCCGGCCCACGTCCGCGCAGAATTCCACGGGGTTTTCGCCCTCCACGATGAAGTGCAGGGAGTCCTTGATGGGGTAGTAGTTGCGCTTCACGCCGAAGCGTTTAAAGAGCATACCGATGTCTCCCGCGGCTATGCCCTCGCCCACGCCGGGCAGATTGTGCAGCGCCGCCTCGAACTCAAAGCGCCCCCGCACAAAGCTGGCGGCGCAGCCCCCGGGCGAGCTGTTCTTCTCCACCAGCAGCGTGTGAAAGCCCATTTGCGACAGAGTGCAGGCCGCGATCATGCCGCCGTTGCCGGCGCCTATGACGATAGCGTCATACTGTTTTGCCAATGTCCATCACTTCCTAATAATAATTTCCGAAAAGCGACATATGTGTCGCTTTATTTCGTCTGCATTATACTCCAGCCCCGGCGCTTTGTCTATATTTTCACAGCCTTAAAGTATAATTTTGTAAATATTGCTTGTTTAATAACAAACGAATTGTCAAGTTTAACGGGGAAAAGCGACACGGACGGGGCAAAAAGCGCCTGCCTGTCCGGGGCGCCGACCGTGAAATACTCTCTTGAAAAACCCACTGCCTATGGTATAATTGGCTTAACCAAACAAAAAGGAGACTTAAATATGATAGCCGGAATAATCTATAATTCAAAGACAGGCTCCTGCGAGAAAATAGCCAGGGACGTGGCGCAGGCCCTGGGCGTCTCCGCCGCTCCCATGGGCGCCGCCGCTCCCGCCGGAAAGGTGATCTATGTGGGCTGGACTCTGGCCGCCGGTGTGGTGGGTCTGAAGAAGGCCATGGAGAAGTACGACATTGCCGCCGTGGTGCAGGTGGGCATGGGCGCCGTCACCGACGAGAGCGCCGCCTTTGCCCGCAAGAGCAACAACATTCCCGACAGCATCGCGGTATTCTCCAAGCAGGGCGGCTTCCATATCAAAAAGCTGCCTCTCCATTTCAGGCTTATAATGAGCCTGAAGGATAAGGAGATAGTCTCCCGCCTCATGAGCAAGGGCGAGCTGAATATGCAGGAGCGGGCCACCCTCCATATGGCCTCCACCGGCGACGGCGAGCCCGCCAGCTGGGATGTCAGCGACATCGTTGCCTGGGCGAAACAGAACTGACTGCGGTATATCCGAATACCCAAATACAAAGACCGACGGCTTTCGTGAGCCGTCGGTCTTTGTATAGTTTTATGTTGTTCTACAGGTTCAGCAGTACGCAGGCCAGCAGCATCAGCCCTATGGCCCCGTACTGGCGGCGGGTCAGCTTTTCCCGGAACACAAGAAGGTTCACTATGTTCACCGTCAGTATCACGCCCACGGAGAACAGCGGGAACACCACGAAGGCCGACAGATAGCTCAGCGAGCGCAGCAGGAACTTGGAGATAAGCTGATATATCACGCCGGTCACAGCGCCGAAGATAAGCTCGGTCTTACCCACGCGGCTGCGGTTTTTCAGAAAGACCGCCAGCGCTATCACAGTGGCGATAAGGTACTGATACAGCAGGAAGGTCTTTTCGCCGGAGGCGCTGCCGTAGACCTCGTATATCTTGGAGATAAAATCCATGAAGCCGCCGGCGCACATGGTGCCTATGAGCAGCAGCTTCACGGCCCCGGCGGTGCCTTCGCCCTTTTGCAGGTATACCATCAGTATGGCGCATACGGATACGGCCACGCCCACCGCCTGCCACACCGAGGGCACCTCGCCGAAGAACAGCAGAGACAGCAGGGCCGGGATAAGCACACCCACCTTGTTAAAGGCCACGGTGAGGGCGCTGCCGTTTTTTGCCGTGCTGGCCTGGAGCACCACCACGCATATGTAGCTCATAGCCCCGGCCAGCAGGGCCACCAGCACCGCGAAGCCCAGGGAGGCGCTCTCCCCGAACTCACCGCCGGCGGCGGAGAATACGCCGCTCCACTCCTGCGCCATGGATGTAAACCAGCCTGTGCTGAACAGGGGCAGGCCTCTGGCAAAAAACAGGGACAGCAGGAAGGCCGTGGCCTGATTCACCAGTGACAGCCCGTATCTGTCGCCGTTGTTGCGGCTCTCGGTTATCTTGAAGAATATGTTCAGACTGGCCGAGGCCAGTATCGCAAGAAGGAGATACAGCATCTATCTTTCTCCGCTCTGCCGCCATGGACGGCTTAAGACTTTTTCTTTTTGAAGGCTTTCTTTATGTCTCCCCAGAAGGGCATTATCAGCATGAACAGGTCAATGGCGATAAGCAGCAGGGGCAGGGGCCGCAGTATGGTGGCGGAGGCGTTGCTGCCCATGAGTATAAGCGCCCGCCGCAGGTCTATCTCCGCGCTCTTGCCCAGCACGAAGGCCAGCACAAAGGGTGCGATGGGGTACTTGGCCCTGTCCATGTAGTAGCCCACCAGCCCGAACACCAGCACGATGACCATGTCGGTGGCGAGGCAGCGGTAGCTGAATGCGCCAAGGATGCACAGCACCGTGATTATTGGTATAAGTATGCTGCTGGGCAGCTTGGTTATCTTGGCGTACCAGCGGGCGCCGAAGAAGCCGAATATCAGGATAAAGAAGTTCGCCAGAAGCAGGCCGAATATAAGCCCGTAGGCATAGCGGGCGTTGGTGGTGAAAAGCTGGGTGCCGGGGGCCAGCCCGTGTATCAGCAGTCCGCTGAGAAACAGGGCGGAGGTGGCGTTGCCCGGTATGCCCAGAGTCAGCAGCGGCACCAGCGAGCCGCCCACCACGCCGTTGTTGGCGGCGGAGACGGTGGCCAGCCCTTTGGGGTTGCCCTTGCCGAAGGAGCTGGGGTCCGGGTCCGCGTTCCTTGCCAGATTGTAGGAGATACCGGCCGCCACCGTAGTCCCGGCGGCGGGGATGATGCCCACCACCGTGCCTATAACCGAGGAGCGGATAGTCTCCCAGCTCAGGTGCTTTATCTCCTTTTTGCTCAGCCACACGCTGCCCTTCATGCTCTCATCGCCTATGACGATGGATTTGCGGTTTTCGGCAATGAGCACAAAGACCTGGGAGAAGGCGAACATCCCCAGCACCACCGGCAGCAGGGGCAGCTCGTCGTATATCCCGGCAATGCCGAAGGTGAAGCGGGGCATACCGGTGAGCCCGTCCAGCCCGATAAGGCTGCACAGAAAGCCCAGAGCGGCGCTCATAAGCCCCTTCAGCGCGCAGTCCCTGACAATGCCGATGATTATGATTATGCCCATCATTATTGTCAGAAACAGCTCAAAGGGCCCGAACATCACCGCTATCTTGGCCAGAGGCGGCGCAATGAACAGCAGGGCAACGCAGCCTATGACGCCGCCTATGAAGGCGGTCAGCGTGGTCACGCCGATGGCCTTCAGCCCCTCGCCCTTGAGGGTCATGGGGTAGCCGTCCAGGGTCATGAACAGGGAGTCGGAGGTGCCCGGCGTGTTCACCAGCACCGCGGTAATGTTCCCGCCGTAGGCGCCGCACACGTATATGGCGCCCAGAGTGATAAGCGCCGTAACCGGCGGCAGGGAGAAGGTCAGCGGCAGAAAAATGCCTATGCCGGTGTCGGCGGACATACCCGGCAGCGCGCCCAGCACCACGCCTATCACGGAGCCGATGCACAGCCACAGCAGGTTCTGCCAGGTGAATATCTGCAAAAAGTATGAGAGTATATTGTTATCCATATCCCGTCGCCTCCCGCTTAAAAGAATACGCCCTGGGGCATCTGCATGGTCAGCAGCAGGTCAAAGAACAGGTATATCAGCAGCGGCAGCCCGGCGGAGACGCCCACAATGGCCTTCCAGTTGCGCTGTCCCAGAAACAGCATACCCACCGGCAAAAACACCACCGACGCGATGTAGAAGCCGAAAAGGTAGTTGAGCAGGATGTAGCCCACTATGACTATACCCATCTGCATGGCCCGCCAGGTGCCGGAAAAATCCAGCTCCTCGTCCTTGTACTTGCCGAACAGTATCTGGTAGAGAAAGACGCCGCAGAGCAGGGCGATAAGCCCGCAGAGACAGCGGGGCACAAGCCGGGAATCCGGCTCCTTTATGGCGAAGGTGGATATAAAGAACACCAGCGCCAGCGTCAGCTCGAATATGCAGGAGAGGATATTCATGTTGAATTTTTTCTTTTTCATCCGGTTAGCCCCCTTAGCGGAGAATATGTACGCTTGCCGTACGTAAAAAGCGAGCCTGCCCCATGAAAACGGCACCCCAGGGGGCAGGCTCGCCGGTCAGTCAGCGCTTGGAAGTATGCCGCGGCTCACATCCAGGGCGAGTCCTTCCATACGGCCATGTAGGATTCAAACAGCGCGTCGAAGTGAACGGTGGCGGTCTCGTGGTCCATGGCATCATAGGGCACGTCCATAGCGGACATCTGCTCCTTCACGTCCTCGGAGGCGGCGGCAGCCATGAAGCAGTCGGACAGATACTTGACTATGGCGGCGTCGGTGCCGGCGGGAGCGGCGATAGCCCGGGAGTTGGCCTGTATAACGTCATAGCCGCTCTCCTGATAGGTGGGCACGTCGGGGTAGCGGTCGTATCGGCTCTCGGTGCCTACGGCCAGCAGCTTCACGGAGCCGTCCTCCAGGAAGGTCAGGCAGTCGCCCACGTTCAGGCAGAAGGCCTCGCAGTGGCCGCCGGCCACCGCGGTGAGCACCTCGGGCTCGCCGTCAAAGGGCACCATGGTCAGCTGGGAGCCCTCGGCCGCTCTCTGCAGCTGTATGCAGGCCAGACCCTCGCCGCCGGTGGTGGAGGTGACGCCGATGTTTACGGGCTTGGTCTTGGAGGCCTCCAGCAGCTCCTCAAGGGTGTTGTAGGGGGAATCTGCCGCCACGCCAACGCAGCCGGGGTCGGTCATCATGTTGAAGATATACTCCATGTTGTCTGCGGTGTAGTCCTTGCCCAGACCAATGGCGGTTATCTGTTGGGCGGTGGGCGCGAAGAACAGGGTGTACCCGTCGGGCTTCTGGGATATGGCGTAGCTCCAGCCGATATCGCCGCTGGCGCCTTCCTTCTGCTGCACCACTATGCCGTGGCTCCAGCCCTCCATGTTCTTGATCTTCTCAGCCAGTACGCGGATGTAAACATCCTGCATGGAGCCGGTGCCGAAGGGGTAGATGTACTGTATCTCCTGGGTGGGGAAGCCCTCGGGAAGTCCCTCCGGGCGCACCACGTCCCAATTGGGGTCGGCGGCGGCCGGAGCCTCCTGCGGGGCGGCGGGCTGCGCGCCGCAGGCCGCAAGGCTCAGCAGCATAAGCACAGCCAGGACAAGCGCTGTAATAGTCTTTTTCATATTTGCCTCCATATATTTTATTTCTCTTTCACGCCTGAAAGAGAGGGATCACAGCTTGTACTGCGCCGCGGCCCGGCGCACGGCTCTCAGGTTCTCCTCCGGGGAGCGGGGGTCGGCCACGCAGCCGGGGCCTACTATGAGCCCCTTGCCGCCCACCATGTCCGCCGCCTCGCGGACGTGGCGCTCTATGCCATCCGCGGACTCGGTGGCCAGAATGCTGTCGTAGGACAGGCGGCTGCCTATGATGGTGGGCACCTCCCGCAGACCGCCGAGAAACACCTTGCCGGTCTTTTCCCTGGCCTGGGCGAGACTGGGCGGGGTGTAGCGGTCGTGCCAGTTGAGCACGTTGCAGTCGTAATCTTTCACGGCGTCGAACATGATGTTGCCGCCGTGGATGTGGAACACGTTGAACCAGGTCTCCCCGCTGAAGGCCCGGATGACCTTCCCGTCATAGGGCTTGCAGAACTCTGCAAACTGCAGGTCGGTCATAAAGTCGTAGGTGGCGCACTGGGTGGCCAGGAAGAAGCCGGAGACTCCCGCCTCGATGTTGGCCTTTACGAAGTTCACGGTAGTCTCGGTGATAACGTCCAGAGCCTGATGCACCGCCCCGGGGTTTTCCACCATGTCCTTTGCCAGCCTCGGCGTACCGGCCAGCTTTTTCAGGGTGGTGGCCGGGGTGAATATGGTCTGTATGTAGGGGGTGTTGGGCTTGACCAGCTTGCTCAGCCGCTGGGCCAGCTGCAGTGTGCGGCCCCAGTTGCCGTATATGGCGGGCAGAGGCTCCAGCCTCATATAGTCCTCAACGCAGCTTATGCCCGGCGCGCCTATCTCCGCCTCCTTGTACTTATCGGCGAATATCTGGAGCTTTGCGCCCCAGTCCGGCACCATGTACGCCCCGCAGGGCATCATCTTTATAAAGTCGTAGTCGTACTTCTCGTTGAAGCCGCACAGGGCCTCCGCCAGTGACACCGGGTCCTGGTCCACATCGGACATATGCATCCATACCGATACCGGCAGCCTGTCGGGGGTCCTGCCCTCCAGCACCGCGCGGATGCGTTCTTCTCTGTTCACCTGAACGATACCTCCAAATATATTTATTTACTCATCCTCAAGCATGATGTGCAGTATCTCCACGTCGGTCTGTTTCATGCCCTCCCGGCCCAGCCGACCCACGCTCTTTATCATGTTCTCCACGCCCTTTTTCACAATGCCGTCGCCGCCCAGAAGCTGCTGATTCTGGCGGTACATCTCAAAGCCCAGAAAGCCGCAGAGCACGGCGGTGGATATCTTCCCGGCGCAGGAGGGCTTGGCCCCGTCGCATACCACGCCGGAGACTATGCCCAGGGCGTTCACAAGGGTGTGGGATATGGCTGTGAGGGAGCCGTCCTCCAGATAGGCCACGCCGCAGCCCGACGCCACCCCCGCGTTTATGGCGCCGCAGAAGGCGGAGAGCCTGCCTATGCCGGTTTTCTGGTGGATGGCGATAAGGTTCGAGAGCACCAGCGCCCTGTATATCTTCTCCTGAGAGGCGCCTATGCCCCGGCCGTATACTATCACCGGCACCGAGGCGGAGATGCCCTGGTTGCCGCTGCCGGAGTTTATCACCACCGGCAGCTCGCAGCCGCTCATCCGCGCGTCGCTGCCGGCGGCGGCCATGGCGGCGGCCCTGTATTTCAGGTCCTCCGGACGGGCTGACAGCAGCACCGAGCCGATGTTGGCCCCCCAGTCGCCCCGAAGCCCCTCCTCCGCTATGGCCATGTTGTAGGCTGTCTGCCTGTCCAGCAGCTCCTTCACGTCCTCAATGGCCACGGTGTTGGCAAAGTCCAGTATAAGCGACACCGACAAAAAGCTTCTGTCGGTCAGCGCCTCCCCGCCGTCGGACTGGGGGGAGAGGGATTTAAGAAGCTGCCCGTCCTTCTCTATGAGTATCAGGTTGGTGTGGTAATTAGCTATGCGGGTCTTGGCGTAGGAGCTGCCGCTGTGTACGCAGACCACGATATCGAAGATGAGCCCGCTTTCGGCCAAGGCTACCGAGATGGGCACACGCTCCAGAAACTGGGTTATCTCCTTTTGCTTCTCGGCGGATACGGAGGATATGACCTCAAGCTGCCTTGAGGCGTCTCCGGCTACGATGCCCGCCGCCGCCGCGGCGGCTATGCCCCGCAGCCTGCCGGTGTTGGGCACTATCACGCTCTTGACGTTTTTGATGATGTTCCCGCTGGCCCAGACCTCCACCTTGTCCGGCACGGTCCCCAGCGTTTCCCTGGCCACAGCGGCGCAGTACGCCACCGCGATGGGCTCGGTACAGCCCATGGCCGGGAGCAGCTCCTCGCCGAGTATCTTCAGACAGTTCTGATACTCCGTTTTGGTACATCCCATAGCCCATCCTTTCCTGCAAGGCTCCGCGCCCCGCATAACAAACAGATTCCGCTTCTATTCTATTACATCGGCCTGTCAATGTCAAACAGTAGATAAAACGGAGAGAACATCCATCCGTTCTCTCCGTCGTCAGATAATTAAAAAACCTCTACGGTGTACTTTTTCAGCAGCTGCGCCGGGTGATAGGCCAGCTTTGCCGTTCTCAGCCCCTCGTCACCCATGTCCTCCTCCCGGTTTATGAAGCGCACGTCGCCGTCGGCGTATCTCAGGGCGAACTGATGCGTCAGCATCTGGTAGGCGCCCCGGATGTTCCTGTCCGCCTTTTCTATATGGGTGTACAGGGTGTCGCCTATCTTCTCGCCCAGGGAGAAGCCCGTTACGGTACCGTTGGCGGTGAGTACGCCCCCCAGCATCCGGTATTTGTCCGGGTTATCCAGCACCTCCAGCACGGCGGCGTTCTCGGCGCTCTCATAGTTGGTGGGGTCGGGGCTCAAAGGATGGGCAGCCGTAAAGAACTCCCGCACCCGCCGCAGGTTGTCCGCCGTCAGCGGCTGGAAGGCCCAGTCCTCAACGCTGCGCTGAAACTGGCTTATCTGATTGCGCTGCCCGCTGTATTTCTTGCCCCGCAGCTCTCTCATATCCTCCGCAAGGTAGAGATAATCGTAGAACTGTGTCTCGGGAAAGGCGCTTATCCGCCGCCCCAGAGCCAGAAACATGGGCAGATACTCCTCCGGTATCGTGCAGAAGCTGATGGAGGCCGATTTCTCCAGCTCTCTCCGGCACAGCTCCGCCAGAGCCGTTTCCATATCCGGGCCCAGAGGCAGGTTATAGAACATCTTCCCGTCCTCGTCATAGAGCCGGGAGAGGAAAACGCCTTCCCAAAGGGCGAACTCCATCCTGAAATAGTCCCGCCACATGAACATACCGCCTACGGTGAAGTCGCAGGTGTTGGAGCTGAGCCCGTCAAAGTACGGGCGCAGGGTATCGATATCGTTGATAGTGAGTTGTCTGAAATTCATGCTGTCTGTTTCTCCGCTGCATTGCGCTGCTCATATTTGTTTTATCACGGCCCGGTCTTGAATAACGGTCTATCGGGACGCGGTGAAGGTCCTTCCCGTGGGCAGCATGGTGCTCATGTCTGCGGCGTGGCCGGTCTGGACATACTCCGTAAAGTCCATATGCACGGCGTCGTAAAACATGAAGCGCCGCTCCCGCTCGTCGCCCTCCTGCCAGGGGAACACCTTATCGCCGGAGCTCCCGTCCATCAACAGCAGGAATGCGTCCTGCAGATCGTCGTAGGAGATGGGGGCGGAGGAGGTCTGCATATCGTGGCGCTCGTCGACGCCCTTTATCAGCAGGATGGGATTCTGCTGCATATTGCTGCCCTCGTAGCCCACGGCGTAGCCATGGTCGGACATGACCACGATAACGGAATTGTCGTACAGGCCGCTGTCCTTCAGTGCCGTGAAATACTGCCCGGCGGTCTTGATGGAGGCCCGTATCTTGTCCTGATAGCTGCCGTCGGCCACGGGGTTCACGTCGGCGTCCAGATCGTAGGGCTCGTGGGAGCCCTCCAGATGAATAAGCTTGAAGCACTTTTCCGCGGCGAGCTCAAAGGGCTCCTGCTGCTGCATATGCAGGTAGAAGGCCCGGTCGGAGTCACTGAAATAGTTCACGCCGTCCTCGCCCTTGTATACCCGGTTCTCCGTAAGCCGCCCGTACAGGTCATAGCCCAGGAATTTCAGATCCCAGGGCGCGTATTTTATTATGCCCATTTTCAGCAGCAGCTTGCAGGCAAAGCTCTGTGAGCCGATAGCCGGGGCGTCCTCCAGCATATTCACGTATCGGCCCTCAAAGCTCTCCTTTTGGAGATAGGGGTCGTTCATGGTGGTGTAAAGGCCGATGCTGTATTCCTCGCTTTCCGCTCTGTTCAGCAGGGGAGAGCTAAGCAGCGCGGCGGGCAGGTACTCCGAGAAAGGCACATCCGACTCGTACCATTTCCCGCTCTCGATCAGCGGCAGGGCGCAGCGGGAGTAGGGATAGGAGCCCACGGTGTTTTCGTAGTATGTAAAATCCTGAAAAACGTCCTGATTGTCTCCCTCGGCCAGTATGCGCTTAAACTCGCTGCCGTCTACGGCGTCCAGAATGAGTATGATAAAGTTCCTGTCCCCGGACATCCGGTGCAGCTCCTTGTCCGTGGTGGTCAGAGCTGTGGATTTATCGGGGGCCTGGGAGGACAGCGACAGAGTGACCAGCGTTATGGTCAGAATGAGGCTGACCGCTCCCGCCAGCAGGCAGGCGCCCTTCTCGAAGTTGGCGAAGCCCAGCTTCCTTATCAGAAGCGCCGCCAGCGCCGCGACGATCAGCCAGAGCAGGACGGTCTGCAGCCTCTCAATGGGATAGGCGTTCCAGTCCACCGGCTTCCCGTTCATGAGGGGCAGGGAGGACACCAGGAAATTGCCCTGAACATAGGAGCAGATAAACAGGACGGCGCCGGCGGCGAAAAGGACGCGGTAAAGCTTCTCGTTTATCCTGCGCCCCAGCAGCAGCGCCAGCGTCGCAAGGACGGTGCAGCCCGCGAACATCAGCAGCGCCATAGGCAGCAGCATCCCGGACGTGAACCAGAAATCCTCCTGATTGGTCAAATACAGCTCAAAGGGCGCGTATATCAGCAGCAGAAACGCGCAGCACAGGGAAAGGAGCAAGGGTTTTATCCACGTCCTCAGGCTTGTTCTCTTCGTAGCATTCAACTTATTGCCTCCGGAAGCTCATAAAGAATGCCTGTATTATAGCATAGGCCGGGCGCCGACACAAGAGCAGCCCATATCGCCGCCGTCGGCGTGTCCGCCCAGAGTTACTTCTCGTCCTCGGATATCTCCACCACATCGTCCTCGATTTCCTTGTTGGCGTTCTCGTCGATGCCGAGGGAATCCCGGATCTTTTTCTTCGCCCTGCGCCAGTAGATGCCCACGACAGCGCCCACGGCCACCACAACTCCGGCGATTATCTGGATGGTGTATGTCATCACCGAGGGGTCCAGGTAAGCGTATGCTGGGGTCATGAGTATTATCGCAAAGCAGATGGTGTTGAGTATGATAAGGAATGCTTTCATGTTTTCTGTCTCCTCCACAGTTTGTTATTCCTGGGCCTTCAAGGCCTCATATAGCTGCCGGTTTTCACTCTCGTCCTTTACCGCGACGCGGATATACTGCCCTCCCGAAAAGCCGCTTTTCTCCGACAAGTCCTTTATCAAAAGGTTGTTCTGGGTCAGTAGCTGCGTTGCGAGAGCCTTTGACCGATAAGGCTCCTTTACCCGGCACATTACGAAATTGGCCTGAGACGGGTATACCTCCAGATAAGCAATCCCGCTAAGGGCAGCCTCCAGCTTTTCCCGCTGCTCGACTATTTTGTCGCAGGCTGCCACATACCCGGAGGCATAGTTGGAGTATATCTGCAAAAAGTATTCCGCAAAGGAATTGACGTTCCATATGGGAAGACAGTCTCTGAGCTTTGAAAGCAGGTCTGTGTCTGCGCTGGCAAGTACGCCGAGACGCAGCCCCGGAACACCGTAGGATTTGCTTATGCTTTTTATTACCACCAGGCCAGGATGCGCTACCAGCACCTCGTCTTTGAGCAGAGTATACCTGATATCCGGCCGTGAAAAATCGATGAACGATTCATCCACGACGCACAGCGTGCCGCATTCCCTGCAGCGATCCAGCACCTCTGACAGCTCCCCGTACGTCAGAAAGCTGCCGCTGGGGTTGTCCGGGTTGACTATTACCAAAGCATCGGCCTGCTCCGCCGCGTGCTTCAGGCTTTCTTTATCAAGCCTGAAGCCGGATCCCCCGGAGTCAATGGGGACTATTTCACAGTCACCAAAGCATCGGATATACTCGTTAAAGGCCGGGATGGGTACGGCCAGCCTGCCTTTTATCAAACGCCCCAGGACGTTGATAAGCTCGGCGGCGCCGTTGCCCACCAGAAGATAGTCCTCATTGACCTTAAACATCTTCCCCGCCACAAGCTTTTGAATGCTCATCCCGGAGGGGTACTGCGTCAGCAGCGGGTCAAAGAAATATTTAATCTGGTCCAGCATCCGTTCCGGCGGAAAGTACGGATTCACCAGATAGCAAAAATCCTTGAGTCCGGGGAATCTCCAATACCCGCCGAAGTGGCGCTCATACGCGTACAGTTTGTGGGCCTGGGGAGCAAACAGCGTATTCGCAATATCCAGGTCCTGGGCGTCGTCTACCTCATACCAGGAGAGCCCTTCCAGAACAAAGGCCTTTAACTGGGCGTTTGAGATATGCGCTATGGCTTTCAGCACCGTCTCATAGTATTGGTTCTTCCCGTATGCCGTAATGTATGCCTCCAGGAACGGGATATACTGGCTTTGCGAAAACTCCCGGCTGAACTTGTATATGTTTACGGTCTTATAGTAGTCCCCGGCGTTCAGGTACGTGAACTCGCTTTTAGATATGAAATCGCGTATCGTCCCGTCTCCGCCGAGGGTAACGACGGTGCCGTCCATCCACTGCTCATACTTGGCCACGACGACAAGATTCTTCTCCCGGGCCTCCACGATCCTGCGGATAAGGCTTCTGTCAAAAACAAGGTCGGATTCAAGCAGTATAGTGTCGTCTCCGGCCAGCGCCTCCCGCGCAAGGTAAAGAGAGTATATGTTATTTGTCTGCTCGTAGTCCGGGTTGTAAATGAAGGTGAACTCCATGTCATCGAAGGCTTCACGGATAAACTTCACCAGCTTGTCGCCTTCCCAGCCGACTACCATGACGAACTTCCTGATACCGGCTTCGCGGAGCGCGTCCACCGCCCTCTCGAGCAGAGTGATCCCGCCTACGTTTATCATGCACTTGGTGCACTCCTCGGTGTATTTGCCCATCCGCCGCCCCATACCGGCGGCCAACATCAACGCCTGCACGAAATATCACATCCCCTTTCTTATCCTGCCCTGCGGCAACGTTGCCTTACAAAGGAAGCCTGCTCTTTCGTATCAGCTTTCCGTGCATACCGCAGGGGAGCAGTCCGCATTTCCGGTGCAGCAGCATGGACTGGCTGTTGTTCACCGCCACATACGTATAGGCTGTCTTGCCGGTGCCGAGTATCATCCCGAAGCTGGCGTATATCAGCTTCTTCCCCCATCCGCGCCGTCCGTACTCGGGGCTGACCATAAGGCCGCCCAAAACACCTACCTTGTCGGTTTCGGCGTTGGACATCTCACAGCCGACGATACGATTGCCATCCATGGCGCATACGTAGCGGCAAAAGCCGCTGTCGTATCTGTCCAGCATCTGCGCCCTGAGGGTATCCAGGGAATATGCCTCATTATAGATGCGATCCTGATACAGGAAGTCCGCCAGCCGCGCCACCGTCTCCCTGTCCGCTGTGCGTATGCCGCTCAGATCTGCGTTCTCCGGCAGCCGGGACAGCGTAAAGATCTGCATATACTCCGGGTAATAGTCCTCCCGGAAAAACTCCTGAAGCCGCAGTATGTCCTGCTCCGGCGCACTGATAACGGAGGCGGACTCCTCCCGCAGCAGCGCCGCCACTTCTGAGACGTCATAGTCGCCATCGCGGCTGTACAGGTGGATGCAGTCGTAGTAGCGCAGCAATACCGCCGTGAGCCTGCTTTCGCGCTGGCACAGCCAAAGCCTGATATTGGGGTTGTCCGGCCCACAGTACCAGAGGTCGGCGTACAGGTACAAACACGCCCTGTAATCCTCTCCGATATACGCCATTGCCGCGGCCGTGTCGGCGGCGGTACCTGTCTTAATCATAAAGCCTCCGTGTGTGTCCGTCAGTCTGTTCCGGAGCGGCGTGCTTTTGCCCCGGAGGACAGGACGCCCAGTATATACCGTGCGCCTTCGGCCCCGCTGCCGCCGTCAAAGTTGAATATAGCCTCGCGGCGCAGAGAATCGATGCTTTTCACGTATGCATCACTTTTCAACAGCAGGTCCCTGACGGCGACGCCGGCCTTGTCCAGTTTGTCCATATCCAGAGACATACCCGCCTTATCGCGCCACGAGATGTCTGCCGGCAGCCGTGAATACCTGACATATTCCTCATTGAGCACCTTCGGCGGCGTGTTTATAAACAGGGCCGGCTTCAGCGTTATGAAAGAAAACTCATACGCTACGGTGGACCAGTCGGTTATGAGCAGGTCGTAGTCCTGGATGCTGTGAGAGAAATCCAGATCCACCAGCACCGGGCTGCCGCTGCCGTATAAGCTGCAGATCGCCTCCGTGCGGTTGGGAAAACGCTTTATGTATTCCGGGTGTGGGCGAATGGTTATACGCACGCCCGCGCTTTTGACCGCCTCCACCAGAGGATCAAGACAACTGTCCAGGATGTTGTCCGGCTGCCAGGAGGGGGCTATCACCACGCTGGGCGTTTCCCGCACGAGATGCTCACAGCCTGCGTATTCTGCGGCTCTCTTTGCAATAAGGTCGTAGCCGCACTCCACCAGCCGCCTTGCCGGCATCCCGTACATATTCTCGGCCTCCCGCAGTTCTCTTACCTGATGCGGCCCCACACAAAGCAGCGTATCATAATTGTCAAAGCAGCCTTTTCTGACCACCATATTCGTGCTGGCTATACCGTGGAACATATACACGTACTCGATATCCTTGCGCACATAGCTGCGCTTGATATGGAAGTTGTCCAGATCCGGCATGGTCATTACCACCATGTCCGCGTCCATCTTCATCATCAGAGTGATGAGTTTTTTCTCTCCTATGTAGTATGGCCGGATACGTGGCTGCTGCTTTGCCGTTTCAAATATCCGATCCCCGGGGTCGCTGGTCACATAGTGTATCGTAACGTTCGAGCGGCGCAGCAATTCCTCAATAACATCCTGAAAATACTTATAAAAGCCGCTTTTCTCCGAATAGAACACCAGATGCTTGTTGGCCACCGAGAAAAAACGCTTGTAGTCTGCTCTTTCCCGCTTCCTGTCCTCTGGGGATACCTTGCCGCCAAGGGAATCCAGGCCTGAAAGCGCCTTCCGACTCTCCTCCAGCACGGCGTAGTCTATATACTTTTCCGGCGGCGCTATGGCGTTCAACAGAAGCTGCTGCAGGATGGTGAACAGGTTGGAGCATATCCAGTACAGCCCCACACCCATCGGTACAAAGGCGCCCAGTGTCAGGGATATGGCTATGGACAGGCCATTGGTGCCCAATTGTCCCGCCCGGGTCTGTTCCCGCTGCAGCGGGTTCAGCCTGTTCTGGGCAAGGCCCAGCGCCAGCGCGGATACGCCTGCCGCCAAGGGCATCCCGAGCTTGCGTATCCCATCCAGATGGATGGGATATACGGACAGCAGACTGCCCGTGCCTGCCAGCATTTGCCGCACAGCGCCGATAACGCCCAGCAGCAGCAGAAGCTGGATAAACATGGGAACTACGCCCAGCAGCGGATGATAATGCTCGCGCCTGTACAGCGCCTGCTGCTGCTCCGCGACGGCGTCCTTGTCCCCATAATACTTCAGCTTCAGCCGGTTCAGCTCCGGCGTCAGCCTGACCATGGCAATGCTATTGCGCTGCATCCATACGGAAACGGGCAGGAGTATTATCTTTGTCAGTAGCGTGAAGAGCGTCACTGCCAGCCCGTAGCTGCCGCAGAGCCGGAAGCACAGCTCCATCACCCGGCCCAGAAAGGAGTATAAAGCGTCCATATATCGGTCGTATCATTCTTTCATCTGATTTTTAGCCATAGTTGAGACGTCGTAATATTCTACTGCATTTGCCGCCATTATTCAAGAGCGGATTGCGCCGGGCAGGGCGGAGGGCTTTACTTCGCGCTGTCCCAGGTATATAATAAAAGGCGGGAAAACAGAGTGGAGGCGCCATGAAAAACAAGTCATTGACAGCTTATCTGCTCACGCTGGCGGTAATCGCGGCTCTGGCCTGGTATGTCTCCGCCTATCATTATCAGCTTCTGCTGATAAGCGGGGAGTCCATGGCCCCCGCCTGCCGCAACGGGCAGCTGGCGTTGGTGGACAAACGGGCCCGTGATTACCGCGCCGGGGATATCCTGCTTTTTAGCAGCGGTGAGCTGGGCGGCCTTGTCAAGCGCGCTGCCGCCGTGGCCGGGGACAGCCTGCTGGCGAAGGACGGCGTTTTGTACATAAACGGCGTGGCCCGCGCCCGGCTGCCGGAGGAATCCCTGCGTATGGCGGAGCTGGGTGAGACGCCCTTCATTTTGCCGGAGGACGTGTATTTCATGCTGGGCGACAATCTCACTGTCAGCGTGGACAGCCGTTACGCTCAGATAGGCCCGGTGAACGCCGGGGATATCCTGGGCAGAGTGGTCTTTCTCTTTGGCCCCGGGGCTGGAAGCGGGGCAGGTCAAAAGTCTTGAAATAACCGGGGCCCTTTGATATACTGAGTATCCGGATATCGTTCCAAGGAGGCAGAAAATGAAACTGCGTTTTTGTAAGCTGTGGGCCGTCCTGATAACGGCGGCTCTGTCCGCCCTGCTGCTGTCCGCCTGCGGTGGTGGCGGCGGCGAGGGGGTCAAGGAGATATTCACGCCCAAGCCCGAGACGGTCAGCTTTGCCGCCGGCGACTGCACCGTTGACCAGACGGAGCTGACTATGGCGCTGGAGCCGGGGGAGACGGCGCTGCTGGATAAGTTCACCCTGCTGCAGTCCGCCGACCTTTCCGGCAGCGCCGACTTTGAGGAGGTCTGCGCCTGGGCCGCGGCCCATCCCCAGGTGGCTGTGCGCTATACGGTGCCGCTGCCTAGCGGGGAGACTGTGGCAAACGACGTCAGCCAGGTGGATTTCTCCACGATCACCGGGCAGGATCTGCCGGAGGCTCTGCGCTGTCTGGCCTGTCTGCCCAAGGTCACGATGATAGCTCTGGGCGAGGAGCGGTATGGCCTCGGCTGGGGGGACATCAAGCTTTTGGAGGACGCCGCCCCCCAGGCCGACCTGGATTTTGGCTTCACCCTCTACGGCAAGAGCTTCCGCCTGGCGGACAGCCGTATGGATCTCAACCACATCACCATTGACGACAGAGGCGCGCTGGTGCGGCAGGTGATAGCCTGTATGCCCAACCTCAGCTATCTGGACATGGACTTCTGCGGCGTGGGCGATGAGGACATGGCCGCCATCAGGGACAGCTTCCCCAATGTGAAGGTGGTCTGGCGGGTCTGGTTCGGCAGCAAGTACAGCGTACGCACGGATGTGGAGAAAATTCTGGCCTCCAAGCCCTCCGTAGGCGGCGAGCTGCTCAACGACAACACCGGCAGCCTGAAGTACTGCACCGACGTGAAGTATCTGGACATCGGCCACAACTATAACCTGACCGATGTATCCTTCGTAGGCTATATGACCAAGCTGGAGGTGGCCATCCTGGCCATGCTTGAGCAGTGTACGGACTTCTCCGCTCTGGCCAACTGCCCGGAGCTGGAGTATCTGGAGATATTCACCACGCCCATCAGCGACATCAGCTTCCTGAAAAACAGCTATAAGCTGAGGCATCTGGAGCTGGAGAATATGCGTAATCTTACCGATATTTCACCCCTGTTCGGGCTTAAGGACCTGGAGCGGCTGTGGCTGGACGGCAACACCCCCGTGCCTCAGGAGCAGCTGGACATGATGCACGAGGCCGCGCCCAACTGCGTCATCGGCTACGATGTTCCCGGCCTGTGGAAGTACTCCGGCTATAACGACAAGGCCTATTTCTTCATCAACCAGCCCCGCTATCAGCTGCTGCGCGAGCAGTTCGGCTATGACCGTGAGGACGGGGGCTACGCCTTCTATTGGAACGACCCCCTGTACGAACCCCACGACTGATAAACAATGCCTGTTGTCCCCGCCGGAGACAACAGGCATTGTTTTATTCATATATGTTTCCGTACTTCCCGGCGTACTCCGGCGGGGCTTCGTCTCCGCATTTGGGGTCCAGCCAGTAGAAGCTGTACTCCTGATAGTTGTAGCCCATCTGCTTTCTCAGCAGCTCGTACCGGGGTACCCAGTAGTACTTGGGCTCCTCCGGGTCATAGGCGGTGTAGCGCCACACGCCCATCTCCTGCTCCTGACAGGTAACGTTCAGTACGCAGTCGGGCAGCAGCTCCTTGATATGGGCCGCCTGCTCCACCGGAACGGGGGTGATGGCGCCTATCCATAGCCGCTCCAGCGCGGGCAGGGAGTACAGGGGGCTGATGTCCGTCAGGTTCTCGCAGTTATGTATGTTCAGGTGGTGCAGCCCCGTCAGGCCGGACAGCGGCGTAAGGTCGGACACCGGCGTGGTGAATATCTCCAGATACTCCAGCTTGGGGCAGTTTTCCAGAGGGCTCAGGTCGGTGATGCCGGACATGGCCACTATCAGCACCTCCAGGTCGGGCATGAAGGCCACATAGTCCATGTTGGTGATGTCCTCGTTGTGCCCCAGATCAAGGTACTTCACCTTGGTGCAGTAGCGCAGCACATATACGTCGTCGTCGTACAGGACGCCGCCCACCGAGGGCATGGAGGCCAGTATGCGCTCCGTGTCCGTGCGTACGCTGTAGTTTTCGCCGAACCATATGCGCCATATCACGTCCACATTGGGGAAGTCCGCCCGGATAGAAGCCATGGCCTGGTCGGACACTCCGCAGTAGTCCATGTCCAGCGTCTGAAGCCGGGGCATCACGCTTATCACCCGGCGCACGGCCGCGCCCTCGTCGTCCATTTTGACATGGTTCAGGTCAAGCACCGTGTCCGTCAGTGACACGGTGACGCCGAACAGGGTCATCTGGTAGTTAAACTGAGCCTGAGGGCAGGCCTGCTGCAGCAGGGCGATAGCCTCGGTGTCCGGCGCGGTGTCGCTCTCTGTGCCCAGCTCCACCGTTTCAAGCTGCCGCATACAGCTCAGGTACAGCGCCGCGTCCTGGGCCTGCTGGCCGGTAATGCCCCGCAGGTCCGCCACGCTGTCCGTCAGATTGAGCTGCCTGCCGGCTACGCTGAACTCATAGGTAAAGCTAAGCTGAGGGTAGCTGCTGCATATATCCGCCAGCTGCTGAGGGCTTAACGGGTCGGCGGCGGCGGAGCTGCCCAGCTCCACCTGCGTGAGCTGCGGCAGATAGGCCAGCCGCTCCCGGACCTGCTCGGCGCCGGAGCCGGTGAGCCCGGAGAGGTCAAGGCTCTGGGTGCTGTTGTCCGCGGTGACGCCGCCGGGGAACTCCACGCTGTAGCGCACAGCCACCTGGGGGTGGGCCTGGGCCCAGTCGGCTATCTCCTTATAGCAGCTGCTGCCGCTGAGATCCACAGAGGACAGGGCCGTGAAGCTGTCCAGCCGGGAGATCTCCTCCGCTTTCACCGTCATCGTCAGCTCAGTGGAGTCCACCGGGAAGGAGCCGCACTCAAAGTTCACCTTTGGCCCGGACAGAAGCCCCTTGCTCACGCCGCTCTCGTCCACGCTCTGGTTGGGAGAGCAGCATATCAGCGCCAGAAAGGCCACGTATACCACAGATATTAAAAACTTCAGGATGCGCTTGACGTTCATATGCCGCTCCAGTTATTGCCGTAAAATATAGGCGGGCTCACCCGGAGGGGGTGCGCCGCCACAGTATTTTACAAATATCCCAAGTATTATACACCAGTCTCCCCTGCCGCGCAATGCAAAATAAAAAGAAAAGAGGGGGCGCGCTGCAAAACTTTCGTTTTGCAGCGCGCCCCAAATTCTCAGCCGTTTCCGCCCTCGCCCGGGCCCTTGGGCTTGCCCTTGCCCCGGTAGTAGTGCCGCCGTCCGCCGCTCTTGCGCTGGGCCTCCGCCGGGGGAGTCGGCTTCTTCGCCGCCGTCTCCGCCGCAGGCTTCTCGCCGGGGGTCTTGGCCTTGGCCTCCACCTTCACGGTTTTCCCGCCGCTCTTGCCGCGGGAGCCTCTGCGCTTTTGCTCCTGACTGTCCGCGCCGCGGCGCTCGCTCCTTGCCTCCGCAGGCTGGGCTGCCTCGGCGGGGCGCTTCTGCTTTGTCCGGCGTCGGCCGTTCCTGCCTGAGCGCTCGCCTGTAAAGGCCGCCGCGGCCGGTGCCTCCACAGTCGGCGTCTCGGCGAAAGGCCTCACCGTCGCCTCCGGCTCATCGTCCGTCTCCTCCGGCTCCGGCACATATCTGAGCACCGAGACCGGCGCCTCTCCGTCCTTGGGCCGCCCGCCGGGAACAGCCGCCAGCTCGTTGGGCTTAAAGGTGTGTATGGAGTCGTCGGTGTCCTTATCCAGCCGCACGTGTACGGTCTGGCGCAACAGGTTCACCTGCACCGCCGTGCCGTAGCCGTCCTTAGTCTCCACGAAGGCCCCCTGCTTGGGCACCTTCTTGATATGCTCCTCGTAGGCCTCCTGCTCATAGCGCAGGCAGCACATCAGCCTGCCGCAGCTGCCGGAGATCTTGGTGGGATTCAGGGAGAGGGACTGCACCTTGGCCATCTTTGTGGATACCGGCTGGAAATCGTCCAAAAACTGGCTGCAGCAGTAGGGCCTGCCGCATATGCCTATGCCGCCTATCATCTTGGCCTCGTCCCGAACGCCTATCTGCCGCAGCTCTATGCGGTTGCGGAAGATGCCCGCCAGATCCTTCACCAGCTCCCGGAAATCCACCCTCCCGTCGGAGGTGAAAAAGAACATGGTCTTGTTGCCCTCAAAGCTGCATTCCACGTCCACCAGCTTCATGTCCAGCCCGTGCTCGGCTATCTTCTTCTGGCATATCTCGAAGGCGTCCTTCTCCCGCTGCTTGTTCAGCTCCGCCACCCGCCTGTCGTCGGCGGTGGCAATGCGCACCAGCGGGCGCAGTGGCTGCACTACCGCCTCGTCGGGCACCATGTGGTTGCCCCTGAAGCAGTCCGCCAGCTCCAGACCCTTGGAGGTCTCCACCACCACCAGCTCCCCGGACTTCACATCCAGCCCGGCAGGGGAGAAGTAGTAGCACTTCCCCCGGTTTTTAAATTTAACGCTTATTACCTCAGTCAAGTTATCAATCCTCTGTTTCCGCCTCCGGCATGGAATCCACAGCCAGCAGGCCAAATAAATGCTTTACTCCTGTGTTCACCCGCAGATAGGTCCCGCAGCGCTCCGCCAGCGCGTACAGCTCCGTAAGCCGCTTTTGGGAGAGCCCCGGATTCTTTCTCCGGGCACACAGTATGTCCGCCGTCCTCTGCCGGACGGCCTCGAAAAACGCGGCGGCGGCCCTGGTGTCCAGCTTGTCGTTCCGGGCGCACCAGCTGAACAGCTTGGCCGGGTCGCCGGAGGCCACAGCCTTCAGATACTCCTGGGCCAGCGCACCGCTGTCGGCGTCCTCAGCCCCGGGCCCGTTGAGGCTTATCTGGGCGCAGCGTGAGCGCACCGTAGGCAGCAGCAGCGCGGGGTTCACGGCGCACAGCAAAAACATCACGCCCCGGGGCGGCTCCTCCAGCAGCTTCAGGGCCGCGTTCTGGGCGGAGGCGTTCATGGCGTCCGCCTGGTCGATGATGTACACCTTCCGCTCCGCCTCGTTGGGC
>CAYSFK010000013.1:0-31062 GCA_964430345.1 uncultured Oscillospiraceae bacterium | reverse complement strand
AAGCAGCATTTTGTGTACGGCCAAAATGCTCGGCGGTTGAAGCTTGTCAAAGAAGTCCGCGAGGACTTCTTTGACAAGCTGACGGGGAGGCAGCAATGCCTCCCCGTTACGTCAGTTATACATTCAGTCCCGTTTCGCGCATGACCACCAGCAGCCTTTGTAGGTTTTCCGCTGAGATATCCACAAGGGGCAGGCGCAGCAGGCCGGAGTCCATAGCCAGAGCCTTCATGGCCGCCTTCACCGGGATGGGGTTAGTCTCGATGAACAGGGCCGAAAAAAGCTGGGCATACTTAGAATAGAGCTCCGTGGCGGCCACAAAGTCACCCTCAAGACACAGGGCGCACAGCTTCGCCACAGCGCCCGGCACGATGTTCCCGGCCACTGAGATGACTCCCAGAGCGCCCAGGGACATCAGCGGTACTGTGCAGTCGTCGTTGCCGCTCCATATGTACAGGTCGTCGCCGCAGAGGCTTCTGATGCGCCCGCCCAGTGCTATGTCCCCGGAGGCCTCCTTGATGCCGTTGATGTTGGGATGCAGCGACAGGGTCTTACAGGTCTCGGCGGTAAGGCCGATACCGGTGCGGCTGGGTACGTTGTAGAGTATCATGGGTATATCCACACGGTCGGCCACATAGCTGAAATGCTCTACCAGGCCTTTTTGCGTGGTCTTATTGTAATACGGAGTCACCATCAGTACGCCGTCGGCGCCGCTGGCTTTGGCGTTTTCCGCGTTTCTCAGGGCGCTGAGGGTATTGTTGCCGCCAATGCCCGCAATTATCCTCATCCTGCCACGATTCTCCCTGACAGCCATGCGTATGAGCTCATCGTGCTCGCTTTGGCTCTGGGTGGCGTTCTCCCCGGTGGTACCGCAGACTACCAGCGCTGCGCTGCCGTTTTCATACTGGTAGTCCATGTTCTTCTTGAAGCGCTCATAGTCTATGCCGCTGTCTGTGTATGGCGTCACCACGGCGGTGCAGGCACCCTTGAAGATAGGAATTTTTACCATAACTGCCTCCTGAAATAGATTATACCTCAAAGCATACGTCCCACAAACGGAGAATATGACAATGCGCGTTGAAATCCGCCGGTGCTTCTGGTATAATACCCTGAAAACTGAAAGCACAGGTGAAGCGATTTGAAGACATCGGATTTCTATTTTGAGCTGCCGGAGGAGCTTATAGCCCAGACTCCCTTACAGCAGAGGGACGGCTCCCGGCTGCTGTGTCTGGATAAAAGCAGCGGCCAGACAAGCCACAGACATTTTTCCGAGCTGCCGGACTTGCTGCGGGCAGGGGACTGCCTGGTCCTGAACGACTCCCGTGTGCTGCCCGCAAGACTGCTGGGCTGCCGGAAAAGCGGCGGCGGCGTGGAGCTGGTGCTGCTGCGCGATCTGGGCGAGGGCTGCTGGGAGTGCCTGAGCAGGCCGGGGCGCAAGACCAAGCCGGGAACCGAGCTGCTGTTTGGTGACGGTGAGCTCAGCGCCGTGGTGGAGAGCGTGGCAGAGGGCGGAAACAGGATCGTAAGGTTCCGGTATGAGGGCATCTTCCTTGAGGTGCTGGAGCGGCTGGGCAAGATGCCGCTGCCGCCGTACATCAGGGAGGAGCTGGAGGACGCGGAGCGGTATCAGACCGTGTACTCCCGTGAGCTTGGCAGTGCCGCCGCCCCTACCGCCGGACTGCATTTTACTAAAGAACTGCTGGAGAAGATAGAGAACAAGGGCGTTAAGCTCTGCTATGTGACTCTGCACGTGGGTCTGGGCACCTTCCGCCCGGTGAAGGAGGAGGAAATAGAAGCCCACCCCATGCATTCGGAGTTCTGCATTATCCCGCCGGAGACCGCTGAAGCCGTCACTGAGGCCAAGCGGCAGGGGAGACGGGTCATTGCTGTGGGCACTACCTCCTGCCGCACACTGGAGAGCTTTGCCCAGGAGGACGGCAGCCTGCCAGCCTGCTCCGGCTGGACGGATATTTTTATCTACCCCGGCTACAGATTCAAATGTATAGACGCGCTTATCACGAATTTCCACCTGCCCGAGAGTACGCTCATTATGCTGGTCTCCGCCCTTGCGGGGCGGGAGCGGGTGCTGGAGGCATACAAAGAGGCGGTCAGGGAGAGATACAGGTTCTTCTCCTTTGGCGATGCGATGTTCATAGAATAGGAGACATACGGTGTTTAAGCTGATAAAAAAGCAGGGGCGGGCGCGCAGGGGAGAGCTCACGACGCCTCACGGCACAATACAGACCCCGGTGTTCATGAACGTGGGCACTCAGGGGGCTATTAAGGGAGCCCTCTCCGCCGCGGACCTGAAAACCATAGGCTGTCAGGTAGAGCTGTCCAACACTTACCATCTTCACGTCAGGCCGGGGGATGAGCTGGTGCGGGATATGGGCGGACTGCATCGCTTTATGACCTGGGACGGGCCCATACTCACCGACAGCGGCGGCTTTCAGATATTTTCTCTGGCCAAGCTCAGGAAGATAAGCGAGGAGGGCGTAAGCTTCAACTCCCATGTGGACGGGCGGCACATCTTTATGGGGCCGGAGGAGAGTATGCGCATCCAGTCCAACCTGGGCTCGGATATTGCCATGGCCTTCGACGAGTGCATAAAGATACCCTCTCCCCGTGACTACGTGGCCCGCTCCTGCGACAGGACCTACAGATGGCTCGTACGCTGTAAGGCGGCGCTGGCGGAGTATAACGCACAGGAGGGGGCCGTGAACCCGGGGCAAATGCTGTTCGGCATAAACCAGGGCACCGTGTTCCATGACCTGCGCATCGAGCACATGAAGCGCATCGCGGAGCTGGAGCTGCCCGGCTACGCTATAGGCGGACTCGCCGTGGGGGAGACGCATCAGGAGATGTACGATACCATTGAGGCCGTGGAGGAGTATATGCCCGCGGACAAGCCCAGATATCTCATGGGCGTGGGCACTCCGGGCAATATCATCGAAGGCGTATACCGAGGCGTTGATTTCTTCGACTGCGTTATGCCCGCCAGAAACGGCAGACACGGGCATCTGTTCACCAGAGCGGGTATAATCAATATAAAGAACGAAAAGTACCAGCGCGACAGCCTGCCTATCGACCCGGAATGCGGCTGCCCCGTGTGCCGGAGATACTCCAGAGCCTATCTGCGGCATTTGTTCAAGGCCGAGGAGATGCTGGCCATGCGCTTTGCGGTGACACACAATCTGTACTTCTATAACGACCTGATGGTACGGATACGCCGGAGCCTTGACAACGGCAGCTTTGACAGCTTCAGAAACGAATTCGCGGAAACTCTGGATAAACGCATTTAGCATCTTGAATTTACTCGAAATAGCGTATATAATATCACCATATTGTTTTCGGAGGTAAAACCCAGTATGAATTTGATCCTGACAGAGGCCGCAGCCGGCGGCGGAAATTTCAGCATGATACTGATGCTTGTGCTCATGTTCGGCGTATTTTATTTTCTTATAATCCGTCCAGAGAATAAGAAAAAGAAAAAGACCGAGGAGATGCGCAACTCACTCAGTATCGGCGATGAGATCACTACCATCGGCGGCATGGTCGGAAAGATAGTGCAGATAACCGAGGAGACCATCACCTTTGAGACCGGTGAGGACAGAGTCCGCATCCAGATCAAGAAGTGGGGCATCTCAACCACCGCCAAGATGGAGGCTGCCGAGGCCGAAGCAAGGAATCGCAAGAAAAGATAATACTTCGCTTTAGCCGAATTAAAACTTCCCCCGCATAATAAGATGTAACAGTCTTATTGTGCGGGGGTGTTTTTATTGACGGCAAACAGAAAAGGGAACTATACGGACGCCGGCTTCATCCTGCCGGCGGTCACCGCCTGGTTTGCGGGCGCGCTTGTATCCCTTCTGCCGGCGGCGTTTATATTATACCGCTTTGACCTGGGCGGCGGCAGCGTGGGCTATATAAGCTCCGCCATGAGCTTTATCGCCGCCTTGGCAGCAGGCGCCGCGGCAGGCAGGGCAAGGCGCTCCGGTACGCTATACTGCGCGGCCGTGGCGGCGGCGGTTATCGTAACGATGCTTCTGACGGTGGGCTTCATTATCGCCGGCCCGGATATACAGTCCTCCGGCGTCATAAGCGTCGTGAGCTTTACCTTCGCGGGCTGCGCCTCGGGAGCCCTGATCTTCGGCTCCGCCGGAAACAGACGCAAAAGCGGGCCGAGACCGTAATTGACATAATGATTTAACATAACGGTTTTAAATAATCCGCCCTGCTTGGCCACGATTTACGCAATATAAGGGGCGGAAGCGGACGTCAAAAACACAAAAGTTGACATAAAGAAAAAATTTTTTCAATTATTTTTAAAAAAGGGCTTGATAAATTTGCGAGTTTGTAATATATTGTTACCAGTGTCGATTATGTTAATCGTTCAATTATTTGATCCAATTACAATTAGATGAATTTTTATGGACAGAAAAGAACGAATTATTGACGATACTACAGGAAAATATGCCTGGCTTCTGATGTTTTGCTTTCTGTGCGGTTCCTTGCTGACTCTGGTCTATATGCCGGAAAAAGGAGGGACGTCAGGGCTCAGCATGGAGGCCGGTGCGGTTTTTGCGGCTGGGGCGCTTATACTGTCCGCCGCGCTGGCGGTCTCGGTATGTGGAAAGCTGATGCCCGCACTGTTTGTTGCCCTGGGCATCGTGACGGCATTGAGCGCCTGTGCCGCGTATGCGGAGTACTTCGCCCAGCGGGAGCTGTTTGTACGCAGACTGCTGCTGACAGGCCTGTCGGTACCGCTGAATTTTGCGGTGGGCGTGTGGGGAATGGACAATTCCCGGCGTATATGTGCCGCGCTGGAGGCCCAGGACGTTATCCCCCGGAGACAGCGCGTTAATATGTATATCCTGATGGCGGCGGTCACTGCGCTTTCGGCGCTGGGGGCGGCGATCATCCTGAAATAGCATACCTCTAGAGATTTTAGAGAGAAAGGAGGGCGTTTGATGTCTAACACCGAGTGCATAGAACTGTTTGAAAAGTATCTCACCGAGGACAAGAAGGCATCCCCAAACACCCTCAGTTCCTACCTCCGCGATATCAGGCAGCTTGGCGAGTACCTGGATATGCATTCCGAGAGCGAGATAATAGACGCCACCGGCGAGGAGCTGGGCGATTACGTCGCCATGCTAAGAGCCAGCGGTAAGTCTGTGGCCACAGTGTCCCGCTGTATCGCCTCCGTCAAGTGCCTGTACTCACACCTGTTTATAAAGCAGCTCATTACCGAGAATCCGGCCATGGGTCTGGTGCCGGACAAGAGTACGCAAAAGCTGCCGGTGATACTTACCAGCAAAGAGGTGGAGCTGCTGCTGGAGCAGCCGGCTTGCGTAGACTCCAAGGGCTACAGGGACAGAGCCATGCTGGAGCTGCTGTACGCCACCGGTATAAGGGTCACAGAGCTTATCAGCCTGAACATCACCGACGTGAACCTCAGCGCCGGTATAATCAGGTGCAACAGTCGGGGCAAGGAGCGCTACATACCCATGTACAGTACGGCGGTGAAGGCGCTGAGCGACTATATGACGCTGGTACGGCCCCAGATGATAGCAATGCCGGACGAGCAGTCCCTTTTCGTCAATGTCAGCGGCGAGCGTATGTCAAGGCAGGGCTTCTGGAAGATAGTCAAGTACTATCAGAAGAAGGCCAACATAGATAAGGATATTACGCCCCACACACTCAGGCATTCCTTCGCGGCCCACCTGCTGGAAAACGGCGCTGATATCCACGCCATACAGGAGATGCTGGGCCACGCGGACATATCCTCCACACATATGTATTCCCAGCTTGTGAAAAAACAGCTGAAGGACGTATACAACAAAGCCCATCCCAGGGCGTAATAAAAAAGAACGTCTTTTAACCGAGGCGTTCTTTTTGTTGATATAAGAGTTGGATTGTGTTACAATCTCATGGGCAGGCCGGGCACGGCGCTGTCCGAGGGATGTGAAACAGTGCGTATTTTGGGCATAGACCCGGGTATCGCCACCATAGGCTTCGGCGTGGTGGACTCCGATAAAAACGACCACAGGCTGGTACAATGCGGAGTTATTACGACTCCGGCGCATACCGGCCTTTCGGCGCGGCTGGAGCAGATATATGACGATATGCTTCAGATATTGGAGCTGTATAAGCCGGAGGCCGTGGCCGTTGAGGAGCTTTTCTTCAACACAAACATCACCACCGGCATCTCCGTGGCCCACGGCAGGGGAGTTATACTGCTGGCCTGCAAGAAAAGCGGCGTCAGCATATTTGAGTACACGCCACTCCAGGTCAAGCAGGCCGTGGCGGGCTACGGACGCGCGGAGAAAAACCAGGTGATGGACATGGTAAAGCGTATATGCCGCCTGCCCGCGCCGCCCAAGCCCGACGACGCCGCCGACGCCGTCGCGCTGGCCCTGTGCCACGCCAGAAGCTCCACATCACTGCTGTTTCGGGGGGATGACGAAGTATGTTCTACTATATAGAGGGCAAGCTTGCTGAGCTGGAGCCCAATTTGGCCGTTATTGACTGCGGCGGCGTGGGCTACGCGCTTAGCATCACTATGAATACGGCGGGCAGCCTCCGTCTGGGGGATAGGGTAAAGCTGTATGTGGCCGAGGCCATAGGGGAAAATAACTTTGACCTGTTTGGATTCTCCACCAAAAGCGAGAAGCGTTGCTACGAGATGCTGGTATCCGTATCTGGCATCGGCCCCAAGGCCGCACTGTCCATACTGTCCTACAGTACGCCGGAAAGTCTGGCGCTGGCTATAATGAACAACGACGAAAAGGCCCTGACCGTGGCGCCGGGCATAGGCAAGAAAATTGCCCAGAGAGTAATACTGGAGCTTAAGGACAAGATAGGCAAGGAGCTGGGTGGACAGGACATACAGCTTCCCGTATACAGCGCGCCCGGCGGCGCGGACAGCACCGTCAACGATGCGCTGGCGGCTCTCAGTGTGCTGGGCTACAGCAGTGCCGAGATAGCCCCGGCCCTGAAAAAGATCGACACCCAGGGCCTCAGCGCCGAGCAGCTTATCAAGGCTGTGCTAAAGCAGATGTGAGCCGGATTAGGAGAAGAATATGAGTATTAGCTTTTCCTCTCAGGAAAACGACGAGATAATCACCACCACGGCCAGCCTACCGGAGGACAACAGCGAGGGCTCTCTTCGGCCCCGGAGCCTCAGTGAGTACATTGGGCAGGAGAAGGCCAAGGAGAATCTCTCCATTTTTATAAACGCGGCCAAGCTGCGCTGCGAGTCCCTTGACCATGTGCTGCTCCACGGCCCTCCGGGTCTGGGCAAGACCACCCTGGCCGCGGTCATCGCCAACGAAATGGGCGTAAATATGCGAATCACCTCCGGCCCCGCGATAGAAAAGCCGGGGGACCTGGTGGCCATGCTGACTAATCTGAACGAGGGCGACATCCTGTTCGTGGACGAGATACATAGGCTGAACCGGGCCTATGAGGAGATACTTTACCCCGCAATGGAGGACTACGCCATAGACATCATTCTGGGCAAGGGTCCCTCCGCCAACTCCCTGCATCTGGACCTGCCCCGTTTCACTCTTATAGGAGCTACTACACGCTCCGGGCAGCTGACAGCTCCGCTTCGGGACCGCTTCGGCGTCACTCTCAGGCTGGAGCTATACACCCCGGAGGAGCTGCAGCGCATAGTCGTTCGCTCCGCGGGAATACTTGGAGTTGAGATAGTTCCCGACGGCGCCTATGAAATAGCCTCCCGCTCCAGAGGTACGCCCCGTATCGCCAACAGACTGCTGCGGCGGGTGCGAGACTACGCTCAGGTGCGCTCCGACGGAGTTATCACCAGAGAGGTGGCGGACAGGGCGCTGAGAGGCCTGGAGGTGGACCAGCTTGGTCTGGACGCTTTGGATAGACGTATGCTGCGCAGTATCATAGAGTACTATAACGGCGGGCCTGTGGGCTTGGAGACTCTGGCGGCCACCATTAACGAGGAGGCCGTGACCCTTGAGGATGTTTATGAGCCCTTCCTGCTGCAGCGCGGCTTCCTTACCAGAACACCCAGAGGACGCTGCGTTACCAGAAAGGCCTATGAGCACCTTGGCATCCCATTTGCGGGCCCGGAGCAGATGGAGATAAAAATAAACTGACAGAAAACGTGCAAAACCCTATTGACATTGAAACTCTGTGCTGTATAATAAATGGTGTATATTTGTAAAGACAAGTGTGATTATGATTGATTACGCGGCATTGACAGATACAGAGCTTCAATCTATGGCGGCACAGGGTGACAGAGAGTCCGAGGAGACTCTTGTGTCCCGGTACCTCCGGCTGGTGCTCAAGTGCGCCCGGCCCCTGTTCCTCATGGGCGGCGACAGCGAGGATCTGGCCCAGGAGGGGACTATCGGTCTTATCTCAGCGGTAAGGCAGTTTTCCCCGGAAAACGGCGTACCCTTCAAGACCTTTGCAGAACACTGTATCCGTATGCGTTTGTATTCAGCTATCAAATCCGCTTCACGTTTAAAGCATTTCCCGCTCAACGCCGGTGTTCCACTTGAGCAACTCTCCGACCAAGAAACTCAGGATCCTCATGCGCGTAAGTCGGCTTCTCCAGATGATTTCCGGCGCAGTCCGGAAGATTTGGTTCTGGCAAGAGAGAGCAAGGAAGAACTTTACAACGCCTTTATTTGCTGCCTATCCAAGTTTGAGATAAAAGTTCTTAAGCTGTATCTTGAAGGTCTGTCCTATCATGATATAGCGGCGAAGCTTGGGAAAGAGGCAAAGTCTGTGGACAATGCCGTACAACGTATCAGGCGCAAATTGGCGCGGAACCCAAATCTTGGCGATATCAGCTTTCGCTGACCGCAAATACAGCCGACAGGCACAATTTTTCAAAGTGAGGATTAAAAATGTACGAAGACAAGACCTTAGTGTGCAAAGAGTGTGGTAACGAGTTTGTGTTTACCGCCGGTGAGCAGGAGTTCTACGCGGAGCGCGGCTTCCAGAATGAGCCCCAGCGCTGCAAGACGTGCCGTGACAACCGCAAGAACGCTTCCCGCGGTCCTCGCGAGTTCTTTACCGCTGTCTGCGCTGCCTGCGGCGGCGAGGCCAAGGTTCCCTTTGAGCCCAAGTCCGACCGTCCCGTCTACTGCAGCGAGTGCTTCGCTAAGATGAGAGAGCAGGCCTGAACAGTCTGCCGGAGGTAATGGGGCACGTGAGTGTCCCATTACTTTTATTTGTGATTTAGAAATGGAGAAAGTCATGGAGATAACCAGAGAGACTTCGATTGCCGACATCATCGAGAACTGCCCCCAGGCTATGCCCGCCTTTCAGGAGATAGGTATGCACTGCATGGGCTGCGCCTTGGCCAGCGGCGAAAGTCTTGAACAGGCCTGCGCCGCCCACGGCGTCGACCCGGACGAGTTTTTGGTCTACCTGAAAGCTTTTCTCGAGACAGTCTGAATGAGCCGCCAACAAAAGCCGGAATTATCCGGCTTTTGGCGTTTATTTGGGGAGTTATTATGGATATGCGATTAAAGGCTGTGGCGGCACATATTAGCACCGGCGTCGGCTTCGTTGATGTGGGCACGGATCACGGGCTTGTTCCGGCGGAGCTGGCAAGGCTGGGCTACAGCGGAAATATAATAGCCACAGATATAAACCCTCAGCCACTGGAGGCCGCAAGAAACACCGCCCGCGCCGCAGGTGTGGAGGACAGGATAGAATTCCTGCTCTGTGACGGGCTGAGCCTCTGCCACAGCGACATGATAGACACCATCGTCATTGCCGGTATGGGCGGTGAGCTGATATGCCGAATACTGGATGAAGCCGAGTGGTGTCTTGACAGCCGCTATACCCTGATACTCCAGCCTATGACCAAGGCAGAGGCGCTGCGCTACTGGCTTGTGAACAACGGCTGTGAGATAATCTGCGAGGACCAGGCTCAGGACGGCGGCACAGTTTATCAGATTATCGTGGCCCGCTTCGGCGGCTGCACAAGGCTTTCGGACGGGGAGCTGTATACGGGAAAATACGGGCTAGCCCTAAATAAAGCGCTGTATATAAAGAAGCTTGAGTCCGCAGTGGATAGCTTTCAGGCCGCCGTTGCGGGGATGAGCGCGGCTTTAACGGCGCCGGAGGACGGACGGCTTAGGCTGTACCGGGGAATACTGGAGGAGCTGCAGGAGATGAGGAGAGCGTATGGCCAAGGTAAATGATATATATGAGCTTCTCTGCGGGCTGGCCCCGCTTGAGCTGCAGATGGACTTCGACAACTCCGGCTTCCTGCTGGGCCACGGGAGTGCCGAGGTAAATAAGGTCTTACTTACGCTGGACGTGACCTTTGAGGCGGCCCGTGAGGCGGTGGCTGCAGGGGCGGAGCTTATCATTTCCCACCATCCGCTTATATTCACGGCGGTGAAGTCCGTTACGGACATGAGCGCCGACGGAGAAAAGCTGCTGTATTTGGCGGAAAATCGGGTGGCTGTCATATCCATGCATACCAATCTGGACATTGCCCAAGGCGGGGTGAACGATGTGCTCATCGAGGCTCTGGGCGCAAAAGCCGAAGGCGCGCTGGACGCAGAGGGCTGCGGCCGAGTGGGCAGCCTGCCGGAGCCTGTGGCCTTTGAAGATTTCCTGGGACGCTGTAAAAAGGTCTTGGGCGCCGGTGGCCTGCGCTGCTGCGGCGGCGGCTCAGTCTCCCGCGTCGCGGTCATGGGCGGCTCCGGCGGCGACTGTGTGGCCTTGGCCCGGGCTATGGGCTGCGACACCTATGTCACCGGGGATGTCAAGCACCACCAGTTCCTGCAGGCCAGGGAGCTGGGGCTGAACCTTATAGACGCGGGACATTTCTGTACGGAAAACCCGGTGCTGGAGGTACTGGCCCAAAGACTCAGAGAGAGCTTTCCCGCCGTGGAATTCGCGATTTCACGGGAGAACAGGCAAACGCCGGACTTCTATATATAGTGCTTGTCATAAAGGACCTCCGCTGCTCATAAACTCGTACAAACGAGAACATGGGAGCGGAGGCTTTTTTATGGTTGAAAATAATATATACCGTGATATCGCGGCTCGGACCGACGGGGCGTTCATGCTGGGCATAGTGGGCCCGGTGCGTACAGGCAAGTCAACCTTTATAAAGCGTTTCATGGAGACGCTGGTGATACCTCAGATAGACAACACCTATATGAAGGAGCGGGCCAGAGATGAGCTGCCCCAGAGCGGTTCGGGCAGGACTATTATGACCGCCGAGCCCAAGTTCGTGCCGGAAAACGCGGTGAGCATAAAGCTCAGCGACAACACGGAGCTGTCGGTGCGGATGGTGGACTGCGTGGGCTACATGGTGGATGGGGCCGCCGGTCAGTTTGAGAACGGTGAGGAGCGGCTGGTGACTACGCCCTGGTTCGACCATGAGGTCACTATGACCGACGCCGCCGAGAAGGGCACCTACAAGGTCATAACCGAGCACTCCACCATAGGCATTGTTGTCACCACTGACGGCAGCATCTGCGATATACCCAGAGAGCGATACGTGCAGCCGGAGGAGCGGGTAATTAACGAGCTGAAGGCCATAGGAAAGCCCTTCGTGGTGGTGCTGAACTGTGCCGATCCCTCCGCCGAAAGCGCCGTGGAGCTGGCACAGGAGCTGTCCGTCCAGTATCAGGTGCGCTGCCTGCGAGTCAACTGCCTTAAAATGAACGAGGAGGACATTGCCGGGATAATCGAATCTGTGCTGGAGGAATTCCCGCTGAAATCCATAGGGATATATCTGCCTGAGTGGCTGGAGGCTCTGCCGGAGGACAACGCGTTGCGAACCGGGCTTTTCACAAGCATCATGGAGTGTACCGCCGAGGCCTGCCGTATTAAGGACTGCTTCAGTTCCATCGAGGCGCTGACGGAAAACGAGAGCATCGTCGATGTGAGCCTGTGCAAAAGCGACATGGGCACAGGGGCGGTATCCGTTACCGTAAGTGTGCCCCGCTGCCTGTACTACAAGGCCATAAGCGACCAGACCGGTATAGAGGTCAACAACGACGGCGACCTGATACTGACACTGGCGGAGATGAGCGCCGTAAAGCAGGATTACGACAAGCTGCGCTCTGCTCTTGAGGATGTGCGCACCAAGGGCTACGGCGTGGTGATGCCGGACTCCACGCAAATGCGGCTGGAGGAGCCGCAGATAGTCAGGCAGGGTGGAAAATACAGCGTGAAGCTGAAGGCCAACGCCCCGGCCATTCATATGCTGATGACCAATATCGAGACCGAGGTAACGCCGGCCATCGGCGGGGAGACGGCCTCGGAGGATATAATAAACTTCCTGCTTCAAGGCTTCGAGGGTGACGTAAACCGGATTTGGCAGTCCAATATCTTCGGCAAATCCCTGTACGATATCGCAGAGGAAGGGCTTACCTCCAAGATAGAGGCCCTGCCCCAAGGCGCCAAGCAGAAGCTGCAGCAGACTCTGCAGCGTATAATAAACGAAGGGAGCGGAGGGCTGATATGCATACTGCTGTGATCGCCGGGGCGCGCTTAAGGTTTGACTTGCGGGCGGACAGCATATATAATGTATCTGCCCCATGGGCGAGGTAAGGGATATGTTCGCGGCGATTAAGCTCCGGGGCGGAAAAAAGCTGTCCCTGCTTATACTGTGCTTCGGGGCTCTTGTGTCACTGGGGATATTCATTTTTAGAAGCGAACTCTCCAAGACCTCCGCCCCGGACAGCACGGGCTATACCCTTGTGATAGACGCAGGCCACGGCGGTATAGACAGCGGCGCCCTGGGTGCGGACGGCACCAAGGAGAGCGACATCAATCTGGAGGTAGCGCAGAAGCTTAGGGCACTGGCAGAGTTTTACGGGCTGGATAACGCTATGCTCCGCCAGGAGGACAAAAGTCTGTCGCCCGGTCAGCGTTACAGCGAGCACGAGGATCTGGTATGCCGGGCAAAGCTTGTGAACGAGGCGGTAAATCCGGTGCTCATAAGCATACACCAAAACTGCTACCCCACAGGGCAGCCCTGGGGTGCGCAGGTGATGTATTCCGCCGCGGAAAACAGCGAGGCTTTCGGAAAGCTGACTCACGGAAACATAGTTGCGGCGCTGGAGCCCACAAATCGGCGGGTGGCGGAGCCGGCCTCAAAGAAGCTCTATGTGCTGTCAAACGTCAGCTGTCCGGCCATACTGGTAGAGTGCGGCTTTATGTCGAATTTTTCCGACCTGGAAAAGCTGACCGACGGCACATATCAGACGGCGCTGTCGGCGGTGCTGCTGGCGTCGTACATACAGTTTACATCTTCGCTTACCAAGACACAGATATAGGAGAGAACCATGGCTAAACAAAAGACGGTATTCTGCTGCTCCGAGTGCGGCAATGAGACGGCCAACTGGGCGGGCAAATGCCCGTCCTGCGGCGCGTGGAACACTCTGACGGAGCTTAAGCTGGACGGTGCCTCAAAGCCCGCCGCCGCAGTCGGCAGACGAATGAGACAGAAGCCCAGGCATATATCGGAGCTGGACACCAGCGCGGAGCTGCGCTTTTCCACAGGCATATCGGAGCTGGACAGAGTGCTGGGAGGCGGCGCAGTGGCGGGCTCTCTGGTGCTGGTGGGCGGCGCCCCCGGCATAGGCAAGTCCACACTGCTGCTGCAGATGTGCGGCAGCGTGAAAAAGGGCATGAAGCTGCTGTACGTCACCGGCGAGGAGAGCGAGCGTCAGCTCAAGCTGCGGGCCACCCGGCTGGGAGTGGACGGCGGCGATATATACGTTCTGCCGGAGACTGACATTGACAGTATATTGGCGGCCATTGATGAACTGTCGCCGGAGCTGGTGATAATCGACTCCATCCAGACCGTCTCCGACGCGGATGTTGCCTCCACTCCCGGCAGCATCGCCCAGGTCAGAGAGTGTACCATGCGGATAATGCGCATGACCAAGGAAAAGGGACTGACCGTCTTTGTCATCGGCCATATAAACAAAGAGGGCAGTTTAGCCGGGCCCAAGGTATTGGAGCACATGGTGGACTGTGTGCTGTACTTCGAGGGGGAGCGCAGCACCAGCTTCCGCATTTTACGCTCCGTGAAAAACCGCTTCGGCTCCACCAACGAGATCGGCGTTTTCGAGATGGCGGACAGCGGGCTGAGATGCGTGGAGAATCCATCGGAAATGCTGCTCAGCGGTCGACCGGAAAACAGCCCCGGCACCTGCGTGGCCTGTGTTATAGAGGGCACCCGGCCTATACTGGCTGAGGTACAGGCACTGGTGACTCCGGCCGCATATAACGCCGCCCGACGCAGCAACGGCATAGACTACAACAGGACCGCCATGCTTCTGGCTGTGCTGGATAAGCGGGCGGGGCTCTCCGTCTCCGGCTGCGACTCGTATATCAATGTTATAGGCGGCCTCACCCTGGACGAGCCGGCGGCGGACCTGGCAACGGTACTGGCCATTGCCTCCAGCTTTCTGGACAGGCCTCTGGGCGCGGATCTGGCGGCGCTGGGAGAGGTGGGGCTGTCCGGGGAGATACGCAGCGTCAGCGCGCTGAACCAGCGGCTTTCCGAAATAGCGCGGCTGGGCTTTTGCCGATGTGTGATCCCTGCCCATATCCGGGACGACATCAGACCTATCGACGGGCTGAAGCTGATACCGGTGAAGAATATAAGCCAGGCCATAGCTGCAGTTCTCCCGAGACAATGAGCGCTTTTGTACAGTCGCCCAATCTGCCGGAAGACGCGGAAACCATATTAATAGGCGAAAAATATGCGCGAATACTGCAAAAAAGCCTGGAAAAGCAGGGATTAACGTCGGTATTTATACCGGATAATCCGTATGTAGATGCGCGTATGTCGGGCCATGCCGACCTGTCCGCCGTCCACGGGGGAGGGGAGAGGCTGTTTTTGGCTCCGTATCTGCGTGGCTCGGAAACGGAGAGAAAGCTAATGGTGCTTGGCGCGGAGCCGGTATTCCCGGAGATAAGCCAGGGCAGTGCATATCCCGGAGACGCCCAGTTAAACCTGTGCGCAGCCGGAAAAGCAGTGTTTTATAATGAGAAAACCGCCGCTCCGGGGATTGTTGAATATTTAACAAGAGAAAGGGGACTTGCTCCGATACGGGGGAGACAGGGCTACGCCCGCTGCGCGGTCTGCGTGGTCGGCCCGGATGCCCTGATAACCGCGGATAGACCCATATACGAGGCAGCGCTTAAAAACGGATATCGGGCGCTGCTTATCCGACCCGGATATATCGGTCTGGAAGGCTTTCCGTACGGCTTTATCGGCGGCGCGGCTTTCAAGCTTTCAAAGCACCGGCTGGCCTTTACAGGCAGACTTGACACACACCCGAACTGGAAGGAAATCCTGTCATTTCTGGAGGCTCAGGAGGTGGAGCCGGTGTTCCTGACTGATGTTCCCGCATTTGACATCGGCTCCGCAATACCTTTAACCGAAGTCTGACAGTATAATACAGCTCCCGGACTGTTGACCGGGAGCTGTTATTAATCATCATCAAATTCGGCCTTGGTTCTGCGGCCTATTGGATTTGCCATAGCTGCCTCATGGAGCGCGGCGTTGTCCAGATGGGTGTATATCTGGGTGGTATTCAGGCTGCTGTGGCCCAGAACCTCCTGGAGCGCTCGGGTGTCCACGCCGTTTTTCAGCATCAGCGTGGCCGCAGTGTGCCTCAGCTTGTGGGGAGAATAGCGGCTGGCGTCAAGACCGGCCTTCTTAAGCGTTTTATCCACCATCTTTTCCACGCCACGAACGCTTATGCGGCGGTTGTCCCGGCTGATAAACAGGGCGTTTTCATCCTCACGAGGCAGCTTTTCCGGGTTCCTTACGGCCAGATAATCGTCGATAGCCTCACGACAACCCTCGGCAAAAAATACGATCCGTTCCTTGTTGCCCTTGCCCAGCACCCGCAAATGATTGTCGTAAATGTCTGTGGTATTCAATGACACCAGCTCCGAGATACGCAGGCCGCAGGAAAGAAACAGCATCAGTATACAGTAGTCCCTTAAGGCAAAGCCGCCCTCGCAGGCATTGAGCAGCCGCTCACATTCGGATTCCTCAAGATACTTGGGCAGTGATTTCTGGCGCTTGGGCATATCCAGTTCCTGGCATATATTGGTTTCCAGCATATGCCGCTTTACCGTCAAATAATTAAAGAAGGATTTGACTGATGAGGTGCGGCGGCAGCGGCTGGCGGCGGAGAGACTCTGCCCGGGCTCAGGAGAGAAGGACTGATACCGGTAGAGCTCCTCAATTTTTATTGCCCTGATGAAATCCAAATCAACGTCGCTGATATCTATTTCATTGAAGGGCGTACCAGGCTCCACAAGACGTCGACGCCTTTTAAGAAAGCGAAACAAAATCTTCAAATCAAGATAGTAGCCCGCAACGGTCTTGTCGGAATGTCCGCGGACTGTGGAGTGGTAATCGAGAAACTCCAGAAGAATATCGGGCGCGTCGCTGATAGTGTCCAGATTCACATAATCCCGCCTTTCAGATGGTTCCAAGTTCGCTTAATTGATATTATGCGAACATAGCCGCGTTTCATAGAAGGGCAGCGGCTATGCTTCCCTACGTCTGGATTATATAATAATTATGTCAACGTGTCAAGCAAAACCCGCCGAACTGTTGTCCGGCGGGTTCATTTTTCGTCTGCCTATTTTATTTTCCTGTCTGGTAGCGGATGGATGCGATGATGGATTCGTTAGTGACCCGGATGGTGTTCAGTATTCCGGCCACAGCCGCTATCATGTCCAGAAAGATAGCAAACCACAAATTGCAGTAGCCAACGATGCTGAGGAATATGAGCATGGCCTTGACTATAAAGGCAAAGACCGCATTTCCTATGGCGATCTCCTTGACCCTTATTGCCACCTGCTTTGCAAAGGGTATGTTGTTAATGCTGGCCGGGTCCACCAATACGTCGGCGTATTTGCCTTTCTTGTTTATACGCATATCCACGGTGGCGTCGCTGTGAGCGTCCACTCCGCTGGCGTATATGAATATAACAGCGCCCTTGGCTTTTTTGCTTATCTCGGAGATTATCTGGAGCTTCTTTTCAATGTCGCACTCGGCGTACATTTCGGAAAAGCCCATAAGCTCGGCGAACTGCTGGCTGCTTTCCTTGCTGTCGTCGGTCAGAAGTACGCAGCGGCTTATCCCTACGTTCTTCATTTCCGGCACCAGATTCTCCGTTTCCTCGTTTACCTCGGCGGAGATGACCACCTTGCCCACGTATTTATCGGCTACTACCATGTAAAAGGCCTGGCCTACGGGATTAGTGTCCTCCGGCAGCTCTACTCCCCTGCCGTTGAACAGCTCCCTCGTGGCAAAGGTGACGTGTATACCGTCTATGGAGAGGTCAACGCCGTAACCCGGTATATCCCGGAAATCCTTGATAACGTCCAGCTTGTAGTCCTGGTCGTATATGGCTGATATGGCCTTTGCCAGAGGCTGCTCCGAATAATACACCGAATGGGCCACGAAATTCATAAAGGTGTTGGAGTCCAGAACATTGGAGTAGGCCGCGATTATTCGGGGGCACTCCTCGGCAAAGATGCCGCCCTTATCAAAGACCGCCACTGTAGCGTCTCCCACTGCCTCCAGTGAGGCGGCGTTATTGAAGGTCACACCCTGCTGGGCGCTGTAGCACAGGCCAACTATGGCGGACAGAGGCGCAGAGGCCACTATGGACATGGGCGTGGCTATAAGGATTATGGTGATAGCCCTGTGCACCGCCACAATTGTTGTGACACTGGTAAATATAGGCAAAGCTATGGCGTACACCACAGCTATGACCATGGCAAGCTTCAAAACAGCGCCGGAGCTGACCTTGAGAGTGTGCTCGAGGGTCATAGATGTGTTGCCGCTGTCGGATATGCAGTCCTTCATGCGCTGCTGCACTTCCGGCTCCTGCATCTGCAGCAGGTCAAGAGCGGATTTCTTCGTATGCTCCGACGCGTAAGCTATGAGCAGAAGGCCAATCTGGTACAGTATAAGCAACGCTGCGCCCTCCACCGAGAAGCCGATGAAAAACGCCACTACTGCGATAAAGGTGACCACCACGGGGGAGGAAAAGAAGTCCCCTTCCTCCACGCTGGAAACCGCTTTGATGACTATATCGTAGCCGGCTGCCACACCGGATATCACCAGCAGGATGATGCTGATAAACTCCGGCATATCGACTATGAGCGAAACGGCAAAAACAACGGAGGCTAAAACAAGTCTGATGACCACCGTCGCATTAAGTGCGCCAGTATCGGGTCTTCCGGCTTCGGATGTGCGCTTTCTTCTGTCAGTATTCTGGCTCATTCTGCCACCTCCCGTTATTCTCTATATACTGTAGGACTCAGGCCTTTCCGTCGCAGCCCAGAACGTCCACGATTTTGTGCTTTACCATTTCCTTAATGGCGGTACGGGCAGGGGTCAGATACTGACGCGGGTCAAAGTGCTCGGGATGGGCGCTGAAGTATTCGCGGATGGTGGCTGTCATGGCAAGGCGCAGGTCGGAGTCGATATTGATCTTGCATACGGCCATCCTGGCCGCCATGCGCAGCTGCTCCTCCGGAATGCCGATGGCGCCGGGCATATTGCCGCCGTTCTCATTTATCTTTTTAACGAATTCCTGGGGCACGGAGGAAGAGCCGTGAAGCACTATGGGGAAGCCGGGCAGCCGACGCTCCACCTCCTCAAGGATATCCAGCCTGAGCTTGGGGTCTGTGCCGGGTTTGAACTTGTAGGCCCCGTGGGAGGTGCCGATGGCTATAGCAAGAGAGTCACAGCCGGAGCGTGTGACGAATTCCTGTACATCCTCGGGTCTGGTGTAGGAGCTGTCGGCGGCGGAGACGTTTACCTCGTCCTCTATACCGGCCAGTGTGCCAAGCTCGGCCTCCACCACCACCCCGTGGTCATGGGCGTATTCCACCACCTGCTTTGTCAGGGCGATGTTCTCATCCAGGGACTTGGAGGAGGCGTCTATCATTACCGAGGTGAAGCCTCCGTCGATGCAGGACTTGCAGAGCTCGAAGCTGTTTCCGTGGTCCAGATGCAAAGCTATGGGCAGACCCGTCTCTATAACGGCGGCCTCCACCAGCTTCATCAGGTAAGTATGATTCGCATAAGCGCGGGCGCCCTTGGACACCTGAAGTATCAGCGGCGCGTTGACCTCTGCGGCGGCCTCGGTGATGCCCTGCACGATCTCCATATTATTAACATTAAAGGCGCCGATGGCGTAGCCGCCCTTATATGCCTTCTCAAACATTTCCTTTGTGGTAACTAGTGGCATTTTTCTTTCTCCTTAATGAATTGATAATTTTTGTACAATTAGCACATTTACAAAATCGTATTATTATTATATCCTCAAAACATACTATAATCAATAAGCACTTTTTACAAATTGGATTTTTTTATTAATTGCGGAGGAAGAAGAAATGTCGAACAAACTAACCGGCGCTTGCATATTCGGTCAGTCGGGGGGGCCTACGGCCGTTATCAACGCCAGTGCCTATGGAGTTATCAAGACGGCGCTGGAGGCTGAGGAGATAACAAAGGTTTACGGCGCGGCTCACGGTATAGTGGGTGTGCTGGAGGATAAGCTTTACGTCATGGACCAGGAGGACCCTCAGGAGCTCAAATACCTGCTGCATACGCCCTCCTCAGAGCTGGGCTCCTGCCGCTACAAGATAGCCGAGCCCGAGGACGATGACACCGACTACAAGCGCATACTGGAGATATTCAAAAAGTACGATGTGCGCTACTTCTTCTATAACGGCGGCAACGACTCCATGGACACCTGCAACAAGATAAGCCGGTATATGGAATCGGTGCGCTATGAGTGCAGGGTAATAGGTGTGCCTAAGACTATTGACAACGACCTGTTCGGCACAGACCATTGCCCCGGCTTCCCCAGCGCCGCAAAATATATCGCCACCTCCTGCATGGAGCTGAGCAAGGACGCGGGCGTCTATGGCAAGGGCATGATAACCGTGGTGGAGATAATGGGCCGGCACGCGGGCTGGCTTACCGCCAGCGCCGCTATAGCCTCGGCCTTCGGCTCCGGGCCCGACCTTATATATCTGCCGGAGCTTGACTTCGACATGGAGAAATTCATCGCGGACGTGAAACGGGTCTACGCAAAGACCGGCGATGTGCTTATAGCCGTGTCCGAGGGCATACACTACGCCGACGGCAGCTTCGTGTCCGAGGCCAAGACCTCCGCTACCGACGGCTTCGGCCATGCTCAGCTTGGTGGGCTCGCCTCCATGCTGGCGGCCATTATCAAAAAAGAGACCGGCGCCAAGGTGCGGGGTATAGAGCTGAGCCTGCTGCAGCGCTGCGGCGCCCATCTGGCTTCGCAGACGGATATACAGGAGGCCTTCGGCGCAGGCCGGGAGGCCGTGCTTCAGGCTGTAAACGGCGTGTCCGGCAAGATGGTAGCCTTCGAGCGGGAGTACGTGGACGGGAAGTACCGCTGCAAAATGGAGCTCATTCCCCTGTCCAAGGTGGCAAACTTTGAAAAGAAGATCCCCGTTGAGTGGATAACCGAGGACGGCTGCTATGTGAAGCAGGAGCTTATTGATTACGTGCTGCCCCTCATTCAGGGTGAGCCGGAGCTGCCGAGGGAAAGCTCCATGCCCAGATACGCCAGGCTTAAGAAGATTCTGGCAAAGTAAAGATAAGTGAAAATGATTTGCCTGCGCCGCAGTTAGAGCGGCACAGGCAAATTTTATATTATCTTTATCTGGTTTTGTATGAGCATACCAACTGTGTCGGCGAATTTATCCATGGACTGGATACGGGCAAAATCACGGCCGTACACCTGCTTTGCGGAGGCAATGTCCTCGTCCGCACCGGTAAAGACGCATATGACAGAGATCCCGTCTGCTCTGGCGCGGCGCACCTCCAGTGCCGTGTCCTGAAGCCCCGCGCCGCTCTCATAGGCCACGGCCTCCTGACTGTCCCGTGCGCGCAGCTTTTTCACGTCGTTGGGCTTCACGTCGGAGAGGATGATAAGCAGCTTATGCTCGTAGCCCGTATCATTCATCAGGTAATGAGCCGTCTTTACGGCCAGTCCGTCTCGGTTGCAGCCGTTGGAGACGTACTCGAAAATCCTGTGGTTTGCGTTTCTCTGACCGTAATCCCGGAAAACGCGCAGTATGGTAAAACCGGTCATGGAGCAAAAGGCCATGACCCGACAGGGTATGCCGCAGCGGTTCAGGCTTTCGGCTATCATATAGCCCTGATTGGAAACCGCCTCCTGCCGGTTTTTCTGGGAGGTGGAGGCGTCCAGCAGGATATCAACGCTGAGGCTGCCGGCGTCTCCCTGTTCGTCCCTAGTAAAAACCTTGTCGTCCTCCAGGGCGGTGGCCCGCCAGACCGTACTGCCGTTGAGTGCGCCGGAATTGGCCTTAACGGGGCTGGGCTGGAGATGCAGGAGTACGGAGTTTTGTATTTTGGAGGAGAGCTGGGCTATGGCGGTCATGTTCCGGGGCAGGTCCTCACTGAAGCTGCGGCGGTTGCGCTCTATCTGCTGGGCCTCCCTCTGCTTTTGCAGAGCCTCGAAGCCATTGTGGATATTGCCCCTCACCACATCGCCTCTGGTAATAAGCAGCTTGCAGCCGCTGTGATTGCCTGTGCAGAGGCTGCGCTCTATCTCCCGCATCTTGGTCTCGGGAAACATGGGCTGTCCGTATTTGCCCTCCATGAACTCCCGCAGTTCCTCCGCGGTGAGCTTGGAGCGGACGTCCTCCTCTTCCCTGCTTTTTTGCGCGTCCTCGCCGCTGTATGCGTCGTCGGGATGGTCGGCAAAGCCCCTTCCGAAGCGGCGGAAGCGGCGGCTTTGCGCTTCCCTGCCCCGCTTTTTGCCGAACAGAGCGAGCCACGGCTGCCGCTGACGCTGCTTCTCCTGTGTGGTTATCTGGAACCAGCGCTCAAAAAGCTCTCCGGCGCGCCTGACTATATCGTCGGTGCTCATATCGGGAGAGAACTCCAGCTCGTCCAGCAGCTTAAGGCTGTATTTATCGCTCTGCGATTCAAGGCCCAGGGCGCGGCGGAAATGGGCCAGGGCCATAGCGTCGTAGAACATGGAGCTGTCGGCACCGGAGAGCTCCCTTATCATTTCACGGGCGTAGCTCTCGCGCAGCTCCCGCAAGGCCGGACGGCTCGGCAGCTCCTTTTGATAAAGGGCGTTCTCCAGACCAAGCCAGAGCAGGCCGTCATAGGTCTCCCCTTCCTCGTATTGGTCGAAGGCCCGGAATACTGATTCCAGCTTTTGGTATTCATAGTGCTTTCGGGCGGCGCCTATGATGCAGTTCCAATAAATCTCCGCCTGACCCTGACTGTCAAAGGCCTTAAAGTCGGGGCGGAAGCCGTAATTCTGGGCGGCGTTCCATATTATATTCTCCGCCCGGCGTTTCTGGAGGCGGGACGGTTCCTGTATCATTGCAGAAATATCTCCGCCGCCGTGAGCTTTGAGGGTATCTTGGCGGAGACTATGTCGCTTACAAGCTGGCGCTCGAAGTCGTCAACACATTTATTGACTATGGACAGCTCCAGAGCCTGCTTCATGCTCAGACCGTTTTCCACCAGAGACACACTTGCAATGAGGCCCCGCAGGTCCAGGGCCTTTGTGGATATCTCGGAGCTGTCGCACTTCTTGCGGATGTCCTCAAAAAGCTCGGCCAGCTGCCGGGCGCAGTCCTGCTTCAGCGCCGGGAACTGGGAGGACAGCAGCTTGACCAGCTTGTCCGTCTCGATAATAGGCATATTTATCACCATGAAGCGGGAGGCCAAAGCCTCGTTCAGCTCCCTTGTGCCGGCGTAGCCGTAGTTCATGGTGGCGATAAAGCGGGTGCAGGGCTGAAGGTGTATCCTGTCGTAGCCCGGTACGTCTATGATGCGGCGAAAGTCCAGTGTGGCGTGGAGCACGGCAAGAGACTCGTTCTTTGCCATGTTTATCTCGTCGAGAATGCCGAAGCCGCCGCGAACGGCGCACTTATATATCGGCCCTTGGCGGAAGCTGACCTCGCCGTGCTTAAAGGTGTCCGCGCCGATAAGTGAGGAGGCGTCGGTATTCAGATAAAAGGAAATATCCCACTGGGGTCTGGCGAACACCGCCGCCAGGTCCTCCGCCAGCACGTTCTTGCCCGTGGCTTTTGGGCCCACCAGCAGCAGATTCTCCCCTGCCAGCAGCGCCGTCAGCGCTTTCTGCCAGACGTCTGCGCCGTAGTACATGAATCTGGGCCTGGGCACCCGGTATTCATCCGCCTCATCAACAGGATACTGCCGTCTGAACTCCTCTATCCGTGAGAGAATGTCTTGGTCAATGCCCTCCGACCGTAAAAAGTCTAACACTTCGCACCTCCGTGAACTGGTTTTATCACTGCATTATAGCACCATTACCCGACACAATCCACTTTTTTTCGCTGTATATTGAATCCGCCGTGTAAACCGGTTATAATCAAAAGGGTGATGGATATGCTTACGCTTAAAAACCCTTACATTACAGTCCAATATAAAGAAGGCCCCTGCTTCGGCGGCAGTCAGCAGCGCTCCAACGATGCAGTCATTGCCCGCTGCGGCTGCGGTGTGATCGCCGCCATGGACACGCTGCTGTATCTCAGCCGCCATCAGCCCGACTGCGGCATTGACGAATTTAAAAGCCTCTCTGAGACTGAGCCTGTCCTCGGAGATACATATGACAGCTGTGTGCGGGCCCTGAGCAGGCGGTACTTTCCCCTGCTGCCGCCGCTGGGGATGAACGGACTGACGCTAGCTGTGGGCATGGAGCTGTTCATAAAAAGGCATGGGCTGCCGCTTACGGCCCGTTGGGGCGTCAGCCGTGATAAGCTTTGGCCGCGCATTGAGGAGATGCTCCGGGCGGATATCCCGGTGATCATGTCAGTGGGGCCAAACTTTCCCCTGTTCTGGCAGCAGCACAAGGCCAAATTCTATGTGTACTCCGACGGCGGCTACAAGAGAGCGGCATATGTGAACGCCCATTATGTGACGGCTGTGGCCATGGACGGGGACTGGATAGAGATATCCTCCTGGGGCCGCAGGTATTATATCAACAAGGCGGAGTATCTGGAGTTTGCGGACAGGCACACCACCAGTCTGCTGAGCAATATTCTGTACATAAGACGTAAATGAAAATCTTAACAGGTCAGTTTGAATCCTTGACTTTGCCGCTGAACTGTGCTAGTTTTTATGTGAGGACTGTTACTGATACCGTCCCGTCCGTTAGAGGACGGCTTACTGTATCGGGGGCAGTTCCTCTTTTTATTTCATGTATTTGCAATCAAGAAGGGGGGATAAAAGTCCCCCCTCGATGATTATCAGAGCCGTCACTTATCGAAAGCCGGATTCACAGCGTATATGTTTTTCTGATCCAGCTTTTCCGTGGCCAGCCTCAGCCCCTCGCCGAAGCGCTGGTAGTGTACTATCTCCCGCTCACGCAGGTATCTTATCACGTCGTTTACATCAGGGTCGTCGGAGAGCCTGAGGATATTGTCATAGGTGACTCTCGCCTTCTGCTCCGCGCCCAGGTCCTCGTTCAAGTCGGCTATAACGTCGCCCTTGACCTGCATACTGGCCGCGCTCCAGGGAAAGCCGGAGGCTGCCGTGGGGTAGACGCCTGCAGTGTGGTCCACGAAATAGGTCTCAAAGCCCGCCGCCTTGATGGACGCGGGTGTCATATCGCGGGTTAGCTGGTGTACTATGGCGCCTATCATCTCCAGGTGACCCAGTTCCTCCGTGCCTATATCGGTCAGCAGGCCCTTCAGCTCCGGGTAGGGCATGGAATACCTCTGACTCAGATATCTGAGTGAGGCGCCCAGCTCACCGTCCGGCCCGCCGTATTGACTTATTATGAACTTGGCCAGTGCGGGATTAGTGTTCTTTATACGCACGGGATACTGCAGCTTCTTCTCATATACAAACATCTCTCATACCCCCTTGTATTCCCAGGGCCAGGGGTCCTTGAGCCATGAATAGCTTCTCATACCCAGCATATCCGACTGCACCACCGGTCCAAACTTCTCCACATATCTCTTGTGTGCTTCCTTTTGCAGCGCAAGGAAGGTCTGATACATCTCAAAGGCGGCGCTGTCATTACTGTGGGTATCCAGGTACAGCTCCAACTCGTCGGCGACGAAATCTATGGCCATCAGCTCCGTCAAGGGCGAAGGCTTCAGGTCGTTATTGACAATGTTCATAAAGGGCAGGTCCAGACCCGGGAAAAGTGTGCCTCTGGACAGTGCCTCACAGGTCTCGTAGCTGGGCTCAACAGATTCCTGAATGGGCACGTACGAGATGCCCAGCAGCGCGTTTGTGGGCAGCGCACCGAATCTGTAGCCGTTATCGGATTTGCTCATTTTTCTTCTCCTATTCTGTCGGGGAAGGCCTCAGAGCATTATATGTCTGTTGTGCGACTAATGTTAAACCGCCGCCGGTGTCTCCGGCGGCGGTTTGTATGCGCTGATTATTTTATGAGCTCCTCAAATTCGTCCTCGCTTAGTATACTTATGCCAAGACTCTCCGCCTTGGTGAGCTTGCTGCCGGCGTTTTCCCCAGCCAATACATAGGTGGTTTTCTTCGACACCGATGACGACGCCTTGCCGCCGAAGCTTTCTATCACAGCAGTGGCCTCATCTCTTGAATAGCGGGACAGAGTGCCGGTAAGGACAAAGGTCTGCCCGGCAAAGCGGTCGTCCTTTCGCTCCTCACGGCTGACAAAATCAACTCCCGCCTGCCGCAGCCGCTCAATAAGCAGAGCCGACTGGGGATTTGAAAACCAGGAGCAGATGAAGCCGGCGGTAATGGCGCCTATGTCCGGGATAAGCGTAAGCTCCTCCTCCCCTGCCGCTATCAGCGCGTCAAGACTGTCAAAGTGGGAGGCCAGCACCTTGGCGGCCTTCTGGCCCACCTGCCTTATACCGAAGGCGCAGAGCAGTCGGGACAGCCCCGCCGTGCGGCTGCGGTCGATGGCTGCCAGCAGATTAGCGGCGGACCTGTCGCCCATCCTGTCCAAACCGGCAACAGCTTGGGCGTCTAAATAATACAGGTCGGCTGCGTCCTTCACCAAGCCCTCGTTGATAAGATTCTCACATACGGATATGCCCAGACCCTCAATATCCATAGCTTCTCTTGAGGCGAAATGGGCGATATTCCTCAACCGCTGGGCGGGACACTCAGGACTGGTACAGCGCAGAGCGGCGCCGTCCTCGTCCCGCACCACGGGGGACCCGCACTCGGGACAGAGAGCGGGCATACGGAAGGGCAGGGTATTTTCCGGCCGCAGGCTCAGATTCACGGAGAGCACCTCCGGGATTATCTCCCCCGCCTTTTGCAGCAAAACGGTGTCCCCTATGCGCAGGTCCAGCCTGTCGATATTGTCCTGATTATGGAGCGTAGCGGCGGAGACCGTCGTACCGGCAAGGCGCACAGGCTCCACTATCACCTTGGGTGTCAATACGCCCGTACGGCCCACCTGCACCACGATATCAAGCACCCGACTCTCCTTCTTCTCCGGCGGGTACTTAAAGGCTACGGCCCATCTGGGGGCCTTGGCGGTGCTTCCAAGAGCGGCGCGCTGGGCGAGAGAGTTTATCTTTATAACAGCGCCGTCCATGTCGTAGGGCAGCTCTCCCCTGTGCTCACCCAGCCATTCTATACGCTGTACGCATTCACGGAGGCTGCCGTACTTCTCGTATGGCACCACAGGAAAGCCCATGGAGCGCATGGCGTCAAGGCTGGCGCTGTGGGTATCGTACTGCCCGGCAGCACTGTACTGCATATTGAAGCAGATTATATCCAGCTTTCTGGAGGCGGCCACCTTAGGGTCAAGCTGACGCATTGAACCTGCAGCGGCGTTGCGCGGGTTGGCCAAAAGCGGCTCACCGTTTATTTCCCGCTGTTGGTTCAGCTCCTGAAAGACGGACTTGGACATATATACCTCGCCCCGGACGATAAGCCGCTCCGGCGCGTTTTCTATACGCAGCGGCAGTGAGCGCACCGTCCGCAGATTCTCCGTCACGTTCTCGCCTACCACGCCGTCGCCTCTGGTGGCGCCCCGGACGAACACGCCGTTTTCGTACTCCAGAGACATGGACAGGCCGTCTATCTTGGGCTCCACTGAGTAGTCGTGGGGCTCGGAAATAAGACTGTCCATCCGTTCCCCGAAGGCAAAAAGCTCCTCATAGGAGAACACGTCCGTCAGACTCTCCAGCGGCACCTGATGGCGAACCGTCTCAAACTTGCTGAGAGCCCTGCCGCCTACCCGTTGGGTGGGCGAATCCGGCGTCACCAGCTCAGGATGCTCCTGCTCCAGAGCCTTAAGACGCTGCATCAGCATATCGTAGTCGTAATCCGATATGACGGGGGCGTCGTCCACGTAATAGAGCTTATTATGGCGCTCCAGCTCCCGGCGAAGTTGTATTATTTCCTTTTGTACGTCCATCGGTATCTCCTCTTGTGCTACTCCAGATTCAGGTAGGTATCCGGCACCTGCCCCACCACCACGGTGTCGGCGATAAGCACCTCCGTGACCACCTGAGCGTTCTCAGTGTCCCAGGGTATGAGAATATCTATATCCACAATGACCTCAAGGTTTATCTGGTGCTTGGTCTGGTTTATTCCGGCGGTGACGATGCTGTTGTTAAACTCCACACGGGAGGAGGTCAGCATGATTATCTGTATAGGTATGCCGGGGCCTCGGCCCATAAGCAGGCTTATGCCCGTCAGGTTCCCGGCGGGTATCTCCACGACGATGGTGCGGTTCTCCGTAACGCCGATAACTCTGTCCAGTATCATTGCGGACAGGGCGTTTATCCGGGCCATATTGCTGCTTATAGCCGTGACCTCGCCGGTATCGGCCTTCTCAAAGGTAACGAAATAGTCACCGCTGTAGTCACCCGCATCCATAATATCCCTTATGGCGTTGTTGACCTGAACGGTAACGATATCGCTGGCGTCGGAGACGGCTATCTGGGATGACAGATCCTTCAGAAACACGGCGGAGCAGGCCAGCAGCAGCGCCGCCATAGCCAGCAGCACCAGCAGCACGGCGCTGCCGCTGCGGCGAATGGAGGCTCTGGGCGTCAGGCCCTGAGAATAACTGAATTTTGCCTTACGGCGGAACCGGCGGCGGTAATGCATGGAGTCACCTCCCCATGCATTATATGCCGGTCAGCTCTCCAACATGGCAGCGGCGGCCATCATTATTCCCAGCTTACCCGACTCATAGGTCAGCCCACCCTGCATATACAGGGCGTAGGGCTCTCTGACCGGGCCGTCGGCGGACAGCTCTATGGAGGAGCCCTGAATAAAGGAACCGGCGGCCATGATCACGGGACAGTCGTAGCCGGGCATAGCCCAGGGCTCCGGAGTCACATAAGAGTCCACCGGCGCGCCGGACTGAATGCCCAGACAGAAGCGCCGCATATTCTCCTCGGAGCCCAGCTCTATCATCTGGATAATATCGGAGCGGGGCTCCTCCGCCGAGGGGGAGCTTTTAAGGCCCAGCTCGTCCATCATGGCGGCGCAGAAGCAGGCGGTTTTCAGGGCCTGGGCCACGGTATGGGGGGCCATGAAAAAGCCCTGATACAGCAGTCGGTTACTGCCCAGGGTGGAGCCGCACTCCCCGCCAATGCCCGGAGTGGTCATGCGCATGGCGGCCCTGTCCACCAACTCCTTTTTACCCGCTATATAACCGCCGGTGGGGGCCAGACCGCCGCCGGGGTTCTTGATAAGGGAACCGGCAATTATGTCCGCGCCGACCTCTATAGGCTCCGAAGTATCGGTAAACTCGCCGTAGCAGTTGTCCACCATTATGTTGGCCGCGGGGTTGACCGCCCTGACAGCGGCGCAGATGCGGCCTATCTCCGCCACACTGAGGGCTCTGCGCGCTCCGTAGCCCCGGGAGCGCTGTATCATGACCGCCGTCACACGCTTGTCGGCAGCGGCGGCGGCAATGGCCTCATAGTCCGGCGCTCCGTCCGGCCTCAGCTCCACCTGAGCGTAGTCAATGCCGTAGAACTTAAGCGAGCCGTGGCAGTCCCCGCTAATGCCTATGGCGCTTTGCAGCGTGTCATAGGGCGCGCCGGTGACAGCCAAAAGCAGGTCACCCGGCTTCAGCAGCGCGAACATGGCGGCGGTGAGAGCGTGGGTACCGTTGACAAAGCCTATGCGCACAAGGGCGGCCTCGCTTTTGAATACTCTTGCGTATATTTTATCCAGAGTCTCCCGGCCCAGGTCATCGTAGCCGTAGCCGGTGGTTCCGGCAAAGCAGGCGTCGGACACTCGAAACTCCTGAAAGGCCTCCATAACACGGCGGGTGTTCTTCTCAGAAACGCCGTCTATCTCACGAAAACGCCGCTCCAGCCGACTTTGTGCCCTGTGGGCCATCTCCCATACCTGGGGCTTTATATCGCTTATCCTCATATCAACTACCCATTCCTCTGTTTCGCAAGCAGAATAACTCTATTGGAGCTCCATTACTATTTCCTTAAAATATTTCCCCCGCTGGGCGAAATTATCAAATCTGTCAAAGGCCGCGCAGGCCGGAGAAAGCAGCACTATGTCCCCTTCCCCGGCGGAGGCTGAGGCGGCCAGCACCGCCTCCCTGAAATCCTCCACAAGGCTCACCCTCAGCCCACTTTCGGCAAAGTGACGGGAGGCGTATATGGCGGTCTTTATTTTCTCCGAAGTGTCTCCGGTGAGGAAAACGCTTTTGGCGTGAAGGCAAAGGTCATCACCCAGGCCGTCAAAGGGGATGTGCTTGTCGTAGCCCCCGGCAATGACTATGGGCCTGGTCTTGAGAGCGCGTAGTCCCGCTGCAGTCCTTGTGGGGCTGGTGCCTATGGAGTCGTTTATATAGGTGACGCCCCGAAGCACACGCACAGTTTCGAGTCTGTGCTCAACTCCCGCAAAGCCAGCCGCCACCTCAGCGCATACCTCATCGCTTACCAGACCCTCAGTAGCCGCGAAAGCGGCAAGATAGTTAAGCAGATTATGCTCGCCGGGCAGAAGAATGTCCTCCGCCTTCATCACGGCGCGGCGCTCACCTTCGTTTACCCGGTATATAACGCCGTCTATAAGCTCCGCCCCGTCGCTGACACGGTTCCTATCCGAGAACAGGCTTATCCGTGACTTGGCAAAGGAGGCGTAATAAGGGCTGTAGGCATCGTCCAGATTCAGCACGAGCCTGTCCTTGGGCCCCTGACGCTGGAATATGGAGCGCTTGGCGTCGGCATAGTCCTGAAGGTCAAGGTGCTTATCCAGATGGTTGGGCGAGAGGTTGGTTATCACCGCCACATCCGGGCGGCAGCTCATGCTGTGGAGCTGGAAGGAGCTGAGCTCCAGCACACAGATATCGTCCTTCTCTATCTGGGGGGTCTCGCACAGCAGCGGATGACCTATGTTGCCGCCCAGATGCACACGGTGTCCCGCCGCCTTGAGAAGCTCCGCGATAATGGTGGAGGTGGTGGTCTTACCGTCGCTGCCGGTGACGGCTATGACCTTGCAGGGGCACAGAGAGAGAAACACCTCCATCTCCGAGGTGACCACGCTGCCTCTTGCCTGGGCGTCCACAAGGTGCCTGTCGAAGGGCATAAGGCCGGGAGTACGAAAGATAAGCTCCTGATTTAAGTCCTCAAGGTAACCCTCACCCAGCCGCAGCACAGCGCCCATTGTCCTCAGCTTCCCCGCCTTATCTCCCAGCTCTGCCTCGCTGTGCTTATCACAGGCTGTCACTTTTATGCCCTTATGAAGCAGCAGCTCCAGCAGCGGCTCATTGCTGACGCCTATGCCAAGCACGGCTATGCTTTTATCTTTTATGCTGTCTATGTATTCGTCCAGCGTCAAATTTATCGCCTCACAATTATAGTTTTTATATTATAATTCTTTTTTACTGCGGTTACAAGTTTATTATTGACTTGCCGCGGCAAAATGGATAGAATACAGCCATGAGTAAGCCGAACGACCGCGGGCATCAGGCGAAAGCGGATGCGTGAGGAAAGTCCGGGCTCCGCAGGGCAAGAATAACGGGTAACGCCCGCCAGGGGTGACCCTCGGACAAGTGCAAC
>CAYSFK010000012.1:368-32943 GCA_964430345.1 uncultured Oscillospiraceae bacterium | reverse complement strand
GCGGAACGGACAATAATGACGCAACAAACAACATTTTCATAGAGGGCGGGACTATAGTAGCTGATATGACTCCAAGTGCAACAGCAGCTTCAAAAATAGCACTTTCGGGAACTGCCTCTCCCTCCGGAACGGCATGGAATATGGCGGCTACGGATGGTACAGCGGGCTCTGGCGGAGATTATATCGCGCTTACCCTCAGCGGAACAGTCTATAAGCTAACTAAAGCCCTCACAGCTGCCGATGAGACACCTGCGTTCAATATTGTATTCACTGTCGAGGCCGGCGCTCACTCAGCGTAAGATTTTCGTCACATATGGCTGGGGCGGATTCGCCCGCCCCAGCTAAAGCTTAAGCGTCAATTTTCTAACGGTTGGGTACCTCATCCGTCACGGCGCAAAGCGCCGCCCCACCTTCCCCATGATGGGGAAGGCTTTAGGGCACTGGAGGGAACATGAAAACGAACAAAAAAATTCTGTATATCGCGCTGGTGGCCGCGTTGCTGGTGGTCATCGGCGTTCTGGTGTTTCTGCTGCTGCGCCCGGAGGACGGCGGGCAGACCGTCACCGAGAAAAACCGCGACCCCAACGCGGCCGTAGGTCAGTACGTGGGCAAGTCCCAGCAGGAGATACAGGACGAGCTGGACAAAATAGTCCAGGAGGGTATGTTCAATATCTCCATCAATTCAAGCGTTACGATGGCCAAGGGCAGCGACGAGGCGGAGCTTCGTATTGAGAACATCGCCGCCAACCACCATCTTATGAGCGTGGAAGTAACGCTGGACGATACGGGCGAGGTCATCTATGCCTCCGGCCTTATCGAGCCCGGCTATTATATACAGTCCGTGCCGCTGGACACGGTGCTTGCAAAGGGTACCTACGCGGCCACGGCGGTCTTTACGGCCTATGATTCCGAAGCCGAAGCCACCGTAGGACAGGCGGCGGCTAAAATAACCATTACAGTGGAGAACTGACTATGGGCAACAGGCGCGGCATAAACAGCATATTGGCGAGAACGCTCTGCGTCCTCGTCTGCTTTGCCGCGCTCTTTTCGCTTGCCATTCCCACCTTCGCGGAAGGCTTGGAAATTGGCACTACTGTCAGTCTCATAGCAGACAGCAGCCTTACCCTTACCTCTCAGACCGAGGATTTCACCCTGGGCGCAGGCGAGGACCAGGAGCTTCGCGTCTCAGTCAGCGGCATCGCGCCGTTTACCTATGTCTGGACGGTCAACACAGACGGCGGCTCCGTGTTTACACCGCTGGAAGGGGCATTAAATGCGCCGTATTATAGCCTTGAGGACGCCGAGGTAAACCCCAACAAGGACAGCGACGGCAGGGATATCCCCTATCAGTATAAGGTCACCGTGAGCAATGAAGCCGGGGAATCCGTCTCTGCCGTTATCAAGGTGCTGGTCAGCGATGAATACGCCTACCGCACCATCGCCCTGAGAAACGGGGACACCGAGGTTTCCTCCTATATGCACGACGAGACCCGCCTTGTGGTATCGCCCGTAAGCGAAAGCACCGCCGCGGCGCTGACGCTGGAGGAAGCCTTGGCGGACGGCTGCCTGCCGCTGCTCATATGCGATGTGAAGCTGGTCAATCAGAACAACGATGTTGTGCCCTATTTCGGCGCCATAGAGATAGACTTTTATGTGGGCGCCCAGTATAACGGACTGACGCTCAAGGCGTATCATCTTCGCGGAAATACTATCGATACCTATTCCGGCGTGGTGGCCGAAGGCGTCCTGTCCATCACAGTGAATTCGCTCTCCCCCTTCATGGTGGAGGTGCCCGACAGCACCGTGCATACGGTCACGGCCAGCGCCGGTACCGGCGGCAGCATTTCCCCCGACGGCAGCATAAACGTGGCAAATGGAGCGGACAAAACCTTCACCTTCCTGCCCGATGCGGGCTGGCAGATAGCTCAGGTGCTGGTAGACGGCAGCCCCGTCCCCATCACCGGCAACAGCTATACCGTTGCGAATATCACAGCCGACAGGACCATCTCCGTCAGCTTCTCGGCGGTCACTCCCTCCGATACCATGCACACGCTGACGATCACAAGCGGGGCAAACGGCACGGTCAGCCCCTCCGGGTCGGTGCAGGTACGGCATGGCGCGGCCCAGACGGTCTATTTCTATCCCGACACCGGCTATGAGCTGGATACGGTACTGGTAAACGGCACGGCCGTCAATGTCATAGGCAACAGCTACACCGTCTCCGTCGTGACCGCGGCCGCCGCGGTAAACGTGAGCTTCCGTACGGCAGCCACAGCCACGCAGCCGCCGGATGTGTATAAGCTCATAACCGCCAGCGCTGACACAGGCGGAAGCATCTCCCCCAGCGGCAGCGTCAGCGTAGAATACGGCGGCGATATGTATTTCTACTTTATCCCCAACAGCGGCTATGTCTTGGATAAGGTCTATGTTGACAACGTGGAGGCAGCGGTATCCGGCAATTCCTATCACTTTGTGAACGTTGTGGCCGCCCATACCATCCGCGCGACCTTCAAAACCGCGCCAAGCCCCGTGACCTACCACACCATTACCGCAAGCTCCGGCGCAGGAGGCAGCATCAGCCCCTCCGGCAGTGTTCAGGTCGCGGAGGGCGGCTCTCAGACCTTTAGCTTTATTCCTGACGCCAACTATCAGCTGGGTACCCTCACCGTTGACGGCAGAGCGGCTTCTGTTTCCGGCAATGCATACACCTTCAGCAATATCACCGCTGGACATACCATAAGCGTGACCTTCAACAGGATCCCGGCGCCTGTCTACGATCCCACCTACTATCCGCCCCATCGTCCCCAATACCCGGCGCTCACGCCAACGCCCACCTCTGCCCCCGGCAGCTATTATACCGTCACAGCCAGCTCCGGCGCTCACGGCCGCGTCAGTCCAAGCGGTGACACCCGGGTCGCCGCGGGCAAGAACGCCTGGTTCTATTTCATCCCGGATGAGGGCTATGAGGTGGACAAGGTGCTGGTCGACGGCGCGCAGGTGCAGCCCATCAACAGCGCCTACTGTTTTTACGGCGTATCAGCCGCCCACAGCGTCAGCGTGACCTTCCGGGAGAAACCGTCGGAAGCGGCGGCAGGCTTTCATCTGGTTACCGCGCTGGTGGACGGCAAGGGCAGGGTGAGTCCGGAGGGAGATGTCCTCGTTGCCGTCGGCAGCTCTCAGACCTTCTACTTCATTGCCGACGAGGGGTACGAGGTGGATGAGGTCTATGTGGACGGTGTGCGGCAGACGCTTGTCGGAAATCAGCTCACGCTGGACAGCATCTCAGCGGACACCGAGCTGTCTGTCAGCTTCAGGCCCGTGGGGTCGGAGCCCGGCGGGACAGACTGCCGTTGCCTGTGGGAGCGGCTGTTTGGAGCCTGCGGCGTCTGCGGCCTGTTTGGGCGCTGTATCGCCCCGTGGTGTTGGCTGGTCCCCCTGCTGCTGACACCGGCTTTGGCGTATACCGTGTATGTTGTTCTGCGCAGGCGCAGACCACGATAATTAAACGCCCATCACCAACAGGAGCGGCTTGGCTGCTCCTGTTCGTTTTGCTGTCCTGAATCGTTAATTCTCCGGTTGCGGATTTGCTCTGACTCTGATAACATGACCGTATATCGAGAATAAAATATTGACCGCTGTTATTCACGCTGTGGGCAGGCTCCGTACTCTCTCGCGTTTGATAGGCTGATGAGTTGGCACAAAAACTGCTGTAAAATGAGGGCGTCAAGCAAAGTCCCGTATGTACACGTGTTATACTGGCGTATTATCAATAATGAAATGAGGGAATGTAAATGAAAATGTTTATCGGCGGCGTAGAGCGTGACGCTTCTGACGGCAGGAAAATCGAAGTAATCAATCCGGCGAACAATGAATTGATCGACACCGTTCCTATAGCTACTAAGAGTGATGTTGACGAAGTGATGGAAAACGCGCTCAAGGGCTTTGAGGAATGGTCGGAGACGCCGCTGCACAAGCGCATGGCAATCATGCAGCGCTTTGTTGACCTCGCCATGAGCGAGGAAAACCGCAAGGCGATGGCCCTCGTCATGTCCAAAGAGATGGGCAAGCCCTATAACGAGGCATACGGCGACTTTAATATCCTCAAGAACCATATCGAGGGCTTTATTTCGGCTGCCCGCAACAACCTTGTCGGCACGGTTCTGCCCTTCGGCGGCGAGGCCGGTAAGGAGGCAGACTTCGATATCACAGTTCGCGAGCCCATAGGGCCTATTGTTTGCATCATCGCCTTTAACGCGCCGCTTACGCTCTTTGCCAAGAAGGTAGCGCCTGCGCTGCTGACAGGCAACTCCGCGATCATCAAGCCTGCAAGCGACGATCCTCTGACCGTGCTCATGCTTTCAAAGCTCATGTACGAGGCGGGAGTGCCCGGAAACGCCTATCAGTGTGTCACCGGCAGAGGTGAGGATATCGGCGAATGGCTCACTGCTGACAAGCGTATTGCCGGTGTCACCTTTACCGGAAGCACCGATGTGGGCGTAAGGATAGCCACAAACTGCGGCCGCAATCTGAAGTACCAAAGTCTGGAAATGGGCGGAAATGCACCTCTTATTATCTGTGCCGACGCCGACATCGATTACGCCGTGGCCGAGGCCTCAGCGGGACGCGGCGGATATCTTTCCGGGCAGATATGCTCAGTTGCAAAGCGCTTCCTCGTACACAGCTCCATCCATGACGCGTTTGTTGCGGCGCTTGTGGCCAAGCTGAAAACCGTCAAGGTCGGCGACCCGATGGACCCGGCTACGCAGATGGGTACGCTTATCAGCGAAAAGGCCGCAAAGAAGGTGGAGGCTCAGGTCAATACTATGGTAGCGCAGGGCGGCAAGCTGGTCCTCGGCGGTGTACGCAATGGAGCATTCTATGGCCCCACCGTAGTGGATGGCTGCAACAGTGATATGGATGTCGCGCACGATGTGGAGGTCTTTGGGCCGGTGTTCCCGATATTCACGTTTGATACTATCGAGCAGGCAATAGAGCTGGCTAACGATACTAAGTACGGCTTGGGTTCCGGCATCATCACCAAAGATATATCCCTTGGCATGAAGGTTGCGCGCAAGCTCAGAGCCGGGAACGTTGTTGTGAACGGGCAGACCTTTTATCGCAACCTGCTCACGCCCTTCGGCGGCGCAAAAGAAAGCGGCGTAGGCCGCGAGGGCCAGACGCAGACACTGCTTGCGATGACCGAGATAAAGAACATAGTCGTTAAGAATATGTTTAGGTAAGTCTTTCTGCTCTGCGGCGGCCTCGCCATAGCCGTGGCCTATATCAAGGCTCACCCCATGACCGTGTCGAAGCCTGTGGCCAATGAGAGCTGACATTGCTCTTAAGCAAGCAAAATAATTGAAAGGGAGGCGCTGTCATCCCTTTTCTTTTTCGCGGTGTTCTATTATAATAGTAGTGCTGTTGAACAGTCCGGCGGCAAAACAACAGCGGAAACGAGGTAATGATATGCTTATTGCGGTGACGGCAGACAAAAGAGAACTGACGGCGCAGGTGCCTGAGAGCTATGAAGAAAGCCGGTGCCTGCTCCTTGTGGAGACCGACGACGACACGGTTCAGGCGGCGTACGACGCGGCGGATCCGGAGGGCCTGTTTTTCGCGGAGCAGACCATAGCCCACGACTGCGAGGCCATAGTCTGCGGCAAAATGCGAAAGCCGGGCTTTGAGGCCATTGCGTCCAACAATATCACCCGGTATTACGGCGCGGGTCTGCCGGTGCTGGAGGCCGCCCACGCCGCGGAGGACAACCACCTGCCCCTGACCACGGACTATATAGGCGGCAGCGGCTGCGGCAGCCATGAGCGCGACAGGTGCAAGGACCATATGGAAGGAATGGGTGATTGATATGAAGTTTTCCACCGTTAAGTATATGACGCTGGGTCTGCTCTGCGGCGGTCTGGCCATAGCCGTGGCCGCGATGCTTCTGCTGGAGGAGGGCACTCCCGGCTATAACGCCACCGCTGCGCTGACCGTGGCGCTGCTGGCTGCGGGTGTGGGTGTGGGCGCCATATGGGGCCGCTGCCCCAACTGCGGCAAGCATCTGCTTTTGAAGCTGCTGCAATGGAAGACCTGTCCCAAATGCGGCCGCCCTCTGGACCCCAACGGGAAATACCGCCCCAAGGCCAAGGGCCGGCGCCTGTAGGCCGCCAGACTTATGGTTTTATTAAAACCCGTGCCCAAGCTGGCACGGGTTTTGCTGTATTTATACAAGAAGTATGCAAATAAGCACACGATAATTTTGCGTTTGGAAAGGAAGCGGTTTTGTTGATCAAAACGATGGTAATGGCAAACTGCTATATGGACTCCATCCTTATCCTGTCCGTGTCCAGAGAAATGATGAAGCTGCCCGGCGTACATAAGGCTGTGGTGGTCATGGCTACTGACATGAACAAGACAGTGGTGGACGAATTTGGCGGAATGACTGCGGCGGTAAAGGCTGCCGGGGCCAACGACCTGATAGTCTCTCTGGATTGTGACAAGGATGACGTGGTCAAGCTGGCGGAGGAGAAGGTCAAGGAGATCGCCGGCGGCAAAAGCAGCTCCGGCGCCGGCGAGGCTCAGGTGGAATACCGCAAGCTGACCGGGGCCAAGGCGGCCATGCCCGAGGCCAATATCTGCATCATCTCCCTCCCCGGCGAGTACGCGCTGGACGAGGCGAAAACAGCCCTTGAAAACGATATGAACCTCTTTATATTCAGCGACATGACCGAGGACGAGGAGCTGGAGATAAAGCAGCTGGCCCACAGCAAAGGTCTTTTTGTCATGGGCCCCGGCGCCGGTACGGCGGTGGTCAACGGCCTGTCCCTGGGCCTCATGAGCAAGGTACGCCGGGGCAAGGTGGGTATCGTGGCCGCCTCAGGCTCCGGTCTTCAGGAGGTTGCGGTTCTGGTACACAATATGGGTGAGGGCATCTCCCAGGCCATTGGCACCGGCGGACACGATCTGTCGGAGAAGGTGGGAGGGATAATGTTCCTCCAGGCCATGGACTACTTTGCCTCCGACCCGGAGACCGAGGTGCTGGTGCTGGTATCCAAGCCGCCTCACCCCAGTACTGCCAAGAAGATATACGCGAATCTCCCTAAGAATAAGCCCGTGGTCATCTTCTTCCTGGGCGGCGACGCCTCTGAGATAAAGGCCGCCGGAGCCTACGCCCCCAAGACTCTGGAGGAGGCGGCGGTAATGGCCGTGGAGCTTGCCCGTGGCGGGAAGCCCGCGGAGCGGGATATAGTTGCCGATGACAAGGCCGCCTTTGCGGCGCTTGTAACGGCGGAGAAGGCAAAGCTGGCAGCCTCCCAGAAATACCTGCGGGGACTTTTCTGCGGCGGCACCCACAGCGAGGAAGCCGTCACACTGCTGCAGGAGTTCGTGCCGGATATGCACTCCAACATTAAGTTCGGCAAGGTGGCCCTGCTGGAGGACAGATATCAAAGCCTTGAAAACTCACTGGTGGATATGGGCGACGAGGTGTTTACCAAGGGCAAGCCCCACCCGGTGATGGACCCCTCCATACTGGTGGAGCGCATGATGCAGGAGGCCAGGGACCCGGGGGTAGGCGTCATTCTCTTTGACCTGCTCTACGGTCACGCCATCCATGCCGACCCCGTAGGAGCCATGGAGGAGGCGCTGAAGGAGATCCGGCGCATCCGGCAGGAGGAAGGCCGCCATATCTGCGTTATCGCCTCTCTCTGCGGCACAGACATTGAGCCCCAGGACGTCAGGGACCAGGCCAGACGCCTTGAGGAATACGGCGTCATCCTCCAGCCCAGCAACGCCAAGGCTGCTCTGCTGGCCGGCCTGATAGTTTCTTGATAGGAGGCTGCAATAATGGAATATAAAATGTTCAAGCAGGAGCCCGCGGTAATAAATATCGGCGTCAAGCCCTTCGCCCAGGGTATAAAGGACCAGGGCGTCAAGGCCATACATCTGGCGTGGAAGCCGCCGGTGGACGCGAAGCTCTCCCGTATGATAGGCAGCATGGAGCCCAGCCTGAAGGAGAAGATTGCCAAGTCCAACGCCGAGGCCGTTGAGATACTCAACGCCGCCGAGGGCCACTGGGTAGGTCTGGAGAAGGCCATAAAGGCCATCCCCGGCTTCAAGGAGAATATGATAATGCACTCCGGCCCCCCCATCGAATGGGACAGGATGATAGACGTGCAGAAGCGGGGCGTTTGCTACGGGGCCATCCACGCCGGTCTTGCCAAGACCGTGGAGGAGGCCGACGCCATGGTCAAGGCCGGCGAGATAGAGCTGGCCTCCTGCAACGATAATTACGCCATCGGCGCTGCCGCCGGCATCGTGACCCACAATATGGTGGTAAACGTGGTGGAGGACGTGGTACACCACAACAAGGCCTACTGCATTCCCTTCGAGGGCAGAAACGGTCTGGGCGCCTGGGCCATGTGGAACCCGGAGATAGAGCGCAACCTGCTGGAGATAGAGGACTTCTTCTCCCCCATCGTGGATATGGTGCTGAAGAAGAACGGCGGCATCAACGTCAGGAACATACTGGCCAAGGGAATGCTCATGGGCGACGAGAGCCATACCCGGCAGGCCGCCTGCGGCACCATGCTGGTCAGCGAGATAGTGCCCATGCTGCTTAACGACGACGATATCCCTGTCAAGGACATGAAGCGCGTGGTGGAGATGTTCGTGGGCAACGAGCGCTGGTTCCACCCGCTGGGCATGAGCTGCTCTCTGGCCTCCATGCGCAGCATCAAGGGCAAGCCCTACTGCACCATTGTCACCTCCATCGCCCAGAACGGCGTGGAGACCGGCATCAAGGTGGCCGACATGGGCGAGCGCTGGTTCAAGACCTCTGCCCCCCGCTTTGTGGGCACGCTGTTCTCCACCCAGTGGACGCTGGACGACGCAGTCCCCTACATGGGCGACTCCACCGCCACCGAGTCCTACGGCATGGGCGGCTTCTCCGCCGCCGCCGCGCCGGTGGTGCTGCGGCTTCGCAACGGCGGCTGGCGCGAGGCCAAGGCCCAGAGCGAGGAGCTGCGCACCATATGCGCCGGTACCAACAACAACTTCCCCATACCCCTGCTGGACTTCACCGGCCCCGGCATGGGCATAGACGTAATGAAGGTCATCGAGACCGGCATCACCCCCATATGCCACGGCGGCATAGTCAACAAGACCGGCGGTCAGATAGGCGCCGGCGCCGCCCGCTACGGCATAGAGCACTATGTCAAGGCGGCCTACGCCTTCCTTGAGAAGTACGGCGTAAAGTAAAGCATTTAAACCTCATATGCCGGGAGCGTTTTTATATCGCTCCCGGCATCTTTGTTTGGGTTTAACACCATATACTTCCATTTATTTTGGAAGAAACAGCAATTTCTGTGCCATCTTTTTATTTAATATGGCAAAAATAAAAATTTTCTGTACAGGCACTGCTGCGAGTTGCTATAATGAGAAAAGTTAATACACTCAGTACATACAGAGGTGGGTCAATTGGGCGACTTAGCACTTGTGCTTAGCAATGAAAATAAACTGGTATTAGGGCAAAAAATGTATCAGTCCATGGTGCTGCTGCAAATGGGCACGGAGGAGCTGGAGAGCTATCTCAATGAGCTGAGCATGGAGAATCCCCTGCTGGAGGCAGGCCCTCCCAAGGCCGGGGCCGATATCAGGCACGCCTGCGCCCGGTCGGGCCGTGTGCGGGGCCGCAGCGGTGAGGATCATGAGCTGCCCGTACCGGATAAGAGCATGAACACTCTGCGCTCCGAGCTTACGGAGCAGCTTAGCTTTATGGGCCTGAGCACCGAGCTGGAGCAGGCACTTCGTTTTCTGATAATAAATCTGGACGACAGGGGCTATCTTTCGCCGGAGCTGGAAAGCTCCGGTACATGGAGCTCCGCGCCGTCGCTGTTCGGCGAAGCGCTGGAGCTGCTGCAAAGCATGGAGCCTGCGGGCGTAGGAGCGCGAAGCCTGTCCGAGTGCCTGTGCCTCCAGCTTCAGCGCATGGGGCTTCGTGACAGCGCCGCCTATGCGGTCTGCCGGGACCATCTGGAGCATTTGGCCCGGAACCATTTCAATCATATCTCCAAGGCCCTGGGCATATCGGCAGCTGAGACGGAGCGGGCAAAAAAGCTTATAAGCTCTCTTAACCCGACCCCATCCAACGGATATGACGACGGCCGCTGTGACTGCTGGGTGGTGCCGGACGTAGAGGTGGAGCTCACCGGGGACGGGGAGCTGCTGCTGCATATGCTGGAGCAGCAGATGCCCAACTACGGAGTCAGCGTATACTACTCCGGTATGCTGGACAATGAAGGCCTGACTGATGAGGAGCGGGAATACTTTTCTCAAAAGCTGTCCCAGGCGCAATGGGTGGTGGAATGTGTAAAGAAGCGCCGCGAAACACTGTTAAAATGTGTTACAGCTATTGTGGACGAGCAGCGGGATTTCTTTACAGACCCTGCGGGGACACTGCGTCCCTGTACCATGTCTGATATCGCCTACAATATCGGAATGCATCCCTCCACAGTCTCCAGAGCGCTGAAAAACAAGTATCTCACCTGCTCACGGGGCCTGTTTCCCCTGTCGCATTTCTTCGCGAATCAGGTCAGCGGCGACACCTCGGATGAGATAATCCGCTGTATGCGCCGCCTGCTCAGCGACGAGGACCCCAGACATCCTCTCAGCGACAGCGCCATATGTCAGGGGCTTTCCGATATGGGCTATGACATCGCAAGGCGCACAGTGGCCAAGTACAGGGACAAGGCCGGCATCCCCCCCGCCACCGGGAGAAAGGCCCGGAGCCTGTGAGCCGAAGCATGGGCAAGTAAAATAATGTTACACCGGCGCGTTACAGCATATACTGCCCGGCCCCGCGCAATGACCGCCGCCGGTTTACGGCGGCCCGGGCAAGCCGGAAAACATGAAATAAGAATAATAAAAAATATGGTCAAAACGCAACAGTTGGCACAGTCTGTGCTGAATAAAACATAGTGTGTTTTGCCCGCGGAAAGGAAATTACATAGACGATGCTGATATTAGTGAGCAATGTGGGGAGCACCTCCCTTAAGTTTAAGCTTTTTGACATGGAGCGAGGCGAGAGGGTGCTGTGCCAGAGCCGAATAGAACGGGTGGGCAGCGCGGACAGCGCAATATTTACCTATATAAATAAGGAGACTGGCTTCTCAGAGCGGCGGGAGAACTGCTGTGTGCCGGATTACAGCTCCGGTATCCGGCTCTTTCTCGACCGGCTGACAGCTCCAGACTGCGGGGTGCTGAGGGACACCGCCGAGATAGCCGCCGTTGGCTTCAAGACGGTCTTGGCCAAAGGCTATTACGGAGTCCACGAGCTGACGGAGCAGGTGCTTGAGGCCATGCGGGAGTATCTTTTTGTGGCCCCCGCCCACAACGCCCCCTATCTGGAGGCTATAGAGCAGTTTCGCCGGGTGATGCCCGACGCCGTTCCTGTAGGCGTTTTTGAGACGGCCTTTCACACTACTATCCCCCTGAGCCGCCGGATGTACTCCATCCCCTATGAGTGGTACGAGAAGTACGGCGTCATGCGCATGGGCTACCACGGCGCCAGTCATTCGTATATAGCCCGGCAGGCGGACGCGGCCAGAGTTATCTCCTGCCATCTGGGCGGCAGCTGTTCCGTGTGCGCCATTGAAAACGGGAAAAGTGTGGACAGCAGCTTCGGCTTCTCCCTGCAAACAGGGGTGCCCCACGCCAACCGGGTGGGCGATATCGACCCCTACATCGTGCCCTTCCTTGAGAACGAGGGCCTCAGCCGGGAGGAGATATTGGCCGGTATGTCCAAAAACGGCGGTCTGCTGGGCGTTTCCGGCATCAGCAACGACCTGCGCCTGGTTGAGCAGGCGGCGGCCGGTGGCAACGAGAGGGCCCGGCTGGCCATAGATGTTTTTGCCGCGTCGGTGATACGCTATATCGGCTCCTTCTACGCGGAGCTGGGCGGACTGGACAAGCTGGTATTTACCGGCGGCATAGGCGAGAACTCCCCGGAGCTCCGCCGCAGGGTATGCGCTCCTTTGCCCCATCTAGGCATTATTCTTGACGATGAGTCCAACCAGCGGTGCAACGGGGAGGGGCTGATTTCCGCCGCCGATTCCCCCGTCACTATACAAGTCATTCCCGCCAATGAGGAGCTGGGTGTGGCCAGAAGCACATATCGGTATATCAAAGACGAATGGAGAGGAAGCAAATGATCAAGGCAAGCAAAAAGCTCATGAAGTTTGTTGAGCTTGTGGTGACCGCTATGTTCGCGGTCTCGGTCATCCTGGTCATTGCTCAGGTATTTTGGCGCTACGTTTTGGGTGATCCCATCACCTGGACAAACCAGATATCCCGGGCACTGTTCTGTTGGATGACCTATCTCGGCATACCCATTTTGTTCAACCGCAATATTCTCATGTCCTTCGACCTGGTGCGCGACTCTTTTAAGGGCGCGGCCAATGTGTGGCTGAGAATAGGCTTCAGAGTTCTGGGCCTTTTCTTCTGCATCTGCTGGTTTGTTTTTGCCTGGCAGCTCTGCGCAAAGTCCGTGGGTCTGGTGTTCCCCGGTATCGCGCTGCCCAAGAACTCGCTGTACGGCGCTCAGAACGTCTGCTGCGTGCTGCTGTTTATTGTTCAGCTCAGCCAAATAGCGGAAATGCTGGGCGAGCTGAAGGAGCTTAAGAAAAAGGAGGGGACGAACGAATGATACTCTGGATATGTATTGCCATATTCGCGGCGCTTCTTATCATCGGCGCGCCTATTATCCTCTGTCTGGGTGTTCCCCCCATTATCTGGCTGCTTCAGAACGGCAAGGTTCCCAACATGGTCATGGGCCAGAAAATGTTCACAGCCGTGGACAGCTTCTCCCTTATGGCTATCCCCTTCTTCATGCTGGCGGGTCAGGTCATGGAGCGCACCGGCATCACCGAGGCCATCGTGGACTTTGCCAACGCCGTGATCGGCTGGGTGCGGGGCGGTCTGGCCTGCACGGTGGAGCTGGCCGGTATGCTGATGGCCGGTATCTCCGGCTCCTCCAACGCCGACGCCTCGGCTCTTGGCGCAATATGCCTGCGCGCGCTCAAGAAGGGCGGCTATGAGGAGGGCTGGGCCGCGGCCATCGTGGTCTCCGCCTCGGGCATAGGGCCCATCATCCCCCCCAGCATCATCATGATAGTCTACGCCACGGCGGCAGGCCTGGACATAGGTCAGCTGTTTACCGCCGGCATAGTTCCCGGCATAACCCTGGGCATTGCCTATATGGTAGTCTCTGTGCTCTACGCCAAAAAGCGCAACATCCCCAAGACTCCCTTCAAGGGCTTTAAGCACGTGGGTGAAACCTTCCTGAGAGCCATATGGGCGCTGCTGATGCCGGTCATCATCATCGGCGGCATCCTGGGCGGGCTCTTTACCGCCACCGAGTGCGGCGTTATCGCCACGGTCTACGGTATTATCTACGGCTTTGTGGTCAGGAAGCTCAATCTCCGTGAGATATGGGATTCTCTCAGAGAGGGTGTTTTGGCCGCCGTGGGCCCCATTTCCCTTATCGCCATCTCGTCCATATTCAGCTATATGCTGGCCCGTGAGGGCGTAACCGCCTCAATAGCGAGCTTCCTGGAGAACAACATCCACTCCCAGTTCGGCGTCATGGCCTTCTGCGCCATTATCTGCATCGTGGCCGGCTGCTTTGTGGACGGCACCGCCACCATGCTGCTGCTGACGCCTATCTTCGTCCCGGTGGTGCAGGCCATGGGCATAGACATGATGCAGTTCTCCCTGGTGTTCATGATAACCATTATGTCCGGCGGCATGACTCCCCCGGTTGGCTCCATGCTCTTCGTTATCTCCAGCATTGACGACACCCCCATCAGCAAAATGGTCAAGCCCGTCATTCCCTTTATGCTGGCCCTCATCACGGTGGTCATCCTTATCATGCTCATCCCCGGCATAGCCAGCTGGCTGCCCGGCCTGATCTACGGCTGATATCCCGGAATAGGTTGCGTTAAAACAGACGCAATTTAGATATATCTGAAGCAATACGAAAAAATAGGAGGAAATGAAATGAAAAAATTCTTAGCGTTGCTTCTCGCCCTGGCAATGGTATTCGCGCTGTGCGCCTGCGGACAGGCCGCTGCGCCCGCACCTGCCGCACCCGCCGCTGAAGCCCCTGCCGAGGCCCCCGCCGAAGCTCCCGCCGAGGCGGAGCTGGATCCTATCACCATCGTCTTTGCCACTCCCAATGCCGACGCAAACATTGAGAGCGAGTTCGCCCAGAAGTGGATCGCCGCTGTGGAGGAAGCCTCCGGCGGAAAGATCACCTTCGACTACACCAACTCCGGCGCTCTTGGCAACTATGAAGAGCTGCTGGAAGGCACCGTCAACGGCATCTATGACATGACCATCACCGAGCCCTCCTACATCGAGACCTATGTTCCCGAGTCCGCTCTGCTGAGCCTGCCCATGCTGTACGGCAGCTATGACGAGGCCGATTCCATTCTGGACGGCGAGGTCGGTCAGTGGTACAACGGTCTGTGCAAGGACGCCGGACTGGAAGTTCTCAACTACTTCTACTGCGGCTTCCGCTACATCATCTCCGAGAAGGAGATAAAGACTCTGGACGACTGCCAGAACGTCATCATCCGCTCCCCCAACATCCAGACCTACCTTGACACTCTCCAGATGCTGGGCTTCAAGTGCGAGACCATGGCCTTCTCCGAAGCTTACACCGCCATGGAGACCGGCGTTATCGAAGCTGTGGAGTGTCCCCTGCAGAACCTGTACACCAACGGCTACTACAATCTCTGCCCCTATCTGCTGGGCTCCCGTCACCTGCTGAGCGCCAACTGCATCGTTGCCAACGAGGACTTCTGGGCCTCTCTGCCCGCCGAGTATGTTGAGATACTCACCAGCACCATCGTTGACATCACCGCCGAGGAGCGCACCGAGTGCGCCGCCCGCGAGCAGAAGTTCCTTGAGGACTTTGCCGCCTCCGGCACCACCTTCAACGAGTTTGACGCCGACTCCACCGCAAAGATAGTCGAGATGTTCTCCGCCTACTGGACCTCCAAGGTCGAGACCCTGGGCCAGGAGCCTCTTGATATGCTGGGCAAGATAATCGCCGCCAAGGGCTGATATCTAAAGACACCGCACGGGAGCCTGTGCATCCGCACAGGCTCCCTTCTAAAATAATCGGAAGGAGCTTTCCGCTATGATGAAAATAGAAGCTTCTCGCTCTGCCTTCTCCTCCTGCAACGACAGGTTCATGAAGAACTACAAGGAGGACGTCCCCTTTGAACGCCAGATGGAGATACTCCGGGACATGGAGTATGTCAACGCAATCCCCGTGACTTACGACCCCAACGTGGACCCCGTACAGCGGCGCGACTACATGGCCGGGTACGGCATAGCCCCCGGCACCGTGGTGGTGGACACCTATTCCCAGCCCCGCTTTGCCAAGGGTACGCTGACCAGCCGTGACCCTGCGGTTCGCCGGGAGTTCATCGATAAATCCAAGGCCGCCATGGACTTCTGCAAGCAGATAGGCGGCGTGGATATTATGCTGTGGCTTGCCCACGACGGCTATGACTATCCCTTTGAAGACGACTATGGCGCCCGCTACGGCTGGCTGGTGGAGGGTCTGCACGAGATAGCCTCCTACCGCGGCGACGTCAATGTTACCATAGAGTATAAGCCCGCTGACCCCCATATCTATCAGTACGTCTCTACCGCGCCCAAGGCCCTCACCATATGCAACGAGGTGGGCCTGAAGAATATGGGCATCATCCTGGACTACGGACACGCCCTGGTGGCCGGAGAGAACCCGGCGGAGAGCGTTGCCCTTATCGACCGCTACAAGCGTCTGTTTCACGTCCATCTCAGCGACTGCTACAGCAAGACCGACGACGACTTCCTTATCGGCAGCGTCACGGTCTGGCGCACGCTGGAGTTTTTCATGCAGCTTCAGGACGTGGGCTACGACGGCAACTACGTGCTGGACATCTGGCCGCCCCGTATGGACGGCATCGAGGCCACCAAGGTCTCCGTACGCCGCACCCTGGGTATGTGGGAGCTGGCCGCGAAGCTGCCGAGAGACGAATTCAAACGGCTGCGGCTGCAGAACAATGTCCCCGCCATCTACGACCTGCTCACAACGCAGGTGCTGAATATAAAATAAGGAGAACTGCTATGGAACGCTTTTGCTGGAAGGGCCATGTGAGCCCCGGCAAACTGGAGGAGTACGCGGCCAAGCATCAGGCCATGTATCAGACCCACCCGGAGATGGAGGAGCTGATGCGCTCGGCGGGACTGAGGAACTATTCCATCTGGGCCAACGGCGAGGACACCATCGGCTATTACGAGTACATCGGCGCCGACAGGAAGGCCGCGGTCTATGAGCAGCACAGGGACATTCTGGCCCGCTGGAACGAGAATATGGAGGGCCTGTCCGGCATGGATCTGGACGAGGACGGCAAGCCCAAGGTATGGAAAATGATTTGGCTGATGGAGTGATTTGCAATGAGTGATAATTATTCTAAACCCAAGCTGGTCCAGGTGGGCCTTGTGGTGCGCGACCTGGATAAGACCATGGAGCAGTTCAAGCTGCTGCTGGGCGCGGAGCCCGGCAGGGTCATTGAGAAATCCCCCTCCGCCCCCGGCCCCAAGTACTATCTGGGCAAGGAACGGGACTTCTATCAGCGGGCCGCGCTGTATGAGATGAACGGCATAGAGTTTGAGATACTCCAGCCTTACAACGACCGCTCCGCCCTGACAGATTTTCTGGACGCCCACGGCGACGGCATACACCACGTGGCCTTCGATACGGATAACTTTGACGCGCTGGAAAAGCACCTGAACGAAAACGGCGTTCAGCTCGTGCAGACCGGCCCCAACTCCCGGCACCCGGCCCTGAAATGGGGCTTCTTCAACACCGAGGATAAGCTGGGCACCATGATAGAGGTGACGAACTTTGCCGAGGTGGCAAAGCTTGAAGCAGCCGACAAGAAAGACTGAGCTTAATACTTTATACACCCCTCCTGCGGGCGGCCCACCGGGCCGCCCGCAGGAGCTTGTCAAAGAAGGACCTTGCGGCCTTCTTTGACAAGCTCCTGCCGCCGGGCATTTTGGCCGAGCACAAAATGCCGCTTCGCTCTAAAGCTTGAAGTATCAAGCTTTAGACGGCGGGTTATTGAATCACGAGGCGGGCCTTTTCTCGCTGCGGCTCGGTCGCGCCGCGGCTCTGATATGCCACCGGCATATCATTCACTACCACGGCGACACTTCGTTACCCCTCGCGCACCCCCGCTGCCCTGTTATCGGAGATTTCTTTTTTTGACAATCTCCTGCGGGCGGCTGTGCCCGCTGCTGCCCATGACTGTATCAGTAATTTACATCATACTGTTCACTGCTGAAAAAAGCTGAAATTATCTGCGAATACGGTGTAAAAAATCGAGACATATGGGCCGGACTATGCTATACTGTCATTATACTTATAACAGGAGGACACAGATATGGCGGAAATAGCGCTGCTGGTAAACAGCGACGATATGTATTCTGCGGCTAAGGAGGCGGTCGCCCACACCGGCGAGGATATTGAGGTGGCCCTGACCCACACCTATGAGGAGAGCCTGCGCATTGCCAGGGACTTTGAGAGCAGGGGCGGACGTCTTATCATCGCCCGCGGCGCCCATGCCATGATACTCAAGACCTCCAATCTCCAGCTTCCGGTCACCTCCATACCCTTCACCGGCAACAATATCGTGGCGCTGCTGTCCAGAGCGGCCAGTGATTGGGACGAATTCGCGGTCATCGGCAACCCCATCATGATACAGATGACCCGCGAGCTGGAGCGGCCCATAGGCGCCAAGGTGCATTATTACGAGGTCAAGCAATGGACGGACTTTGACGCCATCATGGCCCTTATCCGCAGCGCCGGCGTCAAGGCGGTGGTAGGCGGCTACGACGTCTCCCGCGCCGCCAGAGCATACGGGCTGCATGACTACTGCCTCAAGACCAACGAGTACGAGATAGTCACGGCCATAGTGGAGGCCACCAGTATTCTGGCGGCCATGAAGCGGGACAGCTATTGGAACGACCTTTTCCGCGCCGCGCTGGACACCATCGCCGAGGGCGTGGTGGTGGCGGACAGCAGCGGTCAGGCTACCCACGCCAACCGCCGGGCCGCAAAGCTGCTGGGCAACGGCGCGCCATTTACAAAGCTGGGCGACGCCGGTATGCTCCAGATGCTCACCGGCGCTCTGGAATCCGGCAAGCCGGTGTACGACGAGCTGTTTGAGAACAACGACTATAAGTTCACCGCCTCCTTCCTGCCCATACGGGACAATGTGGGCAAGGCCGTTGTGGTGATGCAGGAGGTGGAGTATGTCCATAAGATAGAGCGCAAGATACGTCAGAAGCTGGCCAATAAGGGCCTCGTGGCCAAGAACAGCTTTGACAATATCCACGCCGACAGCCCCGCCCTGCAGGACGCAGTACACAAGGCCAAGCAGTACGCCATTGTCAACTCCTCCGTGCTCATAAGCGGCGAGACAGGCACCGGCAAGGAGATGTTCGCCCAGAGCATTCATAATTACAGCCGCCGCAGCGAGGAGGCCTTCGTGGCCGTCAACTGCGCCACCATCCCGGCGAATCTGCTGGAATCGGAGCTGTTCGGCTATGTGGAGGGCGCCTTCACCGGTGCCAAGCGGGGCGGCAAGGTGGGTTTGTTCGAGCTGGCCCATAAGGGCACCATCTTCCTCGACGAGATAGGCGAGACCAGCCTTGATATGCAGGCGCGGCTGCTGCGGGTACTGGAGGAGCATGAGATAATGCGGGTGGGCGACGATAAGGTCATCCCCGTGGACATCCGGGTCATTGCAGCGTCAAACCGCGACCTGAAAAAGATGGTGGACGAGGGTGAATTCCGCAGTGATTTCTACTACAGGCTGGATGTGCTGAGCCTGCGTCTGCCGCCGCTGAGAGACTGCAAGGAGAATATCCGCTCGCTTATCGCCAATTTCACCGAGCGCTACGCCCGTGAGCACGGCAAGAGCGACATTGAGTATACCAAGGACAGCTTGGACGTGTTTCTGAGCTATGACTGGCCCGGCAACGTCCGGGAGCTGAAAAACGTTATTGAGCGTCTGGTCGTTACGAATTACAGCGGCGTAGTCACCGGGCAGGCCGCAAGGGAGGCCCTCCATATCAAGGACGGTGCTGCCGTTTCCCAAGCCGCCCCGGAAAGCAGGCTCATCACCGACGCGGAGACGGAGCTTATCCGCCGGGTGCTGGAGGAGTGCGGCGGCAACAAGACCGAGGCCGCAAAGCGTCTGGGTATCAGCCGCCCCACGCTCCACCGCCGCCTTAAGCAGATGCGGGAGGCCGAGCTTTGAGAGGCGTTATAGGCGGCACGAAGCTGGCTGCTCTCTGCAGCGCGGGTACGGAGCTTCGGGTGCTGGGCGTGTTCAGCTCCGCGGTATATCTGCGTAGCAGCGAGGGCGTGGCCGCCATGCTGCATGACAGCAGTCTGGGCTTCATCTCCTTTGGCATCGCGGTGGAGGATTTTTCCGGCAAAGGCAGAACGCTGGGACTTGCGCCGGAGTCGCCGGTGCTGCTGGAGGCCCACAGGCTCATCTCCCCGGACTCCGGCTTTGAGCTGGCGCTTTTGCCCCGCCCCCATCAGTACCGCAGGCCCACGCCTCCCGGCGGCCCGGAGCTTGAGAGACTTTGGGAGACAGCACATAAGGCCGTCGAAAAGGACGGCAGGTCTCCCCTGCTTATATACTCCGACGTATCTGTTCCTCCGCCCTCCGCCGACAGCATAGCTGACCCATTCGCCCGTGCCGGCAGAAAGGGCGTTTTATGTCTGGGGCAGGCCATGAAAAAGCGGGACGCCGCTCTGGCCGCACAGGCGCTGGACGGGCTGCTGGGCCTGGGCCGGGGCCTTACGCCCTCCTTTGACGACTTTCTCTGCGGCTCGTGCTATATCCTGAACATCCTTCGCCCCGGTGACGCTTTTACAGAGCTTTTCAGCTCGGCCCTCAGTGAAAAGGCGGGAGAGCGCACCAATCAGTACAGCGCCGCCTATCTCCGGACCGCCGCAAAGGGCGAAATATCCCTGCTGGACGATCTGCTCTCGGCAAGGCCGGGCCGGGAGGCGGAGGCCGCGGCCGCCGCCCTGCTCCGGCTGGGCAGCAGCTCCGGGGCCGATATGCTCTGCGGAGTACTGTTTGCGCTGAGTTGCCGATAAAGTTGGCATAGTAGTTGCTGTTATTAATGTCACGCACAAGCAAACTTATCAAATACCATATTTGAGGAGGATAAGAATATATGGCTGATAGAGAAACCATCGAACGGCTGAAGGACCAGGCGCTGGAAATGCGCGAGCTGGTGCTGAAGCTGTCCGCCAAGACGGTCATTCACCTTGGCGGCGACCTGTCCATGGCGGATATGATGACCGCCCTTTATATGTACAAGATGAAGAAGAACCTGGAGTACGACGGCAAGTGGCCGGAGCGGGACCGCTTCGTGCTCAGCAAGGGCCACGGCGCCGGCTGTCTGTACATTGCCATGGCTATGGCGGGCTACGGCAGCGTTGAGGAGATATTTAATACCTACGGCGCCTGGGGCAGCCGCTACGGTATGCATCCCTGCAAGAACCAGAACCCCGGCATGGAGGTGTCCTCCGGCTCTCTGGGCCACGGGCTCACCCTGTGCTCCGGCCTTGCGCTGGCCGCAAAGGAGCGGGGCGACAAGCACCATGTGTTCACCATGCTGGGCGACGGTGAGTGCAACGAGGGCGCCATTTGGGAGGGCGCAATGATGGCGGCCCACTATAAGCTGGGCAATCTGGTGGCGCTGGTAGACCGCAACATGGTCTCCCTCAGCTCCCCCACCGAGGAGTTCTACGGCGGCCTGCAGCTTGAGCCTCTGGGCGAGAAGTTCAAGGCCTTCGGCTGGAACGTGGTGGAGATCAACGGCAACTGCATGGAGGAGGTCGTTGAGGCTCTGGACAATATTCCCGATGCCGATACGGACGTGCCTACCGTTATCATTGGTCACACCATAAAGGGCTACGGCGTATCCTTCATGGAAGGCACCGCCACCTGGCACCACGGTATGCTGACCGACCCGAAGCTGCTTAATCAGGCCTTGGAAGAGGTCAAGCAGACTCGCTGCAGATAAGGAGGGGATAAATTATGATAGAAACCTATGGACTTCGCGAAAAGCTGGGCAACGCCAGACCTGATCTGGACAACGCCATGCAGGCGTACGCCGCAGAGCATCCTGAATTCCGCCTCATATCCGCGGACGTGGGCCGCGCCGGTATGCCCGAATTCATCAAGAAATTCCCCAAGCAGTATTACAATACCGGCATAGCCGAGATGGCCGCCATGGACCTGGCCGCCGGTCTTGCGCTGGAGGGCTACAGGCCCTGGATATACGGTATGTCCGTTTTCAACACTCTCCGCGCCGGTGAGGGCATACGCACCAATATGTGCTATCAGCACGCCAATGTGAAGATAATCGGCTGCAATACCGGTCTGTGCCAGGGCCCCTGCGGCTTCACCCATTACGCGCTGGAGGACCTTGCCATACTGCGCACCTTCCCCACCCTGACCCTCTGCGCTCCCTGCGACGCAAAGCAGGCTCTCAAGGCCTTTGACGCCGCCAACGAGCTGGACGGCCCCGTGTATCTGCGCCTTGGCAACGGCCGCAACGAGTCCGACGTATACAAGGAGGACTACAAGTTCGAGTTCGGCAAGGGCATAGAGATCATGGAAGGCAGCGACGGCTGCATTATCGCCTGCGGTATGATGGTGCCCTACGCCGTTGAGGCGGCAAAGCAGCTTCGGGCCGAGGGCGTTGATGTGGGCGTCGTGGATATGCACACCCTCAAGCCTCTGGATACCGAGCTTATCTGCAAGGTGGCCAAGAGCTGCGGCAAGATAGTGACCTGCGAGGACGCCTTCGTCATCGGCGGTCTGGGCGGCGCTGTGTGCGAAGCTGTGGCCGAGAGCGGCATCCCCTGCAAGGTCAAGCGTCTGGGCGTGCCCGATATGATACCCGGCTTCGGCTCCTTCGATGAGCAGATGGAGCATCTGGGCTTCGGCGTAAAGGCCATGAAGGAAGCAATAAAGGCGCTGTAATACAGAGCATCGAATTATTCAGAAGCTCTCTCCCCCATGGGGGAGAGAGCCATCCCACACAGGCGGAGGGGCTGTGACTTGAAAACCTTGACCAGATATACCGATACACTGGTGATAGGCAGCGGTATTGCGGGACTTATCGCGGCGGTGGCGGCGGCCGAAAAGGGCGTCGGAGCCGTGATAGTGAGCAAAGGCCCCTGCGCCTCGCCGGAGATAATGGGCTTCAACGCCCCCGTGCTGCCCGGCGATTCAAAAGAACTCTACTTTGAGGATATGCAGAGAAGCGGCTACGGCATCAATAACAGCACCCTTGCCCGTACTCTGTCCGACAGAGTATTGGACGAGGTGGCCTGGCTGGAGAGCATAGGCGTACACTTCGACCGCAACGCGGACGGCAGCTACTCCCCCATACATACTCTGGGCACCAAGTATCCCCGGCTCATCCGCTCCGGCGTGTCCAGCGGCGTGGCAGAGATGAAGGCCCTGCAGCGCAGATGCTCCGAGCTGGGCGTGGAGACCCATATGCCAGTGGACATTCTGGAGCTGCTGTGTGCCGACGGCCGGGTGCTGGGCGCCTTCGGCGTTGACGAGAGCACAGGGGAGCCTGTGCGGTATATCGCCAAGACCGTGGTGCTGGCCACAGGGGGCTGCGGCGCTATTCAGAGCTTCAGCACCTACCCCCCGGCTATCATCGGCGACGGGTACGCCATGGCCTACGAGGCCGGGGCGCGGCTGACGGATATAGAGTTTCAGCAGTTTGAGCCCTGCGCTTTCATTTATCCCCCGGAGATAAGCGGCAAAGTCATTGCCACCACTCTCCTGCGCCACGGTGCCCGGCTTCTCAACGGCCAGCTCCACGATTTCATGCCCGACTACGGTCTGAGTCGTGAGAGCGCCCAAAAGGGCAGTCTTTCCCGGGCCATGGTGGCCGAGGTCAGGGCCGGTCGCGGCACTCCCCACGGCGGGATATACTATGACATGACCATGTTCGACAAGGATTTTCTCTATAAGGACCACGCCATCTTCACAAGACCGGCGGTAGCGGCAGGGATAGACCTGACAAAGCAGATGCCGGAGATGATGCCCGCCGCCCATACGAACCTGGGCGGAGTGGTCATCGACAGCGGCTGCCGCACGGATATTGACGGGCTCTTTGCCTGCGGCGAGGTCACAGGCGGGCTCCACGGCGGTAACCGTCTGGGTGGCTGTGCCGGTGCGGAGACCGTAGTTTTCGGCCATATCGCCGGTGAGAGCGCCGCAGAGCTCATTGCGGACGGCAGGGACTATCCCGACGCCGAGCTCATCGAAAAGGCCTGGAGCGGTGTCAGCCAAAGGCTTGAGGGCATTTTCAAAAAGCAGGGCGGTGACGCGCGGGATATCCGGCGGCGGCTGAGCCTGTGCCTGAACGAGAATCTGGGCATAGTCAGAAACGCCCACACCATCGCCGCGGCGGACGCCGCAGTGAAGGAGCTCAGGCGTGAGCTGGAGGAAAGCGTTGGCGCCGCGGAGCTCAGTCAGGCGGCGGAATATATCCACTGTGAGCACGTGCTCCTGCTGGCGCAGCTGCAAATAAGCGCCTCACGGATGCGCCGGGAGAGCCGGGGCGTGTTTTACCGGGAGGACTTCCCTCAGCAGGATGACAGGAACTGGCGCAGAAACATACAGATACGCAAGGTGGGCAGCGATATGAGCTTTACCCTCTGCGAGCCCGTTGATGTTTCGGCGTCAGAAAGATAAGAGGTATACAATATGATAAAGAAAGCTCTGAGATTCGACCCCAGTGACAACGTAGCGGTGGCGCTGGAGGCCATGGAGCCCGGCGACCGCATCGAGGTCAACGGTGAAGCCACGGATATAATAGTCAAGACCGCCCTGCCCCAGGGCCACAAAATAGCCCAGAAGGACATTGCCAAGGGCGAGACAGTGTATAAGTACGGCCATACCATCGGCTTTGCCGCTCAGGATATCAAGGCCGGCGACTATGTTCACGTACATAATGTGCTGGACCCGGTGTCCAACTGGAAGGAAAACTATCTGTACGAATTCGCGCCGGAGAAGCTGCGGGAGATAGACGACAGCTTCCTGCTCTCCAACCCGCCCAAGCTCTGGGGCTATCGCCGCAAGGACGGGCGCGTGGGCTTCCGCAATCATCTGGTGGTGCTGTCCACGGCGGTGTGCGCCAACAAGATAGTCTCCGATATCGAGTACCACTACCGGGACGTGGTCACCATTACCAATCCCTCCGGCTGTGTTATCCTGCCCAACGAGGTGGAGCGGCTGAAGGCCATACTGCTGGGCGTGGCCAGAAACCCCAACGTAGGCGGCGTCATCATCGTGGGGCTGGGCTGCGAGAGCGTAGAGGCCCAGTGGTTCTATGAGCAGGTGAAGGACGAAAAGCCCTGCGCCTATGTGCGCTCCATGGATGAGGGCTCCACGCCAAACGCCTATGACAAGCTTGAAAAGCTGGTGCTGGAGATGCGCGAGCAGCTCAGCAAGGAGCAGCGTGTAGAGGTCTCCGTGTCGGATATCTGCCTGGGTGTCAAGTGCGGCGCCTCCGACTGGACCACGGCTATCGCCTCCAACCCGGCCATCGGCTTTGCCTCCGACCTGGTGGTGAAAAACGGCGGCACCTCTCTCTTGGGCGAGACGGTGGGCTGGTTCGGCGGCGAGGGCGTACTGACCCGGCAGTCCAGAAACAAGGAGACCGCGGATAAGATAATCCGGCTGCTGACGGTGATGTACGACAGGGCCCTGTCAATGGGCCGACGCATCGAGGAAAGCAACCCGGCCCCCGGCAACATAGCCGGCGGCATAACCACCCTGAAGGAAAAGGCCCTGGGCAATGTGAAGAAGGTGGGCACCTCCCCGGTGGACGGCGCTCTGGACTTTGGCGAATACCCCGCCGGCAAGGGTCTGTATATGCTGGAGAACGCGGGGCTTGACCCCATCTCCCTGTTCGGGCTGACCTGCTCCGGCGCCAATGTGCTTTTGTACAGCACCGGGCGCGGTACTCCTGTGGGCAATCCCATAGCCCCTGCCATTAAGCTCACCGGCTCGCCGGACGCCATGAAGCTGATGGGCGTCAACATGGACGCCGATTTGACCGGCGTGGTTATGGGCTCCATGACCCTAGAGGAGGCGGGCCGCCTTCTGTTTGACAAGGTGATAGCCGCCTGCAACGGCGAGCCCACCATAGCCGAGCAGCTGGGCCACAAGGAATACGCCTTCCCCCTGCTCATGGGCGCTCTGTAACGGCAAAGCAGATAAATAACACAGCGGCCAGACCTCTTTCAGCAGTGAGGTCTGGCCGCTTTCTGCCGTATGCTATTGTGCGGCGGATAAGTCCGTTTCGCCCCGGCGCTGCTTTCTCTCATTTTGTGGGTCGTCTTAAAATATGCCCATCATTATTACATTTTTGTTGTATTGTCCATTCATCTATGATAAGCTGTCATTGTCTGGCAATATCGTATACTCAGGTCGCCATCCGAGCACTCCTCCGGCAGACCTTTTGTTTTTTTACCCGTACATCATACATTTTAACTTGCATATGTTGGATTATTGCGGCAGACAGCTCGGGGGAGGCATTGTAAAATCGCCTTCGCGCTGCCGAATTATATGCCATCTTATCAGCCCTCTGCTTCGTGTGATAGGATGCAGCGTTATTTCACTCTATGCCGACGCGAAGCGGCAGAATGGATGTTCAGTATGGAATTTCGGGACGCCGTTAAATACCTGAGAAGCGAGCTGGGGCTCACGCAGATGGAGCTGGCCGGCGCTTTGCACGTCTCCGCTGTCACCATTGGCCGTTGGGAGAAGGGTGAGAATCTGCCCAACCGCTCCATAACGGCGGCGCTTATGGCCTTTGCCCGGGAAAAAGGCGCTTCCAAAAGCTGTCTGGACGCTCTGGAGCGCTCCGTGGCCCAGGTGGCCAGAGGGAGGCTGGGTCTGTCCGGCCTGTCGTACTCCGCAGGACAGTCCACCCTGCTGGAGCCGGTGGACGGCGCCCAGTTCAGAGGCATTATCGACAACATGAACGGCGGCGTCTCCGCCGTGGTCTTTGGCGAGGACGGAGAGCAGCGCTATGTCTACAGGAACAAACGCTTCTATGCGCTGTTCGGCTGTACCGAGGAGCAGTTTGACGCCGAATATGCCGGGCCTCTTGCGGTAGTGGCCCCGGAGGACCATGACTATGTGTGTTCGGTTATTGACGGCGTGCGCCGCAACGGTCAGCCCGCCAGCTTCCGGTTCCGGGCCAGGAAGCGCAGCGGCGGCGCTCTGACCGTAGGCTGCCACGTCTCCTTGGCCTCCGTACCGGGCCTGGGCGACGGGGTACTGCTGTCGGTGATGACGGATATCAGCGAGGTCGTGAAGCTGGAGCGTCAGGCTCTGGTTTTCGGCCAGCGGCTCAACGCCATTATGGACGAGATAAACAGCGGCGTGGCTGCCTCCATAGTCCGGGAGGACGGCTCTGTGGACTATATTTTCGTAACTGACAGGTACTATGAGCTGCTGGGCTATACCCGGGAGCAGTACCACCGACAGGTCAGCGACCCCTTTTCACTGATACACGAGGACGACAGGCAAAAGGTTCGGGCCAGTGCCTTCAGCCTGAAGGAGCCGGGCCAGTCCCTGGAGCTGAGATACCGGGCCCATCGACAGGACGGCTGCCTTATCTGGCTGGACGTGAGTATAAATATGATGACCTTCGCCGATGTGGACAGACCGGTCATGCTCTCGGTGTTTACGGATATCACGGCCCAGGTGGAGGCGAACCGGCAGCTTGCGGCCCAGCGGGACGAGATAAACGAGATGCTTAACAGCACCCCCAGCGGCATCGCCGTCATAGAGGTGGACCCCGAGAATGTGGCCGGACTGCACACCGTGTATTATAACGACAGGTTTTTCGCCTACTCCGGCTACACCAGGGAGGAATACGACGCCATTATCCAGGGCAACGAGATGGGCATGGTGTTTGAGGAGGACATACCCAACCTTGTGTCCGACACTCTGAGGATATGCCGCGGTGACATCGGCTTTTCCGCCAACAGCACCGTCCGCTGCCACACCAAGTCCGGCGGCTACCGCTGGCTCCTGCTCACAGGTCAGCTGGCGGAGCGCCGGGGCCGGGTCTGCGTGGTAAAGATCTCCATGGTGGACGTGACAGAGCTGCGGGAGGCCGAGGACAGTGTGCGCATGAGCGAGGAGATGTTCCGTCTGGCCGCCGAGACAGACAAGCGGGCGCTGGTTATATTCGACGTGAAGGCAAACACCTGTCTGGTGGAAAGCCACAGCCTCTACTCCGCCAAATACGGGGAGCTGCTGGAGAACATACCCCAGTCTCTGCTGGACACGGGCATAGCCTCACCGGAGTGCGCCACAGAGCTCAGCGAGCTGTTCGACAGGCTGCGCCGGGGCGAGGTCAGCGTCTGCACCTCCCTGCTGCTGCGCACAGGAGAGCGGGAGTACCAGTGGTTCGAGTGCAACGCTTCCGCGGTCACCGACGCCGACGGCAGGCCGGATCGGGCCGTGCTGGTGTTTCACAATATCACCGAGCAGCGGCTCAAGGAGGCCGTGTACAAGAAATGGCGTCAGTCCATTGCCTCAAGGCCCGCCGATTCCTACAGCTTTTTCCGCTGCAATCTCAGCAAGGGCGAAGGCACCGACCAGCGCGAGGGCGGGCTGCTGACCTACAGCTTCCCCCCGGAGATGAGCTTCAATCAGCGCGCCGCCGCCTATGCGGAGCACTTCGTCCATCCCGACGACCGGGTGAGCTATATACAGCTTTTGGATTCGGACAGCCTGCTGGCCATGTTTTACCGGGGAGAGCATACGGCGTCGCTGGAGTACCGTGAGGTCGGCGAGGACGGCATCTCCCGCTGGCGGCTGCTGACCGTGGAGATGGTGGAGTATTTGAACTCCGCGGATATCCAGGCCTTCCTTATGTACGAGGATATAGACGAGCGCAGGAAGGCGGAGCTTCTGGAGCAGGAGCGGGCAGAGACAGACCCCCTGACAGGACTGTTGAACCGCGCGTCCTTCACCGAAAAGGTGGAAGCTCATATCGCCGACGGCGGCAAATCACAGCACGCCCTGCTCATGCTGGACATGGACGGCTTCAAGCTTCTGAACGACACCTTTGGCCATGCCGCCGGGGACCAGGCCCTGCTGGATACCGCCGCCGTCCTGCGCTCCATGGTGCGGGATGGCGACCTGATATGCCGGCTGGGCGGGGACGAATTCATTGTCTGGCTCCGGGACATTCCCTACGACGCGGTAATAGAAAAAATAGCCCGGCAGATCTGCGAGCAGGTGCGCAAGGCCTTCCGCCACGATGTGGAGCTCAGCGCCAGCATCGGCGTTGCCGTTTACCCAAGGGACGGCCGGGATTATGACTCCCTGTACCACTGCGCGGACAAGGCCCTGTACCGGGTCAAGCAGACCGGCAAGAACAGTTATTCCTTCTTCAGCGCCTCTGAGCGCGGCCAGTCCGGCGACGCCCTGGCTCCTTCGGAGCGGGGCGCTATCACAAGGTCCGAGGCTAAGGCCAAGCGCCGTATGCTCGTTGTGGACGACGACAAGATAAGTCGGCTCATGCTCAGCAAGGTATTCGGCAGCGAGTATCAGGTGGAGGAGGCGAAAAACGGCGCCGAGGCTATGCTGCGCCTGCGCCATTTCAGCACCTCCGTCTCCGTGGTGCTGCTGGATCTGATGATGCCGGATATGGACGGCTACGAGGTGCTGCGCAAGATGCAGGCCGATGTTGACCTGCGCACCATACCTGTCATTGTGGTCAGCGGCAGCGACGACAGGGAAACTCTCCTTAAGGCCATAGAGAGCGGCGCCACCGACTATGTAACGAAGCCCGTGGACACGGAGCTTATCCGCATCCGTGTGCGCTCCGCCATAAGCAAGGCGGAGAACGAGCGGCTCATGGCCCAAAACAGCTATCTCCGGCTCCAGCGGGAGGAGGAGCTGAAATACCGCACGGTGCTTGAGAGCACCGGCACCGTGGTGGTGGAGTACGACTGGCACAACCGGGTCTTTATATATGACAATACCATCACCGACTGCCTGGCCGGCAGCTATGACCACCGCCCTTTGTGGCAGGTGTTTTTGTCGGATATGGTGGCCGACAGCTCCGACGTCAAGGCCATGCAGGACGGGCTGCTGGCTCTGGCCACCGACAGGAGCCGCAGCAAATTCAGCCGTCTTGTAATGCTTAAGACCCCCTCAAAGCAAAAGCACTGGTTCCGCATGAATGTGTACAAGCAGGCGGACTCCTTCGGGCTGGCGGAGAAGATGATGATAACCTTCAACGACGTCCATGAGGAGGTACTCTCCAACGAGAAGCTGCTGTTCCAGGCCACCCGGGACGAGCTGACGGGGCTTTATAACCGCGCCGGCTTCATCCGGCGGGCCACGGAGCTCATAGCCGACAGGGAGCCGGGATATTACATACTGGCCTGTCTGGACATAGAAAAGTTCAAGGTCATAAACGACCAGTACGGCACGGCGCGGGGCGACGAGGTCCTGCGCCAGCTTGCCCGTGTGCTGGAGGGCTTCAACGGAGGCAGGGACACCCTCTGCTGCAGAGTCTCCGGGGATAACTTTACCGTGCTGTACCCCGCCGCGATTCTGGACACGGCGGAGATCGCCCGGAATCACGACGCCGCTCAGCTTCTGGACGGTACTCTGCCCACCCTGCGCATATACGTGGGCCGCTGCCTGGTGGATGACAAGAGCCTGCCCGTCAGCGCCATCTACGACAGGGCCTCCATTGCCAAGGAGACGGTCAAGGGCCGGTACGACGCCTATGTGGCCACCTATGACGAGTCCATGCGCGCCTCCATCCTGCGTCGGCAGGCGATAACCGGCCAGATGAACGCCGCCCTCACCGGGGGCCAGTTTGAGGTCTGGCTTCAGCCCCAGTTCAACCATTCCACCGGTATGCTCTCCGGCGCCGAGTCACTGGTCCGCTGGCGCCACCCGAAGGAGGGCCTTATAGCCCCCGCCGCGTTTATCCCCATCTTCGAGCAAAACGGCTTTGTCTACGAGCTGGATAAATTCGTCTGGGAGCAGACCTGCGTACTGCTGCGCGGCTGGCTTGACAGGGGCCTGCACCCGGTACCGGTATCGGTTAATATCTCCCGGTACGACGTATTCCGGGGCGACCTTATCTCCGTGGTGTCCGGGCTTGTGGAGAAATACGGTCTAAGCCGGGATATGCTGCGTCTGGAGATCACCGAGTCCGCCTTCTCAGAGTCCTCGGAGCAGATAATCCGCGTGGTCAGGCAGCTGGTGGAGCTGGGCTTCGTGGTGGAGATAGACGATTTCGGCAGCGGCTATTCTTCCCTTAATACCCTTAAGGATGTGCCCGCCCAGGTGCTGAAGCTGGACATGAAGTTTTTGGAGAACGACTCCAACGCCCAGCGGGGCGGCAGCATCATCGAGTCTGTGATTCGCATGGCCCGATGGCTGGGTATGTCCGTCATCGCCGAGGGCGTGGAGACCGTGGAGCAGGCGGACTATCTGCGCTCCATCGGCTGTGAGCATATTCAGGGCTTCCTGTATTCCCGGCCTGTGGAGGCTCCGGAGTTTGAGCGCATATTCATTGGCGGGCTGACGGAATCCGGGCTCAGCCGTGTGCAGACTATGGACACCTGGAACAACAACGCCTTCTGGAACCCCAAATCCATGGAGACCCTTATCTTTAACAGCTATGTCGGCGGCGCCTGTATATTCGAGTACTGTCGGGGCGCGGCGGAGCTCATCCGCTACAACAAGGGCTACGCCGACATCTTCCGCTTTGATTTCAGCTTCAGCGACGTACATCAGGATGTTCTCAGCTTTCTGGATGAAGCGAACCGCGGCGAGCTGCTTGGCTGTATAAGCAGCGCCCTGGAATCCAAGCAGGAGGCAAGCTGCGAGCTTCGGCTCACTGCCGCCGGCGGCAGGCTGTTCTTCGTCCGGGTCACCCTGCGACAAATAGCTCAGGCCGGAGACAGGGCGCTGTTCTACTGCGTCGTGTCCGACGTTACCGCCCAGCGGGAGGCGGAGCAGGGCGAGCGGGAGGCCGCCAGCCGTGTGGCCGCCATCATGGACAATGTAGACGGCGGCATCACGGCGGTCTGCACCAGAAACGGCCGGCCGGAGATGATATTCTCCAATGACCGCTTCTATTCCCAGCTGGGCTATACCCGTGAGCAGTTCAAAAATGAGCTGAACATCTACTTCGACGCCATCCATCCCGAGGACAGGAACAGAGTCTGGAACAAGGTAGGCCAGACCCTCAGGAGCGGTACGCCCTGCTCCATGGAATACCGCTGCGTCAAGCGGGACGGCAGTCTTATCTACGTTCGCAGCAATATCGCTATCTGCACCATCGCCGGTATAGAGGGCGATGTGATGATCACCGTGGAGACCGATATATCGGAGCTTGAGGAGGCTCAGCGGAAGATAGCCGGCGCCTCCGACCGTTTGAAGGCCATCATGGACAACGCCAGCTGCGGCATCACCGCCGTGGTCTTGGACAAGGACGCCACTGCAGATTATCTTCTGGTCAACGACAGGTACTACGAGCTGGTGGGCTATACCCGTGAGCAGTATGAAGCCGCCGGTCTGAAGGGTCTGGAGCTCATGCACCCGGAGGACCTCAGGGAGTACGAAAAGCGCATTGTGCAGCTGGACGCCGTAGGCCAGACCGGCACCTTTGAGTTCCGGGCACGGCGGCGGGACGGCAGCTGGATATGGCTGCGGGACGATATCGCCGTAATATCCCTGAACGGGGTAGAAGCTCCCGTGCAGCTCTCCTGCTTCACGGATATCACGGCCCGAAGGCTTGCGGAGGAGCGGCTTACGCAGCTGCTTTCCAGCCGTGACGTGACCGGGGACGAATTGGCGCTGAGCAAAGCGCCGTGACCTATGGTGCTGTCTTTAATAATATCAAACCCCCGGCAGAGCTTGTCTGCCGGGGGTCATATATCGCCGTTTCTGATATTACTTGGCGTTCTTCGCCAGGTCGCACAGGGCGGTGAAGGCGGCGGGGTCGTGGATAGCGGTCTCGGAGAGCATCTTGCGGTTCATATCGATGCCCGCCTGCTTCAGACCGTGCATGAAGCAGGAGTAGTTCATGCCGTTCATCTTGCAGCCCGCGCTTATACGGGTTATCCACAGCTTGCGGAAGTCTCTCTTTTTCTGCTTGCGGCCCACGTACGCGTAGCGGCCGGACTTCATCAGCTGCTCGTTAGCCATCTTATAGTGACGGGACTTGTTGCCCCAATAACCCTTTGCAAGACCGAGCACCTTGCTCCTGTGCTTGCGGGTCATCATTGCGCCTTTAACTCTTGCCATTTGATTATCCTCCTATTTAGCGTCTGCCCTTATTTATAAGGGATCATTTTTTTGATGGTTGCTTCGTTGGTCACGTCGGCATAAACCTC
>CAYSFK010000012.1:0-338 GCA_964430345.1 uncultured Oscillospiraceae bacterium | reverse complement strand
GCATGATAATTTCTCCTTCCGTAACTGGGTAGTACAGGGAATTCCTGCGTAATTATATATTTTGATCCTCGGCCTTGACCTCTTCGGTCTTCGGGGCCTTTGGTTTTGCAGGCTTTTTGGGCGGCGTCTGGGGCTTGGGCGACAGGAACATGGACATGCTTCTGCCCTCCAGCTTGGGGGGCTTATCCATAGTTGCCAGCTCCGCGCATTTTTCCGCAAAATCCTTCAGCAGCACCAGGCCGATCTCGGTATGAGCCATCTCCCTGCCCCTGAAGCGGACTGAGACCTTGACTCTGTCGCCGTCGTTTAAGAACTTCTGGCCATTTTTAAGCTTTGTG
>CAYSFK010000011.1:0-34648 GCA_964430345.1 uncultured Oscillospiraceae bacterium | reverse complement strand
GGTGCTAACCTTTTTGGGGACCTTTTGCTAACATTTTTACTTGACGAACACAGGTTAAGCTGGCCGTACTGCCGACCATGCGCTATATTGCTCCCCGCCCGCATTTATACAGTCCCGATATTGCGTTGAAAATGAAGAATCAGGTCTTTGCGCACCTTGACGAGCTGGGCATCGACTATGTGAATATAGATTTTCTGAACGACAAGGGAATGCTTTTCAGCGAAACAGACGCGGAGCGCTGTGTGGAATTCTTTAAGAGCCAGCACGTTGACGCGCTGTTCATACCGTTTTGCAACTTCGGCAGCGAGGGCGCAATTGCCAGAGCCGCGAAGCTGCTTGGTGTACCGGTTCTGATATGGGCGCCCCGTGACACCCTGCCGCCGGAGAACTTCGGTATCCGTGACCGCGACAGCCAGTGCGGTATATTCGCTGCCTCCAGAGTGCTCAACACCTTTGGCGTCAAGTTCACGTATATAACGAGCTGCACTATCGATTCCGACACATTTACCCGGGGCTTCCGGAACTTTATGGCAGCCGCTGCCGTGGTAAAGGCCATGACTGGCCTGCGCATACTGCAGATCGGAGCCAGACCCACCAGCTTCCTTTCCGTGCGCTGCAACGAGGCGCAGCTTCTGGAAAGATTCGGCATAGAGATCGTAAGCATGACGGTACAGGATATCTATGAGCGCTGGGTCAAGGTGATGGAGGAGCAGAAGGACGCAGTGTCGGCAGCCATGGAGGCTATACGAAACAAGGTGGATAAGTGCGATGTGACCGAGGAGAATCTGAAGAAGATTGCCGCGCTGAGACTCACCATTGAACAGACGGCGGAGGAGCAGCACTGCCTTACCGCGTGCGCCAACTGCTCCGATCCCCTGCGGAATATCACCGGCATAATGCCCTGCTTCGTTTTTGGCGACCTCACAGGCGACGGCCTGCCGGTTATCTGCGAAAGCGACATACACGGCTGCATCTCCAGCGTGATGTCCCTCGCCGCGGGGGTGGCTTTGGGCTGCGATGATCCGACATTTCTGATGGATCTGACAAACAGACACGAGTTTGAAAACAACATGGAGCTTCTCTGGCACTGCGGAGTATTCCCGCTTGCGCTCAAGAAGGAGAACACAGTCTCAGAGCTTACGCACCATTACGGAGCGCCCAAGGAGGGAACCTGCCGCGTTAACATCAAAAACGGGCCTATCACCGTACTGCGCTTTGACTGTTCTCATGATAACTACAGCGTCCTGGTTGCCAGGGGCAAAATAGTAGACGGCCCGTCGACCAATTGCACCTACGGCTGGGGTGAGTTTGACAACTGGCCGGCATTGGAGGAGCGTTTAATATACGGCCCATATATACATCATATTGTAGGCATATATGCGGATATCGCACCGGTTATATATGAGGCGCTCCGGTATATGGACGGAATCGAACCGGACTTTTTCTCGCCCACTGCCGAGCAGATAAAGTCTGAGCTCCGTAAATAAGCGTTAAGGAGATAAGGAAAAATGCTTGTAACTCTGAAGGAAATTTTGAAGGACGCTTCGGACAGAAACTACACCGTATTGGCAGCCAATATCTTTAACATGGAAAGCCTTCTGGCCATAATCGGCGCCGCGGAAAAAGAGAATGCCCCAATAATCCTGAATATCGGGCAGATGAGGATGCGCGATGAGAAGCTGGGCTCGATACTTACCCATTCGGCCTGCGAGCTTGGTGAGCAGGTGAGCGTACCCGTGTGCATCAATCTCGATCACGGTACTGAGAGAAGCGTTCTCATGAAGGCCATGGACTGCGGCTGCACCTCAATAATGGTGGACGCGTCAATGATGCCCTATGAGGAGAATGTAGCTTATACGCGTGAGATGGTTGAGATAGCCCATTCACGCGGTATATCCGTAGAGGGTGAGATAGGTCACGTTGGACAGGGCGTTGACTACACGGACTTGGGCGCAAAGGATATGCTGACCGACCCGGATGTGGCGCGCAGATACGCAGCGGAGACCGGCGTTGACGCCCTTGCCGTAGCGATCGGCACAGCCCACGGCACATATAAGAAAGCCCCGAAGCTCGATTTCGACAGACTGGACGAGATCAAGGCTGTGGTCAAGGTCCCTCTCGTGCTTCACGGCGCGTCCTGCACCGGCGAGGATAAGCTGAAGAAGGCGTCGGAGATGGGCATCAGAAAGATAAATATGTTTACCGAATTTCTGCTCTATGCCGCAGCGGCCATCAATGATGCGTATACAGCGGATGATACTCTTAATTATGACAATCTGAGCAAGGTCGCCATGGATGCGTACGAGGAGAAGGTTAGACATTATATTCGCCTGTACAATGCATCCGGGAAGGCGTGGCAAAGATAAACTCGGGAGGTCGTTAGTTTTGTCAAGCGTAAAGAAGGCGGTGGTCGCCGGATCGATTGGATTGGACATCATTCCGGTTTTTCCAGAGAACTCCGCGAGCAATCCGGCAGAGCTGTTTGCGCAGGGTCGGTTCAACGATATGCACGGCACACGCCTGTATTTGGGCGGTTGTGTAGGCAATACCGGCATAGCTATGCATAAGCTCGGCACGAACGTCACGCTTCGCAGCAAGGTGGGCGGCGATTTCCTCGGCTCTGTTATCAGAAGCATTCTCGAGCGTCAAGGCGTTCCGATACAGCTTGACACGGTCGAGGGCGTAAGCTCTACCTCCACAGTTGTCATAGCTCCGTTCGGAGGCGACAGAGTATTGCTGCACAGCCGCGGCGCATCCCAGACCTTTATTGCGGATGATCTAAGCGAGTCGCTGCTTAAAGAAAACGATCTGCTGCATTTCGGATATCCCACAGCCATGAAGTATCTCTATGAGAATCACGGGGCTGAGTTTATCAAGCTGGTGAAAAAATGCCGCGAATCCGGCATTACTGTCTCCGTGGATACATCCCAGCCTGACCCGAACAGCAGTGCGGGACAGGCTGACTGGAAGGGCATATTACAAAAAGCGATGCCGTATATCGATATATTCATGCCAAGCCTTGAGGAGATACTGTTCATGCTGCACAGACCGCTGTTCGATGAGATCAATGAACGCCGGGGCAGCGGAAACCTCATCGATTTTGTGGATATCTCACTGGTTGAACAGCTTGCCGCGGAGCTTGCGGATATGGGCGCGAGGATAGTGCTGCTGAAGGTAGGTAAGAAAGGGCTGTACCTGCATACAGGCAGCAATGACAGTATTCGGGGGATGGGCCGCGCAGCGCCTGAGGACTGTTCGTTGTGGACAGATAGGCGAATATTGTGCCCGCCGTACTATACCGATTCGATAAGGTCTACAACGGGCGCCGGGGATAATGCTATCGCCGGATTTCTGGCGGCGTTCCTGAACGGCGAGTTGCCGGAGGATGCGCTTCACATTGCCTCAGAGAATGCGATTCGGTGCATTGAGTCATACGAGACCACCGACGGGATAATCCCGCTGGAGGATCTGAAGGAGCTGCTTAAGGCAAATCCGGTACAGGAGGAGCTTACGGGCATCGAACCGGGGGAGCTGCGCAAGAGCGTCAGCAGGCATATTTTCTATGGTAAGGATGACAGATACTATTTAGTGGGAAAGGAATAATTCTGTGAAACGATCTCAAGTTAACGCAAATATGCGCTGGGCTAAGGAGCTTCTGGAAGCCAACAATATCTCCCTGCCGGAATTTGCGTACTGGTCTGCCGATGAGTGGCGCGCCAATAAGGATTCGCTTGATACTATACGCAAGGTGTATCTGGGATGGGACGTAAAGGATTATAGCGATGAGATGGGCTCGGTCCTGTTCACGATACGCAATGGCCGGTATGACGACGCGACGGTCGGTGTTCCGTACTGCGAGAAAGTGATAATGTTCAGAGACGGCAAACGCCTCCCCGTACATTACCATAAGAACAAGACCGAGGATATAATCAACCGGGCCGGCGGTATTATGCAGATAAGACTGTACAACACCAAAGACGGCGAGCTTGACACAGTCTCGCCTGTCAAGGTCTATCAGGACGGCATACAGCATTGTTATATGCCCGGCGAATTCATCTATATCATGCCGGGGAACAGCATTACGCTCGAGCCGCTGATAGCGCACAGCTTCGGGCCCAAACCCGGCAGTGACATTATTATCGGCGAGGTCTCAAAGATAAACGACGACTTTACCGACAATTACAGATTTGAGAAGATCCCGGCACCGTGCCCTGTGGTGGAGGATGAGCCAATGCTGTATCCGCTGTGCACTGAGTATGAGCGTCTGTTGGGGAAATAATTGGAGGAAAGATAAAATGGATGAAGAAAAAAAGCTGAAGCAGATACGCAGAGATGTTCTGACTATGCTGTTTGACTGCCAGTCCGGGCATCCCGGCGGCTCTCTGTCATGTGTAGAGATAATTGCCGCACTGTATTATCATGTTATGAAAATCGATGCTGCAAACCCGCATATGGAGTCTCGTGACCGCTTCGTGCTCAGCAAGGGTCATGCGTGCCCCACGCTTTACGCCGTACTGGCTGATCTCGGGTTCTTTGCCCGGGAGGATCTCTGGTCTCTTCGCCAGGTCGGCAGCCATTTGCAGGGACATCCTGATATGACAAAGACCCCCGGTATCGACGTAAATACAGGCTCCCTGGGACAAGGCGCCTCTGTTGCGGTCGGTATGGCGCTTGCGGCAAAACGCAGAGGCGCGGATTACCGGGTGTTCGCGGTCCTTGGCGACGGCGAGTGTCAGGAAGGTATCGTCTGGGAGGCGGCGATGGCCGCTGCCCATTATAAGCTTGACAATCTGGTGTTTATTCTCGACCATAACGGACTTCAGATCGACGGCAGCAACGACAGCGTCATGTCACTGGGAGATATCGTAAAGAAATTCGACGCGTTCGGCTTCCACACACAGTCTGTGGACGGACACGATATGGATGCGCTTGTGAAAGCCTTTTCGGTAAGAACGCCGAATATGCCCAGCTTTGTTGACTGCAGGACCGTAAAGGGCAAGGGCGTCTCCTTTATGGAGAACAACTTCGGTTGGCATGGCAGAGCGCCGAAGAAGGAAGAATACGACCAGGCAATGGCGGAATTGGAGGCATAACATGGAGAAGTCACTGAGAGTTGCATATGGTGAAGCCCTGGCGGAGCTTGGCGGAAAAAACGAAAACGTGGTGGTACTGGACGCTGATCTGGCTCATGCTACTATGACGTCCATATTTGCGGAGAAGTATCCCGACAGGTTTTATAATTTCGGTATTGCCGAGAGCAACATGGTGTGTTCGGCAGCCGGCTTCGCGCATACCGGCTTCATGCCCTTTGTGAGCACCTTCGCCCTTTTCGGCGCGGGACGCGCATTTGAAGAGGTAAGAAACAGTGTGTGCTACGTCAATGCAAATGTAAAGTTCGCTTTTTCTCATTCCGGCCTATGCGTCGGTGAGGACGGCGGCAGTCATCAGGCTATTGAGGATATTGCGCTGATGCGTGTTTTGCCCAACATGACGATACTTGTGCCGTGCGACCCCGTTGAAGCTAAAAAAGCGGTCTTTGCCGCGGCAGAGATTAACGGGCCGGTGTATATTCGCGTCGCGCGCCCTGTATGCAGCCAGATCACCGACAACGATGCGCCCTTTGTTCCGGGAAAAGCCAACATTATGAGAGAGGGCAAGGACGTGTGCATAATCGCCTGCGGCCTGATGGTCTCCGTTGCGCAGAAGGCTGCGGAATTGCTGAAGAAGGACGGGATCGACGCCGCTGTGGTGAATATGCATACCATAAAGCCTATCGACAGAGAATGCATCGTCAGGATGAGCGGCAGCTGCAAGGCTATCGTAACAGCTGAGGAGCATTCGATCATCGGCGGCCTCGGCTCGGCAGTCGCCGAGGTGCTCTCCGGGATAGGCGGAGTCAAGCAGGCGTGCGTAGGTATAGAGGACAAATTCGGAAAGAGCGGCAAGCCTGACGATCTGTTCAAGGCTTACGGCCTTACAGCAGAGCATATTGCCGAAAAGTGCAAAGCACTTTTATGATAAACGAAAGGAAAAAATATAATGAAAATTGAATCATACACTTACACCGGTGAGGCTATGAAGCGCGTATACGAGAATGAAAAATGGACAGTGGGCATCAAAAACTGGAAGCCGGGCAGCGATGTGACCATGATCAACAATCTTGAGCGTCACAATATGACCGACGAGCTTTTTGTGCTGCTGTGCGGTGAGTGCACCCTCGTCTACGGCAATGAGAAGAACGACAAGGTGGAGTTTACCGGCATGAAGATGTGCCCTGACACCCTCTACAATATCCCGAGAACGCTTTGGCATAACGCCATTATGAGCAAGGACGCGAAGATAATCGTAATTGAGGATGTTTCCACCGGGATGAGCAACAGCGATATTCTTGAGCTGGATGAGGCGCAGGCCGCACAGGTCAGAGAGCTTGCCAAATAAGCCTGGTATAAGCCGCAGACAGCGACGTGATACCGCTCCTTACTGCATATCGGAAAGGACGCAATTGCGGAGTTTCTATCCGTGATGGGCGATCGCCGCTGTCTCATTTTAATATTGAATGGAGTATACATACTGATGAATCCGAATGTGATAAAGTATATCGAAAACAGGAACAGCAAGGCTGACCCCGCTCCATACGGCGTATATCCGTCGTCAGTAAGGGAGTATGGCGAAGCTGCGGTATTTATGGCAGATGACGGAGCAGCTGATATACTGATTGCACCTGCTGAGGCCGGCTTCTCGGGTGAGAGCTTTGAAGCTGCCGGTAGAACGTGGACAGCGGCGCCGCTGACTCACGCCAATGCCGACGTTTTGCGCAGCATATTCCCATTTACGGCTCCTGTTCCGGTGCTTTCCAAGCCCCGCACCATCGGCGTCGGAGACCGTCTGGGAATCGCCGCGCCCGGGCATTTGCGTGTTTTTGAGCGTTATGACGCATACCCCATATTGGCGCAGCAATCCATACGCGAGCTCAATCTCACAAATAGAAGTTTTGAAAATGTGCTGGACTGCGCGTCCTTTGCTGTCTTTCGCGAGGGCTTCACTCGCGGCTTCGGCGCCGACGGCGATCATCTTAAGACTCCGAAAGAAGTCGAATATGCCATTTCCTGCGGATATACAATGATCACATTGGATTGCAGCGAACATATCAGAAACGACGTAAACGCAATGACCGACGAACAGGTGGCCGCCGAATACGTCGGCAGCCCCGCATTGGAAAAGAAGTATCTGGACGGCAGCTTTAATGTTGAGGGACACGTTATTACCTTTAACGAACAGGACTTTCGCAGGATATGCCTTATATATAATGACGCCATCGATTTCGCGGTGTCTATATACAACAGATTTTTCTGCGGAGGACAAACACCTCTGGACTTCGAGATTTCTATTGACGAGACGGCCACGCCGACCACGCCGGAGCAGCATTTCTATGTGGCAAATGAGCTTATTTCCCGGGGAGTCAAGCCGACCACTATTGCGCCGCGCTTCTGCGGCGAGTTTCAAAAGGGCGTGGACTACCGCGGAGACCTCAAACAGTTCGAGAAAGAGCTGGCAGTACATACCGCAATAGCCAGAAGCTTTGGCTATAAGATCAGCGTACATTCCGGCTCTGATAAATTCTCCGTTTTTGCGCTTGTGGGTAAGTACACACAGGGCATTTTCCATGTAAAAACAGCCGGAACCAGCTGGCTTGAGGCTATGGCTGTCATTGCCGAGCACGACCCCGCGCTCTACCGCGAGATACACGCCTACGCCCTGAATGATGCGTTCAGCGAGGCCTGCAAATACTACCATGTCACTACTGATCTGAACAAAATACCGGCGCTTTCTACACTCACAGATGAGGAGCTGCCCTCGCTTTTCAAGCAGGACGATGCCCGTCAGCTCATACACATAACCTACGGTCTTATTCTCAACGCGACTAATCCTGACGGCTCGGACCGCTTCCGCAGCAGGCTTTACAGCGCTTGGAGAAAATATGCGAATGAGTATGCGGACAGGCTTGATAAGCACATTGGAAAACACGCGCAGCTGCTTTACAGCGGTTTTTCTAAATAACTCTGGAGGTGTATACCATGGAACTTCGTTCCGACAGCAAATATTCGCTTTCCTGCCCTACCAGTATGGGCGTACGCATAACTCCCGTGGACCGTCAGCCGGTTCATACCAGCGATATGTTCTTTATGCAGGCCACCAGCGCGGAAACGAATGTGCTGAGCGTCTCTGCCGCGCTGGGTCTTCCGGTAAAGGTCCTGACCAAATTTGTGGCAGGGAGCCCTATCGCCGATTTTATCAAACGCGATCTTCGCAGACGCGGGATGGATTATGAAGGCGCGGAGATCCCGCAGGGCGGGCCATGGGGTTACCGTCATCAGTTCAATATTGCGGATTCCGGTTTCGGTATGCGCGGCCCGAGAGTGTGGAATGACCGCGCAGGCGAGATAGGCCGGACGCTCTCATCGAACGATTTTGATCTCGACCGGATCTTCGGCGAGGAGGGAGTAAAGATTCTTCACCTTTCCGGACTTATCGCCGCTATGAGCGAGGAGACCGGGAAATGCTGTCTGGAGATGGCCAAAGCCGCAAAGAGCCATGGCACAAAGATATCCTTTGACCTGAATTACCGTGAGTCCTTCTGGAAGGGAAGAGAGAAGGAGCTTTCTGAGCTGTTCAGAGCTATTGCGTCCATATCCGATATTCTTATCGGCAACGAAGAAGATTTCCAGCTTTGCCTTGGTATACAGGGGCCTGAATCCGGCGGTAAGGATCTGGCCTCAAAAATCGAGAGCTTTAAGAAAATGATAATGACCGTACAGGCGCAGTACCCCAATGCAAAAACGTTTGCGACTACCCTGCGTCAGGTGCTGAGTGCCGGAGAGCACCTCTGGGGCGCTATCATGCTCAATGAGGGAGAATGGTATATAGAGGAGCCGCGGGAGATCGGCGTTTTGGACCGCATCGGCGGCGGCGACGGTTTCGTCGGCGGTATGTTGTATGCCATATTAAAGGGCTGGTCCCCTGAAAAATGGATACGCTTCGGCTGGGCGACCGGCGCCCTTGCCGTCACCATGCTCCAGGACTATGCAAGCCCTGCCGATGAGGAGCAGGTATGGAGTATTTATGCGGGCAACGCCAGGGTTAAGAGGTAAGCCGAATGAAGAAAGCTGACATTGGACTGATCGGATTGGCCGTGATGGGCGAGAACCTGGCCATGAATATAGAATCACGGGGTTTTACCGTAGCGGTATATAACCGCACGACCTCAAGGGTAGACAGCTTTGTTGAGGGACGCGCTGCCGGAAAGAACATAATCGGTACTCACAGCCTGTCGGAACTGACCGACGCGCTTTCGCGGCCGCGGAAAATATTCATGATGGTCAAAGCCGGGGCGGCTGTAGACCAGCTCATTGATTCGCTTATCCCGTATCTTGAACCGGGAGACGTACTGATAGACGGCGGCAATTCACACTTCCCGGACACCGCCGAAAGGTGCGCGCGCCTGGAAAGCCTCGGCTTTCTGTATGTGGGAACGGGCGTGTCCGGCGGCGAGGAGGGCGCGCTCAAGGGGCCGTCTATGATGCCCGGAGGCTCCGCTGCGGCATGGCCTGTTGTAAAGCCCATCTTTCAGGCTATGTGCGCGAAGGTGGAGAATGGCTCGCCCTGCTGTGAATGGGTGGGCGAAGGCGGCGCAGGACATTTCGTAAAGATGGTGCATAACGGTATAGAGTATGGCGATATGCAGCTTATCTGCGAGGCGTACCAGCTTATGCGCGATGTTGCCGGAATGTCTGCGGACGAAATGAGCGAGACCTTCCGCAAGTGGAACGAAACCGAGCTTGACAGCTATCTGGTGGAAATAACTTCGCATATTCTTGCCTTTAAGGATGCTGACGGAGCTCCCCTTATTGACAAAATACTTGACACAGCCGGACAAAAGGGAACGGGCAAATGGACCGGTATCGCGGCTTTTGAGGAAGGCGTACCCCTGACGCTTATAGGCGAGGCGGTATTCGCCCGCTGCCTTTCTGCCGCCAAGGCTGAGCGCGTCGAAGCGGAGAAGGCCTACGGCCATAATACCCCGAGCTTTGAAGGTGATCGGGACAAGTTCGTCGAGAATATCAGGCAGGCGCTCTATGCAGCCAAGATCGTTTCGTATGCCCAAGGCTATTCCCTGATGCGCTCCGCGGCGCAGACATACGGCTGGAATTTGAATTACGGCGGCATTGCGCTGATGTGGCGCGGTGGATGCATCATCAGAAGCGCATTTCTTGGAAAGATCAAGGAAGCCTTTGACCATAACCCGGAGCTCAGCAATTTACTGATGGACGATTATTTCAGAGAAACTATGAAGAAACTGATCCCGGCGTGGCGCACTGTCGCGGCAGCGGCGATAATCCACGGAGTCCCCGCCCCGGCGATGACTTCCGGCCTGAGCTATTTTGACGGCTATATCAGCGGCAGACTCCCGGCAAATCTGCTTCAGGCTCAGCGCGACTACTTCGGGGCGCACACCTATGAACGGGTGGACCACGCAAGAGGCGAGTTCTTCCATACGGATTGGACGAGCCATGGAGGCAGTACTGCTGCCGGTACATATAATGCATAAACAGGGAGGATTACATATGGAATTGTCATGCAAACCGGTCCTTGACGGTAAAGTCGCCGTTGTCACAGGCGGCGGCGGAGTTCTGTGCCGGGAATTTGCGCGCGCTCTGGCTGCCTGCGGCGCCAAGGTCGCGGTGCTGAACAGGACGCTGTCGAAAGCCGAGGATGTGGCTGCGGGGATACGCGCGGAAGGCGGAGACGCTGCGGCGGTACAGGTGGACGTCTGCAATAAGGAAAGTATAGTTGCGGCGCATGAAAAGGTCCTTGAGATTTACGGCGGCTGCGACATACTCATAAACGGCGCCGGCGGAAATAACCCGAGCGCCACCAGTGATGATGAGTTCTATTCTCCGGAGACCGCCGCAAACCCGGAAAAGAAAAGCTTCTTTGACCTGGATGAATCGGCCTTTTCCGCTGTATTCGGGCTGAATATACTTGGTACGCTTCTGCCTACGCAGGTATTTGCGAAGGATATGGTCGAGGCCGGACACGGTGTTATCATCAATATGAGCTCCATGAACGCCTTCACACCGCTTACAAAGATACCCGCATACTCTGCGGCTAAGGCGGCTGTTTCCAATTTCACCCAGTGGCTGGCGGTACATTTTGCCAAGTGCGGCATCCGCGTCAACGCCATAGCTCCGGGCTTTTTCTCCACCGCTCAGAACAAGGCGCTGCTGTGGAATCCGGACGGCACCCCCACGGCCAGGACCCACAAAATACTCGCGGCTACCCCTATGGGACGCTTCGGCCAGCCGGAGGAGCTTCTCGGTACTTTGCTGTGGCTGGTCGATGATAAAAGCTCCGGCTTCGTCAGCGGTGTTATAGTCCCCGTAGACGGCGCGTTTTCTGCTTACTCCGGGGTCTGAGCCATGAATATCAGCACAACAGCAAATAGTGAGCTCGGCCTCACTGACGCGGAGATAGTCGCGGCTGTGACCAAGTCCGTTGCCGGATATGATCTTAAGAAAGTACTCATTGTCCCGCCGGATTTTACAAGGTATTATTCAAACGCAGGCAGGATATCCAATATTTACTATCACCTTCTCACGGAACGCGGCTGCAAAGTGGACCTGCTGCCCGCTCTCGGCACTCATGTCCCCATGACGGACGGAGAGATACAGGAAATGTATGGGGATATCCCGCCCCAGCGTTTTATCGTACATAATTGGCGCACGGATGTAATGTGCTTGGGTGAAGTACCGGGGGATTATCTGGCGGGCCTCACGGAGAACCTGTGGGATCAGCCTGTCAGCGTTGAGATCAACCGCCTGATAATGGACAAGAGCTATGATTTGATAATTGTACCCGGCCAGGTGGTGCCTCACGAGGTCGTCGGTATGTCCAGCCATGCAAAGAGCCTGTTTGTGGGCGCGGGCGGGAGCGATATGATCAACAAATCCCACATGGTCGGGGCTGTCTACGGTATGGAGCGGATGATGGGTAGGGATATGTCGCCTGTCCGCAAGATATTTGACTATGGAATGGAGCACTTTTTGAACCAGCGTCCCATCCTTTTTGCCCTCACCGTTACGACAGCGCCGCAGGGGTCTATTATCACGCACGGACTTTTTATCGGCGATGGCCGCCGCTGCCTGAGCGATGCTATCGCGCTGGCGCAGCAAAAGAATATCGATTTTGTGGAAAGCGGTATCAAAAAGTGTGTGGTGTACCTCGAACCCAGCGAGTTTAAGAGCACTTGGCTCGGCAATAAAGCGGTCTACCGTACGCGCATGGCAATTGAGGACGGTGGAGAACTGATCGTGATGGCGCCCGGCGTCTGCCGCTTCGGCGAGGATGAGCAGGTGGACGGACTGATACGTAAATACGGCTATCGCGGTCGGCTCAATACGCTCCAGGCTTTTCAGGATAACGATGACCTCAGAGCAAATATGAGCGCTGCCGCCCACATGATACACGGCTCGTCTGACGGACGATTCTCGATAACTTACGCGGTAAGCAGTATATCTCAAAAGGAGATCGAGGCTGTTGGCTACGGCTCGGCGGATTATGCAGAGCTGTCAAGGAGATACGACCCCGCCGCGCTCAAGTACGGGTACAACACCCTGCCGGACGGCGAGGAGATATACTATATTCCCAATCCGGCCCTGGGACTATGGATAAACAGAGCAAAATTCAACTAATTATTCTGCTGCGAGAGGTATTCACATGAAAGCTTTTATGGACGAGGAGTTTTTGCTCTCTACAGAAACCGCCAAAACTCTCTATCACAAATATGCACAGCAATGCCCGATCCTTGATTACCATTGCCATATCGACCCAAAGGAAATATACGAGGACAAGAAGTATCCCAATATTGCCCAGCTCTGGCTCGGCGTCGGCGGCTCTCACTTCGGCGATCATTACAAGTGGCGGCTTATGCGCTCCTTCGGTGTGGAGGAGAAATATATTTCCGGTACGGAGCCTGATGAGGAGCGGTTTGTAAAGTGGGCTGAATGCCTTGGCAGGGCAGCGGGAAATCCGCTGTACCATTGGAGCCATATGGAGCTAAAGGCGTATTTCAAATTCAATGGCAATCTCACCGGCAAAAACGCCAGAGAGGTGTATGCCATGTGCAACGAACGCCTCAAGTCTCCTGAAATGTCCGTGCGCGGAATTATCAAAATGAGCGGTGTAAAGCTTATATGCACCACTGACGACCCCGCCGACACTCTTGAATGGCATGAAAAGATAGCTGCCGATAAGAGCTTCAATGTGCAGGTGCTTCCGGCATTCCGCCCGGATAAGGCAAAGAATATAGAAAAGCCCACCTATGTGGAGTATCTCAGAAAACTCGGCTCGGCTGCCGGGGTAGAGATCGACAGCTTCTGCGCCCTGAAGAAAGCTCTCTCATTGCGCATGGATTATTTCGCGGCACACGGCTGCGTCGAATCCGACCATGCTCTGGAATATGTTATGTGTGTTCCGGCAGAGGATGACGAGCTTGAGGCGATATTCGCCAAGCGGATTCACGGGGAAGAGATAACAGCAGAGGAGCGTCAGAAGTTCTACACAGCCTTCATGCTCTTCGCGGGCAGAGAGTACCGCAGACGCGGCTGGGTCATGCAGCTGCATTACGGTTCCAAGCGTGACAACAACACCATGCGCTTTGCTCAGCTCGGAGCGGACACCGGCTATGACTGTATTGACAATTACGCTCCAAGCTCCGCGCTGGCGAATTTCCTTGATAAGCTCTGCTCTGCGGGTGAGCTGCCGAAAACAGTGATATACAGTCTGAACCCGGCCGACAATGCGGCGATAGACTCGATAATCGGCTGCTTCCAGAGCAGCGAGGCCGTAAGCAAGATCCAGCATGGCTCGGCATGGTGGTTCAACGACCATCTTGACGGTATGACGGCACAGCTGAAATCTCTTGCAAACCTTGGCGCGCTTGCGGGATTCATTGGAATGCTGACGGATTCGAGAAGCTTCCTTTCGTATACAAGACACGACTACTTCCGCCGTATCCTTTGCCGCATACTCGGCGAGTGGGTGGAGGAGGGGATGTACCCCTGCGACATCGACACGCTTGGGGAGCTGGTCAAGGACATCAGCTATAATAACGCTGTGCGTTATTTCGGATTTGACCTGGCGACCTGCTGACGTGTTTTTCACTGCGGGAGTATGAAAACACAGCGAGCAGCCTCAGCTCGCATATCGGATTACTGCGCTGTGTATATTCTGGATGAGACAGACCCACAATAAACCACTAAAGTATTCTCTTTACAGGTTACAACCACGAGCGGAGATGGACTATGTGCCCGTCTCCGCTCGTTGCTGTTCTTTATATGTCCGTTCCGCTTTTATGCCTATCGCGCCGAACAAGACATCAACGCGCTGCCGGGGGCAATCCAGCCAGCGGCGGCCGTGGCCATGCTACAGCGCGGATATCATCTGCTCTGCCAGGGCGTTATCCTTCCCTTGCCCGTGTCGCCGCTTTCCAGACCCAGAGCGTAAGCGTTATCGCTTATGAACTTCAGCAGAGCCTGGCTGTCCAGTTCCAGAAAAACTGTGGTGGTGACTGTGCGGTTCATGTCCAACAGCTCTTTCAGGCCCCGCATGGAAAACTCCGCCATAGGCAGACGCACAAGCCCGTCAATGACCCTCTCCAGCTGCCGCCTCTGCCCAGGCGTCAGGTCATCCGGCGCGGCAACACCGGTCAAAAACGAGACCGAATCGGTAAGGGAGTACGCCAGTATCGACAGCAATTCCAGCTTCTGAGGCGCCGGTTTTCTGCGGGAAAGATAGTCCTCCGCCGTCACGTAGTCATGGCTCAGGAGATTCCGGCAGAACTCAATGAATTGCAGACCCTCCTTTTCGCCCACGTTGCCAATTATCTTGTGCCTAACCACCGGCTTGCTGACGTCTATGTCATACTTCAGATAATCGCTGACCCTATCCCATGAGCGCGGCGTGGAAAAAACAATGTTGCCGTCGCCGGGCGTCTGATTGTGCAGCGCGGCGGGCTTGAATTTCAGGTATTCCACCACCAGAGGATGCACGTTGTACTTGAGGGCGTAATCATTCAGCCAGCTGTCGAAGTCCACGTCGATGAAGTGTATCTCAAAGCGGTCCGCCAGAGGGCCTGACAGCTGTATGTATACGCCGTCGTCGTCCTCGCGGTTGCCCAGCGCCACAACAAAGCAGCCCTCCGGCAGCGTATACTGACCGATGCGCCGGTCCAGGATAAGCTGATATGCCGCCACCTGGACGCGTTTTGTGCAGGAGGTCAGCTCATCCAGCAGCAGGATGGTGTTTTTCCCGTCCCGCTTTTCATCCGGCAGAGTCTCCGGCGCCAGCCAGCAGGTCTTTGTGCGGTCTGCGTTGGGATAAATAAGCCCTCCTATCTCCACCTCGGACATCTGGGCAAGACGTATGTCGATGACCTTGTAGCCGTATTTTTCGCCTATCTGCCTGATTATCTGAGACTTGCCGACTCCGGGGGCGCCCAGACCCAGTATGGCGTGCTTGATGTTGTGCTCGATGTTGAATTCCAGGCATTCTCCAAACTCTTTGATATTCATTGCTTAACTCCCACCGTCATAGTTTCGCGATCCTTCCCAGCTGCCTCATATCCGGCCGTTCCAAATTGCCGGGGCCCAGTACAAGAATGGTTTTGCTTCGGAGAGAGGGGATACGGTTATCGCTTCTGAGACTGCCGTATTCCCCGTCAGTCAGTATGAGCATGACACCCGGACGTACGTGGTTATCCTTTATCCACTTGTATACGCAGTTGATATCCGTTCCCCCGGTATGGTGCCGCGTACTGCGCAGCAGCTCTCTCTCATCTTTGATCTTTAAATAAACATCGTCCACCGTCGTGTTCCAGTAGCATAGGTTCATGCTGCAGTGAAAGCTGCGCACGATATGGTACAGCTCGGAAAGAAAAACGTCCATCTCCGCCTGCCCTATGGAGATGGAGCAGTCTACAAAGGCCCACACCTCGTCCAGCTCCTCGCCGGACAGCCCATGCCCCGGCAAGATCAGGTCCATGTGTATGTATTTTCTTTCCGGAGTGATGTAGGAGAGCTCCTCGCTTTGCACCTGGGACAGGTAATCGCGCAGCAGCTTCTTCCAGTTAAGCCTGGGCGCAGACTTAGGGACAGGGAATTCTTCCGGTATGTATATTTTCAAATGCCCCAGTGCGCTGCGGGACGTCTTTCCGAGAGTATTCTGAATAATCCAGGCGACCTCCTGCTGAGCTGCTTCCGTAGCGTCATCCGGCTTCAGATCGGAAAACCTGCGGATAATATCATCGGCAATAGAGGGTGCGGAGCCCACGTGAGTGAATTCCGTAAAGCGGGTACCGTCGGCTTTGCTCCACTTCCTTCGTTTCAAAAGCTTTTGGTACAGGCTTTCCACCGTTTCGTTTCTCACTGCTATGCCCATCCGCTCGCCGTCTATTGCCTCCGGGAGCCATCTAAAGGGCAGCCCCGCCTCCTCCATACACTTGTGCATATACCGCCCAAGCATATAGTTCACTATGCAATCCGCCGCAATATTCCACACCTCGGGGTCCTTGCCTGCACTTCGGCCGCAGTGCCCCAGAAGCACGTGAAAAATCTCGTGAAAAAGCAAAAAGTTCTGATGCTCCGGCTTGAGCGCCATCAGATAATTCGGGTTATATTCGATGACCTTCCCGTTGGTCCTGGCGGTTATTGCGTCCTCATTGGCAATGAAGGGCAGCGCCATAACAATGTCGCCGTAAAAGGGCATCCTTTGCATAAGCAAAAAGCGAAATCTGTTGACCACCTGCTCCGGCGTTTCATTCATGGCTTTGCTCCCATCGCTTCCGGCGTTTGTTGATAAACTGCGTCACTGCGGGCGTGCATTGTTACAGCAGGGTCGGCAGTTTGTATTTGGTGTAGACCTTACCGGCGGTCTCCCACTCAGGTAGCCTCCCGTTCTTGTCAAAGACAGCCACATCCTCCCGGACTAAAGGCATCTCGGGATTGGACGAAAGATGCAGACGCCGGTAGACGAAATAAGTGGTATCATTATAGCGGACGCGTATGGCGGAGGGCAAAAAAACATGACCGTATTTTATATGTATTTTAACATACGGCTGCCCGTCTCTCTTCGCTGTTTCATGTTTGTAAAAATACGGCAGCATCGTCGGCAAAAACTCTTTTTTGTATATGCCGCGAGACTGTCGGCTTGCCTGCGCATCCGACTTGGTGGGGACGCATGGGTGCCGCTGCGCATATTGCAATGCGGCCTCCGCCTCGGTGAGCGCTCCGCCGCCGTCGAATCTATAACACTCCAAATCGCCCAGCATACGGCCGTAATCCCTGATGCTGTTGAGATCCTCATAAGCGTTGAACGAATGCTCCGTAGACGTGGGGAGAAAAAACATCATCTCCTCAATGGTGTCCAGCGAATAGACGCACTGCCTGCTCTCGGAGATCAGTCCGGCTATCTGCGCAGTCAGCTTTGGCAGCGCATTGCTGTCAAAAAAGCGGGCTCCGTCCGTTGACAGCTTCGACGTGTCAAGCAGCTTTTGATATTGTTCGGCGGATAAAGAGACAAACATTGAGACGCTCTCAAGGCTATCCGGAGCATCGTGCGCATATATGCGATCTGAAAAGAGAACCGGAAGCCTCGTCAATCCTCCCGGTAAATTCAAGTGCTTAAGAGCCGTGCATCCGTCGAAGGGGAACCTTTCGATGTCGGTAATGCTTTTCGGCAGTTCCACCTGCTCAAGAGAGGTACAATACAAAAAGGCGTCATCGTGTATTTCCTGTATTCCCTCCTGAATGACGCAGCTTTTCATAGCACTGCCGGATAACGCGCCGCTGCCGATGCAGCGGATAGCAGCGCCGTTTACCCGGGCGGGGATCGTCACCTGCTCATCGTCCGATGTATAACACAACAATACTCCGTCTACGATTATTAACTTGTCATCCATATAACAATTCTCGCGCATATCAGCCCCGCATATCACAATAGTTAAGAAAACACTCGCAGCGGGACTGGGATTTATCTTCCATTTGTATCCTCCCATTCCTCATCCGCCAGTTTCTCCCGCGCGAGCCTCACTTCCTCACCTACACGATAAACCTCCTCGCGGGTGAAGTCCTTGCTCAGCCGCCATCTCATCTCCGGGAGATAATCGTGGATGGTGTGTACCATGTTCACAAGGTCTGCCGGGGCCTTCTGCGTCTCAAGTATCTGCTGCAGTTCTCCCAATATGGTTTGTGCCTGATACGTACTGCTGGTCATATGCAGGATAGCGAGTACTGTTTTTCGTATGTCATAAAGATCCATTTTAGCCTCCGCCCGGCAGCGGCTGCTGCCCATCGCGAGCCGCGGTATTCGGCGATATCTTGCCGCCTAGGGAATACTTTAACCCATATTCTGACTTAAGTCAATTATCAGATGTCTGCGCCGTCTGAGGGCCGGCATAGGGTGGGCGCCGCGCCCGGTTTATTTCCACAGTCCTGGTGTACTCTGGGACTTCGTAAAAAAATTAATGATATTCGTTAAAAAGTCATTGACAAACTAAAAGACCCGTGTTATTATCATTTCACAAGTTAACGAATATCGTTAATTAAATTATGATTTATGTGGAGAAAAGAAAAATGGAAAAGATTCAAAACAGCCTTCGCAAGTTTTCAAGCGTGATATTTGTTTTTGCCAAGATAGGCTTTGTGGCGTCCATAGTGGGCGTGTGCATTGCGGCCATCGCAATGGTATTCTTTGCCGCGGCCGGCAGCATGACATTTGATATTGCCGTGGGCGGCGGCGCCGCCCTCCACGGTATACTTGCGGAGGTCGACGGTAACGCGGCAACTGTCTGGGGCACGATGGCCTACGCGCTGACCTACTGCGTGTTTCTCATCGCTGTGATGCGTCTGCTGATGCGTCTGTTTGCCAATATGCGCGATAACTACACGCCCTTCACCATGGAAAATGCCCAGCTCTTTAAGCGGATGGCCATATGGATGATCGTTGCCTCCATAGTTCCTGCCACCGTGGGTCAGGCTGTGGGAGCCGCCTGTGCCAAGCTGCTGGAGCTCCCGTTCCACGCTGAGTTCGGCGACGGCTTTTCGGTCATTTCGGTGCTGGTGCTGTTCGCCATGTCCATGGTGTTCAAATACGGCTGTGCCCTGCAGGAGCAGGCCGACACCACGCTTTAAGGCGCGGCCATGGGAAGAATCATTCTGCGGCTTGACCGCATGATGGCCGACCGCAAGATATCGCTCAACCAGTTGGCCGACCGGGTGGGGATAGCCAATGTAAACCTCTCCAACCTGAAAACCGGGAAGGTAAAGGCGGTGCGCTTCTCGACCCTGTGCGGCATCTGCGAGGCGCTGAACTGCCAGCCCGGCGACCTGCTGGAATACGATTCCGCCGCGCCGGACGACGAGGAAGATTGAAACAGCGCGAAAGCTCTGCGGCTGACGGCAGCCGCAGAGCTTTCGCTTTTTTGAAATTCTTGGCCTCTCAGAATATATTTCTTCTTGCCGATTCTGTTCTTCCTTGCTATAATGCAGGCGTTGCCATCCGGGATAGGATGGAGTAAACCAATAATCACTAGAAGGCGTTTATGGATATTGTCATTGCGTTCGTGATTTTTCTGGGCGCTATGGCGCTCTGCCTGATATTTTCTCATCCGGTGCTGCTGTCGCTGGTCATTGGCTGGCTGGCGTTCATGGCGGCGTCCATGCACAGGGGCTGTCGGCTTCGGGAACTGCTGAGGGTCTCCCTGGAGGGGATAAAGGAATCCCTTATCGTGGTGGAGATACTACTGATAATAGGTATGCTCACAGCGTCGTGGCGCTCCGGCGGGACTATACTGTTTTTCGTTTATTACGGGATGAAGCTGATTAGTCCGGCCCTCTTTTTAGTGCTGACCTTTATCTCGTGCTCGGTTTTGTCCTATGCTATCGGCACATCCTATGGTGTGGTCGGCACTATGGGGGTTATTTTTATGGCTATCGCCCGCTCCGGCGGGGCAAACGAGCTGCTCACGGCCGGGGCCGTCATGTCCGGGATATACTTCGGCGATTGCTGCTCGCCCGCCGCCTCCAGCATGGCGCTGACGGCTTCGCTGTGCCGTACCGACGCCTATGGGCACTCAGTGAGACTGCTGAAGGCAAATCTCCTGCCTATGGGGATATGCCTTGTGATATACGGCGCTCTCTCGCCGCTGGCCCCGCTGCGGTATGTGGACTCTGCCATCATGAGCGCCATTGAGACGGAGTTCGATGTGTCATGGTATGTGGCCGTACCGGCTGTTCTTATGCTGCTTCTGCCGGTGCTGAAGGTCAAAACCAAACTTGCCATGCTGCTGAGCGTGCTTGCGGCCGGCGCTGTCAGTATGCTGTTCCAGCATATGTCTGCGGCGGAATTTCTGAAGTGTCTTGTTCTGGGTTATAAGGAGGAGAGCGCGGGGCTGGGGCCTATCTTGCAGGGTGGCGGCATTGTCTCCATGTTGGATGTCTGCGCCATACTGGCGGTGTCGTCAACGTACTCCGGAATATTTAAGCTGTCCGGCCTTCTGGATAATGTGAAGCGATTTTTGTCCGCCCGGATACAAAGGCTGGGCCCGGCTTTGGTGATGCTGATAAGCGGTGTCGTTTCCGGCGTTGTTTTCTGCAATCAGACCATTGCCATACTGATGTGCGCGTCTATACTTGGGCCGGCCTACCAGGAGCACGGCCTGTCCGGGGAGCGCCTTGCGCTGGATATAGGCTGCACGACGGTGGATGTCTGCGGGCTTATTCCGTGGTGTCTGGCCTGCTCTGTGCCGCTGAGCGTGATGAATGTGGGTGCGGGTGCGCTGCCCTTCGCCTTCCTTTTGTATCTGCTGCCGCTTAGTCATGTTGTCAGAAACAGAAAAGCGCTGCGCGAAGCTATCAGATGAATATCAAATATCAAAAGAGACACAGATGCTTTTCGCAGCTGTGTCTCTTTGTTTCCGATGCACTTTACCCTTTGTCGTCGTCTGCCTGCTTTTCCGTCCACATTTTACAGAGCAGCTTAAGCTCGTCGCTGAACTCTTTGGAGGTCTGGTCTTTCTTCATCTTAAGCTCCTCCAGGACTACAAGGGAGATGGACTCCCATCCGTACTTGTCACACTCCAGACGTGTTGCCGGGTCCGGACATTGCTTCATGGATACGGAGAATTGAAATCTGTTTTTCATCCCCTGGATATCCGGCGTCCATCTTATCCAGCGCCGGTGATTGCCGCTGCACTCCAGAGCGTATACAGCCCCCACACGCAGCATATTCCGATACTCGCTTTTCAGCATCCGTTTTTTCTCCGCGTCCATGGCTGAAACCACTCTCCTTTTTTCTCCCATAGGTCTTAAGCTTGATTCTATCACGGCAATGGGAAATTACAACCTACGCTCCGTGGAGTTCCCGGCCGATTTGGATAACAGAGCAGCGGGATTGCACGAGGCGGCGGGACCCTCATCCCGCCGCCTTATCGTATATTCAGTTCCGCTAGTCCTCATCTTCCTCTTCCTCCACGTCTATGAGCACCCAGGAGGAGTTTTCCGATGGGATATAGTTTTCAACCACAGGCACCAAACGGTCATGAACATTGCCCAGCTCCACGTAGGATTCAATATCGGCCACATTATAGGAATAGGCATATTTATCCGTGCGCAGATACACCCTGTCGTACAGCTTCATAAACAGCGTGGCGTCCTGACCGGTGGTCACGTCGGCCCCCACAAGGGCGGGCTTCGTGTTGCAGTAGATGGATAGCTTGCCGGGCCTGTCCCTGAGCTGCTCTGCCACGCTGACCGCAAAGCCGCAGACCGCCGCAACGGTGCTGCGGGGGGTGGATATCTCCCTGGTGTAAGTCAGAGGCACCGGCTCCGCCAGCGTGGGGTGGGCCACATCCGCCAGCACCACCTCGTCAAAGCCCATGTCGAACAGCTCTCTGGCCATCTCCGCCACATAGGTGCGCAGCTCCAGATTATAGGCGTCCAGCCAGGTGCCCACCTCGTCCTTGTAGTTGAAGCCCAGCTCCGTGTGGACACAGAAAGCGCTTGTAAGCGTGGGCAGCGTCTCGTCTATACAGCAGCTTATCTGGGCCACCAGATAGATGCCCTGCTCCTTCAGCAAGTTCACCAGCTCCGGCATGGCTTTGGTGGTCTCGTTGGACAGCGTTAGCCCGTAATTCTGGGACATCTGGGTATGTGACTCCCACAGCAGAACACCGCTGCGGGGCTTCATCTCCAGCACCAGAGCGTTGCCCACGTTCAGCCGCAGGGCGTATTCGTCCAGCTTGGTGCGGTTGACGTTCTCCGCCGGGACGAAAATGGCCCGCACTCCGTCCAGCCCCTCCCCGGCTACGGCGTCGATGGAGGAGTAGTCCGGCGCGTCAAAGACTATTGTGGCGCTCACAGGCTCAAATACCTTGACCTCGTGGCCCTGGCTGTCCACCGTGACCTGCTCCGTTGACAGGGCGGGCAGCTCCACCGATACCCCGTCCTTGGTGATAACGGCGTACTTCTGCATCCCGTAAAACAGCACCACCACCAGCGACACCAGCGCCAGCAGTATTATGAAGGGCACCATGGCATAGTTGCGCCTCTTCCGGCGGCCCTTGTAGAATTCCTGTACTCTGGCCAAAAACTTACTCCTCTATCATGGAAATGCGGCGGATATGGCGCTCGTCGCCGGAAAAAGGAGTGTCCAAAAAGGTGTCCACTATCATCAGCGCCAGACCCTCGCCCACCACTCTGGCGCCCAGGGCGAGAACGTTGGCGTCGTTATGCTCCCGGGTGGCCTTGGCGGAGAAGCAGTCCCCGCAGAGGGCGGCTCTGACGCCGGGCGTTTTATTGGCGGTGATGGATACGCCTATGCCGGTGCCGCAGATCAGTATGCCTTTGTCGCATTCGCCGCCGGCCACGGCTCTGGCCACAGCCTTTGCGAACACGGGATAGTCGCAGGAGGCCTCAGAGTAGGCGCCCATGTCCTTAAATTCCATGCCCCGCTTTTCCAGATGCTTGATTATGGCCTGCTTCAGCGCGTAGCCACCGTGGTCGCAGCCTATAGCTATCATCATTTTTGTCCTCCGAATCGCTTTTTTCGTATTCTATCACTTTTGCGCCCACTGTTCAAGTGCGGGCAGGGCAGATAAAATTATAAGATTTGTAAACATTGTGGAAAGACTCTTGACTAAAAGGCGGCAGCTTCATAAAATATACAAAAACCTGATTCGGGCAAAGTGAGCGTATGAGAGAGAAGCTGGAAAAACTGTTTTGGGGTCGGCAGGGCATGGACGAGCTGAGCAAGGCCCTGTTCTGGTGGGGCCTGGCGGGGCTGCTGCTGTCGGTATTGCTGGACGCGCTTTGGGGCGGCTGGCCTGTAGTGCTGCTGAGAGTTATAGGCGGAGCGCTGCTGCTGCTGGCATTTCTGCGGGCTTTTTCCCGCTCCGTGCCCCAACGGGAGACGGAAAACGAGCTGTACCAGCTGCTCGTGTCCAAATTCGCCCGGGACAGGGAGGCAAGGCTGGAGCGCTTTCGCCAGCGCAGGGAGTTCTGCTTCTTCAAATGCCCCGGCTGCGGCTCAATGATCAGGGTGCCCAGAGGCAGGGGACGGATACATATAAACTGCCGCTGCGGCTACACGCTGTACAGAAAGACCTGATACAAAGAAACTGCCTGCCTCACCGCAATGGACGGTGAAGCAGGCAGTTTCCTGTTTTACGGTGTCAGATGATGATGCCGCGCTTCTTCGCCTCAAAGCGGAGCTGGTCCCGATAGTCCGGGTGGGCGATGGCGATAAGGCTGCTTGCCCTCTCGCTGAGGCTGCGCCCACGGAGCTGGGCCACGCCGTACTCGGTGACTATATAATCCACGTCGTTCTTGCTGGTGGTGCATACCGCGCCGGGGGTCAGGGTTGACTTGATCTTGCTTATGCTGCCGCCCTTGGCGGTAGAGGTGAAGGCGATGAAGCTCTTGCCGCCTTTGGACTGGCAGGCGCCCCGCACCCAGTCTATCTGACCGCCGGAGCCGGAGACATGTCTGGTGCCCACGCTCTCGGCGCAGACCTGTCCCCACAGATCCACCTCCAAAGCGGAGTTGATGGAGACAACATTGTCGTTTTGGCATATCACGTTGGGGTCGTTCACATAGTCCACAGGCCCGAAAACTATGGCGGGGTTATCGTCGATATAGTCGTATATCCGCTGGGAGCCGTAGGCGAAGGTGGTCAGGCTCCGGCCGCGCTCAACGGTCTTGCGGCTGTTGTTCACGGCGCCGCAGTCTATGAGCTCCACCATGGAGTCTGTGAACATCTCCGTGTGAATGCCCAGGTCGTGCTTGGTCTTAAGCGCGAGGCCGGTGGCGTCGGGTATGGCGCCTATGCCCAGCTGGATGCAGGCGCCGTCCGGGATGCGCTCGGCTATGAGTCCGCCTATGGTGCTGCTCACCTGGTCCGGCTGGGTCTTGGGCAGCACAGGCAGAGGGGCGCTGTTCTCCACTATGGCGTCCACCCGGCTGATGTGTATCTGCAGGCCGTTGACTGCCCTGGGCTGATAGGGGTTGACCTCGATAAAGACCCGCTCCGCCTTGTCCAGCATGGCGCCGCTGTAGGAATAGGACGTGGCAAGGCTGAAATACCCGTGCTTGTCCATAGGTGAGACGGAGACGCAGTAGGCGTCGTACCGGTAATTCTCTCGGATGATGCCGGGAACATCCCGGTAATAGCCGGGAATAAAGTCGCCGTAGCCGCCGTTTATGGCGTTTCTGGCGCCGGTACTGGAAAACCAGGAGACGCCGGTCATCTTCCCCGCCAGGCTGTTGTCGGCGTAGAACTCATAGGGATAGACGTCCAGCATACTGTGTACCTTCAGACCGCAAAGCTCGCTGGAAGCGGCCCGGCGGGCGATGGCGGACATGATGGCGGGGGTCTGGGAGGCTCCAGCGTCCATGCCCAATACCCAGCCGCTCTCCACCTGCCCGGCAAGAGCCTCGGCGGTGGTCAGTTTTGACGCGTATAACTCTCTGTAATCTGTCATTATTATCTCCTTAGGAAACGAATATATAAGGCGCAATTGCCTCCGTCACCGGCGGCGATTGCGCTGTTTGCGCTCGGAATATATACGGTTGTCCGCTATGCGGCTGTCCGACTCCTGCATGAATTTCTTCAGCCTGTCCTCGAAATCCCTGTCGCCGCCGGCCTCTGCCGCCTGCTGGGGCGGGGTCGCGGGCCTGCTCTGAGGCGGGGCCTTGAACTCCCGCCGGGGCCGCTCCTGCTGGGGCGCATCCTCAGCCCGCTTTATGGAGAGGTTTATCTTCCCGTCCTCTGTGATATTGAGCACCCGGACCTTGACAGTTTGGCCAAGCTGGACATGGTCGTGCACATCGTTGACGTAAGCGTTGGCAACCTCGGATATGTGCACCAAGCCGCTCCTGCCGCCCTCCAGCGACACAAAAGCGCCGAACTTGGTGATACCGGTGACCTTGCCCTCCAGTACTTCTCCAACCGCCAGCTCCATGGTTACCCCTCTCTGTCTGTCTCAAAATAGAATATCTTTTCGCCGGGCAGCGCCAGACCCAGCCGCTCCCGCGCAAGGCGCAGCAGCTCCTCCCGGCTCAGGCCCTCCCGCAGCTTACCGCTGAGCTCTCTGTTCTCCGCTTCCAGCAGCGCAAGCTCCCCGCTAAGGGCCTCCGCCTCTCCGCTGAGTCGGCGAAGCTGGGCTCCGGCGGCGCTGAGGCTAAACAGCGAGTACAGCAGCAGTGCCACAGCCACTATTCGCAGGAGGGTATCTCTAGGGTACATATAGGCTCCCCGGCAGCTCTGACGCCGCTGCCTCATTTTTTAATAATAAAGCATTTCTTTATTTTTTGGAAGTAAAACTTTGAGAAATCCAGTGCGATTTTCAGTTTTTTTTCGCAGAACCTCAGCGCCGCGCCCAGCTTTTCCCATGATAAGGAAAAGACCCTGAGAAACAGGGCGCTGACCGTGTGCATATAGGCCAGAAAACCCAGCAGCGCGCACAGCAGCACCCAGGTGCCCAGACGGCCGTCGCCGGTGCTCATGGCAAAGGAAAAGAGCAGGAAGCCCGCCGCGGCGCAGAAGATCCCGTCAAGGCAGACCCCGGCCCAGCCGCCGAAATCGTGGCGAGGCGGCCGCAGCATATCATACAGCAGCCCCAAAGCCCCGCCCAGCAGCAGGGCCAGCAGCATATCCAGTGCCTGCGCCGAAGCGGAGACGCCCATCTCAGCCAAACAGGCGCTGCCAGAGGGTGGCCGTGGTGCGGGGCTCGTCATAGCTCAGCTCCCGCACATTCCCCCGCAGCTCCAGCTCGCCGACGTCCAGGTCTATGCGCTCGATATGCAGCCCGGAGCCCCGTATGCTCAGCTCACCCAGGGCGGTAGTCAGCACCACCACGCTCTCGTCAAAGCCGGACACGTCCTCCACGCCGCTCATGCTCAGCTTCTCCCGGTTCTCCATGCTCAGGGTATGGGCTCTGGGGACGCTCCTGCTAACCTGTTCGTAAGGCATAGTATTCTCCAATCCGCCGGAAGGCATATAGTTATCGATAATATATATGCTTGGCAGACCGGTAATATGCCCCGTCCTCCCTCCACGCTTTTATACACAGCCTACAGTCTGATTTGAATTACTTGACGGAAGCGGCGGTCTGACGCTTCTCGGAAAGCATATATACGGCGATGCCCAGCCATATCACAGCAAAGCTCAGAAGCTTGCGGGGCGTCAGGCTCTCCCCCAGAATGAGGCTGCACACTATGGCCAGTGTGGGGCTCAGATAGCCCAGTATGCCCACGGTCATCAGCGGCAGCTTCTTCACGCTCAGGGCGTACAGCAGCATGGGGCCCGCGGTCACCAGTCCCGCGCCGATAAGCAGCAGCAGGTTCGTCACGTTCAGCGCCGCGGTGGACGGGTCCCCGTACAGCACCGAGGCCAGCACCGCCAAAGGCGTCAGCAGGATTATCTCCAGCGTGGTGGATATCTCGTAGTCCATAGTGAGGCTCTTTTTTATCGCGGCGTATATGGCGAACATCAGAGACAGAGACACCGCCACCGCCGGGAAGGAGCCAAAGCTGCCTCCGGAAATGATTATGCCCGCCACCACTATGAGCAGCACCAGAATATGCCGCTTTGTAAAGCGCTCTTTGAATATGCAGGCGCCGAATACAAACACCACCAGAGGCATTATGTAGTAGCCAAGGCTGCACTCCATGACCCGGCCGTTCTGCACCGCCCATAGGTATACGAACCAATCTCCGAAAAGAAATACGGCCGCGGGCACCTCCCGCTTCATTATCTCCTTATCGCCCATGGCCGCCCACAGCATCGGCAGCTTGCCCATAAGCTTCAGCAGGAGCAGCAGCAGCGCCGAGCCGAACACCGCCCTGCAGGCCATGAGGAAGATTGTGTCCATCCCGGCGCAGAGCCGCCAGTACAGCGGCTGCAGCCCCCATATGGTGCAGCAGGCCAGCATCAACAGCAGCCCCGAGCGGCTGCTGCCCTCTGTATTCTCCTTATTGTCCATGTCCCTTTTTCTCCTTTTCCGGCAGCTCCGCCACTGCCGCCGCGCCCAATATCAGCAGTGCCCCGATGACTGTGCCCGCCGTCACCGGCTCCCTCAGCAGCAGAGCCGAGGCCAGCACTGCCACCACCGGGTCGATATAGCTCAGCAGCGCCACCGACTGAGAGGGCAGGGCCTCCATACTGCCGAAATACAGGTAGAAGGCCAGACCCGTGTGTACCACGCCCACCGTCAGCAGCACCGCCAGAGCCAGCGGAGTTATGCTCAGCGCCCCCATATCTACAGTCAGCAGATTGTAGGGCAGCAGCACCACCGCCGCCACCAGAAGCTGCATCACCGTGCGCTCCATGGCGGGCACGCCCTTGAGCCGCTTGTTGAGTACGACTATGGCGGCGTACAGCAGTGCCGCCCCCAGACCCAGCAGCATACCGCGCACATCGTCCGTGCCCCGGCCGCCGCCGGAAAAGACCCCGGACACGAACACCATGCCTATGAGCGCCGCCGCCACGCACAGTATCTTCCTCAGAGTCAGCTTCTCCTTGAACAGCAGGGGAGACAGCGCCACCACGATGATGGGGGAGAGGTAATAGCACAGGGTCGCCGTGGCCACGCTGGTGTATCTGTAGGCGTCGAACAGCAGCATCCAATTAAAGCCCAGCAGAGCCCCGGACAGCAGCAGCCACAAAAGGCCGCCCCTAAGCTCTGCAAAGGAAAGGCGCTTTCGCCGCAGTGCCATAAGCCCCAGCAAAAACAGGGCCCCGGTGACGCCCCGGACATTGGCCGTCACGGAGCTGGGCAGAGGGATATACCGGGCGAACACGCCAATGGTGCCGAATATGGACATGGACAGTATAAGCCTCAGTCTTGCCGCCCCGGTCTTATCCATGGAATGTCCCCCTTTTTCCCTGTTGATTCAGTAATGATACCACAAGCCGGAGGGAAAAGAAAGCTTTCATTTTCTATGGCGCTATGCTATAATTCAGCATTGTAATGCATGAGTTTCAGCCGTGAAATTGCAACAGGCTTATAGGGAGAGAGTATACGTATGCAGTTCAACTCATACATTTTCATACTGTGCTTTTTGCCCTGCGCCCTGTGCGGTTACTTTCTTCTGAACCGGCTGAGCTTTCGGCTGGGCGCTCTGTTCCTGCTTGCCATGTCCCTGTGGTTTTACTCCACTGCCGGGTGGCGGGCACTGCTGCTGCTCTGCCTGAGCATGGCGGGCAACTACGGGCTGTCTCTGCTCATACAGCGGCGGCGGAAAAAGCCCCTGCTTATCCTGGGCATAGTGCTCAACGCCGGACTGCTGTTTTTCTATAAGTATCTGGGCTTTACGCTGGAGAATCTGGGGCTGCTGCTGGGGCGGGAATTTGAACTGAGGGCTCTTATCCTGCCTCTGGGCATCAGCTTTTACAGCTTCCAGCAGATAGCTTATCTTGTGGATTCCTATCGTGGCGAGACGGAGGGAAACAAGCCGCTTGAATACGCTCTGTATATACTGCTGTTTCCCAAGCTGCTTATGGGCCCGCTGGCCTCTCAGAAGGACATTATTGCCCAGCTTCGGGACGGCTCCGTCAAGACCCCCGACGCGGAGAACATCTCCGTGGGTCTGCGTATGTTTGCCGCCGGCCTGTTTAAGAAGCTGGTGCTGGCGGACGCCTTTGCGCGGGTGGTGAATCTGGATTTTGCCAGCATACTCCAGAGCTCTGCCGCCGATGTCATGCTCATATCCCTGGCCTACACCTTCCAGATATACTTCGACTTCAGCGGCTACAGCGATATGGCCACCGGCGCGGCGCGGGCGCTGAATATAAGACTGCCCATCAACTTCAACTCGCCCTATAAGGCCCTGTCCATCCGGGACTTCTGGAAGCGCTGGCACATCTCTCTGACGAGATTTCTTACGGACTACATATACAAGCCTCTGGGCGGCAGTCGCCGGGGAGAACGGCGCACGGCTGTCAACGTGATGGCCATATTCCTCATAAGCGGTATATGGCACGGCGCCAACTGGACGTTTATAGTTTGGGGCCTGCTCCACGGGCTCTGCTCCGTCTTGGAGCGCAGATTCCAAAAGCAGTATTCGCGGATCCCTGCTGCGCTGCGCTGGCTTATGACCTTTGCGGCGGTAGATCTGCTGTGGCTGCTGTTTCGCTGCGACAGCGTGCCGGACTGGCTGCGGCTGCTAAAGCACATGGCGCTGCTGCAGAATATGACCGTCAGCCCCGCTCTGCTGGGCAGCTTTTCTGTTCCCGGACTGGAGCTTTTGGGACTGTCCCTGCCCTTGTGGCTGCCGGCGCTGCTGCTCTTTACCGCCGCCTTTGTCATCTGCCTTGTGCCGGAGAACAACTACAGGCGGGAGTATAGACCGGGGGCCGTGTCAGCCCTGCTGACCGCCGCCGCTATATGCTGGTGCCTCATATCTCTGGGCAGCGAGTCGGTGTTTATTTACAACAACTTCTAGGGGGGAGCGGTCTTGAGCTGGAAAAAGTGGCTGTGTATATTCCTGACGGCTCTGGCCGTCCTGCTGACTGCTGTGGCGGCGACGGTCTATATCCTTGACCCCTTCGTACATTTTCATAAGCCCAACGGAGCCTTCTTCTACACGCTGAATAATCAGCGCAGTCAGAACGACGGGCTGCTTCGGAACCTGGACTACGACGCCATAATAACCGGCACCTCCATGACGGATAACTTTAAGACCAGCGAGGCCGACACCCTGTTCGGCGTCACCTCCGTCAAGGTCACCAGCGATGCCGGTACCTTCAGGGAAATAAACGACACAGTGGAAAAGGCGCTTAAGGCTCAGCCGGAATTAAAGCTGGTGATACGCAGCCTTGACCGCTCCTGCTTCACCGACAGCGCCGACACCATAAGCTACAGTCAGGCTCAGTACCCGGACTATCTCTATAACGACGACCCCTTTGACGACGTGAAATACCTTTTCAACTACGATGTGGTATTCCAGCGCTGCCTGCCCATGCTGAGAGACTGGGCGGCGGGAGAGCCGGGAGGTATCACCTCCTTCGACGACTACTGCAACTGGATGGGCCAATACGGCGGCAGCTTCGGCGGCGCCCGGGTAATGAAGAACCGGGGCCCATACGTCGCGCCGGAGACTATGGAAGGCCTGAGCAGTGAGGAGTCGGAGGCCGTGCTGGAGAATGTGCGCCTGAATGTCACCTATACGGCCCTGGCCCACCCGGACACGGAGTTCTACTATTTCATTCCGCCCTACAGCGCCGTCTGGTGGGCCGATAAATGCGGCGAGGGCTATATACGCAAAAGCCTGGAGGCGCAGCGCATAATAGTGGAGGAGATACTCAAATGCGATAATATCCGGCTGTTTGAGTACGACACCTGTACGGAGCTGACCACCGACCTTGATAACTACCGGGACAGCGTCCACTACGGCGACTGGATCAATTCCCGACTGCTGCGCTGTATGCTTGAGGGAGAGGGACTGGTCACAACGGAGAACTACCGGGAAAAGCTGACCGCGCTGGAGAACTTTTACGGCAGCTTTGATTACAACAGCCTGTTCGGGCAGGCGGCGTAAGCACCTTCAGCTTAAGGGAGAGTATATGAAAACTGAACGGGAATACCCCAGAGTCACCGTGAGCAAAAAGGGTGAACGCTGGGCTCAAAGCGGCCACCCCTGGATATACGGCAGCGATGTGCTCACATTGGGCGATGGCGTTGCGGACGGCTGTCTGGCCGACGCTGTCACCGAGAGCGGCACCTATCTGGGCACCGGCTTTGTGAGTCTTGAGAGCAAGATACGGCTGCGGCTCATCTCCCGCAATGCCAACGACCGCTTTGACGCGCAGTTCTGGAGGCGCCGCGTTGGCTATGCCTGGGACTACCGCAAGACCGTTATGGCCGGGGATACCGGCTGCTGCCGGGTGATCTTCGGCGAGGCCGACGGCTTTCCGGGGCTGACGGTGGACAGGTTCTCGGATATCCTTGTGGCTCAGACCCTGTCTTTGGGCATGGATGGGATAAAACCGCTGCTGTTCCCCATTATAATAGACGTGCTGCGTCAGGACGGGCAGGAGATCTCCGGCCTGTACGAGAGAAACGACGTGCCTATCCGCTCTCTGGAGGGCATGGCGCAGACTAAGGGCTGGTTTGGCCCGGAGCATCCCCAAAGCCCTGTGACGGAGATATGCGAAAACGGCCTGCGCTACAGGGTGGACGTGGAAAACGGCCAGAAGACCGGCTTTTTTCTGGACCAGAAGTATAACCGGCTGGCAGTGAAAAAGCTGGCCCCGGGCCGCCGGGTGCTGGACTGCTTTACCCACACCGGCTCCTTCGCCCTCAACGCCGCCCTGGGCGGGGCGGAGCGGGTGACAGCGGTGGACGTGTCGGAGAGCGCGGTGGCTATGGCAAAGGAAAACGCCCGGCTCAACGGCCTTGAGGACAGGATGGAGTTTCTGGCGGCGGATGTTTTTAAATTGCTGCCGGAGCTGAGAAAAGGGGACTACGACCTTGTTGTCCTTGACCCTCCGGCCTTCACCAAGTCCCGGAAGACTGCCGACAGCGCGGAGCGGGGCTACAAGGAAATAAACCTGCGGGCCATGAGGCTGCTGCCCCGCGGCGGATATCTGGCCACCGCCTCCTGCAGCCACTTCATGCCGGCGGAGAAGTTCGAGGCCATGCTGCGCTCGGCCGCTCTGGACGCCGGCGTACAGCTTCGTCAGGTGGAGCAGCGCCAGCAGGCCCCGGACCACCCCATACTCTGGAACGTGCCGGAGACGGATTATCTTAAGTTCTATATTTTTCAGGTGGTTTAGAATATGCGTTCACGCCGCCCAAGGACGGCGGGAAGGGAGAGATCATGATGATACTGTATATCCTACTGGGTTTGCTGGCTCTGCTGCTGGCGGTGATACTGGTGAGAACGGCCATGTTCAGGCCCGGAGACGGAGTAAAGGCCGACCAAACGCCGGTGGACTTCGACGGGGACGCCGCGGTGAACGCTCTGGCGGAGCTGGTGCGCTGCAAGACCGTGTCCTACTATGACAGCTCATTGGAGGACGACGGGGAGTTTGAAAAGCTCATAGGCAAGCTGCCGGAGCTGTACCCCCATGTGTGGGAAACCTGCCCGCTTACCCGGCTGGCAGGCCGGGGCCTGCTGTTTCGCTGGCAGGGTAAAAGCGCCGGGGACAGCGCCGTGCTGATGGCCCACTACGACGTTGTGCCCATCGAGGAGAGCGGCTGGACCAAGCCCGCCTTTGACGCCATCATAGAGGACGACGTCATGTGGGGCCGTGGGACCTTGGACACCAAGGTCACCTTCAACGGCATACTCTCCGGCGCGGAGAATCTGATAAAGCAGGGCTTTCAGCCGGAGCACGATATCTACTTCGCCTTTTCCGGCGGCGAGGAGGTCAGCGGCCCCGGCGCTGTGAGTATAGTCAATTACTTTAAGGAGCGCGGCATAACGCTTTCTCTGGTGCTGGACGAGGGCGGCGCCGTGGTGGAGAACGTATTCCCCGGCGTGAAGGAGCCCTGCGGCCTCATCGGCATCGCGGAAAAGGGACTTATGAATCTGGAGCTTGCCATCTCCGGCGGCGGCGGTCACGCCTCCGCGCCCGCGCCCCACACCCCGGTGGGCAGACTGGCCATGGCCTGTGCCAAGGTGGAGGCCAAGCCCTTCCCCAGACACTTCACAAAGCCGGTGCTGGAGATGTTCGACGTCCTTGGCCGGCGCTCAAGCTTCCTCTACCGCATGATATTCGCCAACCTCTGGTGCTTCGGCTGGGTGCTGGACGCGCTGTGCAAAAAGAGCGGCGGCGAGCTCAACGCCCTTATCCGCACCACCGTGGCCTTTACCCAGATGAGCGGCAGCAAGGCCCCCAACGTTATCCCGCCAACCGCCTCCATGGTGGCGAACCTGCGGCTGAACCCGGAGGACTCCGCCGATTCCGCGGTGGAGCGCATCGCCTCTGTCATAGGCGACGGGGATATAAAGCTCACCAAGCTGGAGAGCATGGAGCCCAGCCCCATTTCCCGCACGGACTGCGACGGCTGGCGCATAGTGTCCTCCGCCGTGGCCTCCACCTGGAAGGGCGCTCTTGTGGCCCCCTATCTGATGGTCCAGTGCTCCGACAGCCGCCACTACGGCGAGATATCCGACAGGGTATACCGCTTCTCCGCCATGGACCTGACCGCCGATGAGCGGCACACCATACACGGCAACAACGAGCACATCCGTCTGGAAACCGTGGGAAGGGCCGTGGAGTTCTTCATGCGGGTCATGAAGCAGTGCTGAAAGCGGCATAAGCATAAAACCGCCCGGCTTGTCATATGATAAGCCGGGTGATGTATTATGAAGCAGCGCTTTAGCAAGCTTAAGCTCAAGGAGCTTATCATAGCCCTGGCCCTGCCTCTGGCGGCGGGCGGGCTTTCCGCCTTTCTCAGCCGGGGCGGCATGGAGGCGTTTCAGTCGGTGCGGCAGCCGCCGCTGTCGCCGCCACAGTGGGTATTCCCGGTGGCCTGGACCATACTGTATGTGCTGATGGGTCTGGCCTCGTATCTGGTGTACACCTCCAAGGCCGCCGCTCCCCGGAAGGAGCGGGCTTTGACCCTGTACGCCCTGCAGCTGGCGGTGAACTTCCTGTGGCCGCTGATATTCTTCGGCCTTGAGCTGTATCTGGCGGCCTTTCTGGTGCTGGTGCTGCTGTGGCTGCTCAGCGCCGGCTGCCTGCTGCTGTTCTATTATATCCACAGACGTGCGGGCCTGCTGCTGCTACCCTATCTGCTGTGGCTCAGCTTCGCCGGGTATCTGAACCTGGGCGTGTATCTGCTGAACCGCCCCTAAGCCTTCCCTGCACCGCCGAACAACACAGCCGGGACCGCAGTGTCCCGGTGTTTTTATTACCCAGGAGAGGATAAAGCCGCTGCCATATAAAGGATAAGCCGCCCGGTTCGCCGCATCTTCTCCGCCCTGTCAGTACTCTGGCGGCGTTAATGTCTAAACGGCAAAACGCAATACGCCTGATTTGTTTGACACTTTGCACCAAAAAGTAAAAAATCCTGCTTTTCCAAGTGTTT
>CAYSFK010000010.1:0-34816 GCA_964430345.1 uncultured Oscillospiraceae bacterium | reverse complement strand
ACACATTCGACTATTTCTCCGGAATTGTTTCATCTGTTATGATAAGCATAATGACAACATGGGTCAAACACGGGAAAACTGAGAGTGAAGAAGATGCAATGAAGCGCGTTAAAAAGGCTTTTTCAAAGCTTGTTCATCTTGGATTTATAGGGTGAGCGCTAAAAACGGCAACAATTTTGACCCTTAGCTCCACATTACATTGTCATTTTTCGATTTATGCATACCAAACGCAGATACAAATGAGGTAGTATATCGTGGATCACAAGGATATGCGTGTCTGACTGGTATTATCATGTGCTGTATCAAGGGATTGAAGGATTTTCTGGGGATGCTTTTGGGGGTGGAGCAAAACAATGGCAGTAAACGGGCCTGGTACAAAAAAAGAAAAATCCCTGTAACCGTTGAGGCTACAGGGATTGACGTTGGTGCGCCCCTAAAGGGACTAGCTTCGTGTCGCGAGGGGGGACTTGACCTCTGCTGTGGCAGAGGCCGGGTCGCGGCTCTGGAGTGCCGCCGGCACTCCATTCACTACCGCTCCCGTTCCAGTCCCATATGCCAAAACACAGAGGCACCCTGTCGGGTGCCTCTGTGTTTTGGTGCGCGAGGGGGGACTTGAACCCCCACGCCCGGAATGAGCACTAGAACCTGAATCTAGCGAGTCTGCCAATTCCACCACTCGCGCATTTCTGAACGCTTGACTATAATAGCATTCGGGACTTTTGTTGTCAAGAGTCATTTTTCACTATCCCATATTTTCCTTTACAAGCCGGTTGGCAAATGATATATTGAAGCTGTAAATACAAAACGATAGGAGAATGTATATGCCGCTGGATCGTCCCGCCTTGAAAAGAAAAGCAATTGATACCATCAGGGCCTCCAAACCGAATGTTATATACGTGGCCCTGGCCTATGTGGCGCTGACAGCGCTGGTGGGCATACTCTCCGCCAAACTCATGGGCGTCAGCTACTCTATGGACGATATCGCCCGTCTGGCCCAGTACTACACCGACGGCAACTACGACGCGGCCTATAAATTCCTGGAGCGGGCCAATCCGCCCTTCAGCTCCCACGCTATCAACACCCTGCTGAACATGGTGATGGGCATAGTCAGTGCCGGCTTCATCATCTTCCTGCTGAACATCATCCGCAATGCAGGCGCCTGCATCGGCAATTTGCTGGACGGCTTCGGCTTCTTTTTGCGCATCATCATCCTTAACGTGCTGGAGGCCGTGTTCATCTTCCTGTGGAGCCTGCTGCTGATAGTGCCCGGCATCATCGCCACCTATAGGTACAGTCAGGCCATATACATATTGATAGACCACCCGGAGCTGTCGCCGCTGGACTGCATAAGGGAGTCCTCCCGCATGATGAGCGGCCACAAGGGGGAGCTTTTCGTGCTGGACCTGAGCTTTATCGGATGGCTGATCCTGGCCAGCCTCCCGGTGGTGGGCTACTTGGTGAGCCTGTGGACCACGCCGTATATCGGCATGACTCACGCGCTGTATTATATCCGTCTTGCTGCCGGAGAGACGGAGCCTCTCCCTCCCGCCGAACCGTAAAGCACCGATATGAATACGCAAACGCCTGCTTCCCATATCGGGGAGCAGGCGTTTCAGACTGTCAAAATACTATATATCAGCTACTGATAACAGAGCAGCGGGGGTGCGCGAGGGGGCAAGGCCCGCCTCGTGATTCAATAACCCGCCGTCTAAAAGCTTGATGTATCAAGCTTTTAGAGCGAAGCGGCATTTTGTGTTCGGCCAAAATGCTCGGCGGCTGAAGCGCAGTCAAAGAAGGCCGCGAGGACTTCTTTGACAAGCTGAAACGCCTGCTTCCCATATCGGGGAGCAGGCGTTTTATATAGAGCTTATCAGCTTGCCGTCGCCGCGTCTATGTAGTAATTCACCAGCAGGTCCACACAGGCGCCGTAGCTGCGCAGACCCAAGTCCTGGTCGTAGCTGTACAGGAAGTTCTCGTATACGGTGTTGGACACGGTTTGCACCGGCGTCTCAAACTGCTTCCAGTATTGGCGGTTGGCGTCCATGTCCAGCCGGACGGCCGGGCTCAGGCCTTTGTATATCCGCGCCCAGGCCTCGTAGTCCGTGTCGTACAGGGCGTTGCCCAGATGGGTGTAAGCCAGCATACAGGCGGAGTAGCAGTAATCCGCGTCACCGTAGTCCAGGCAGGCCAGCACCGCCGTGAAATTGGCCTCCTGCTCCTTGGCTACGCCCCGCTGGTGGGACAGCTCATGGGCTACCGTGGCGGCAAACATCGAGGGAGGGAAGTCCATGTTCACATTGGCCTCTCCGGTGAAGGGGAAGAAGAAGCCGGTAAAATCCAGATAGCTCATGACACGGGAGAAGTACACCCCCTTGGCATCTATATCCGGCCCGGAAAGCCCAGGATATCGTGCCTCTGTACCGGTAAATACCTCCGAGGAGCGGTTGAGAATGGCCAGTCTGTCCGCGTCGTACAGCCCGCTGCCGTCCCGGGCGACCTGTTCCCCGTACTCATTGAGCATCTCTGCGAAATACTCCGTCACCTGTTCCAGCTCCTGAGCGCTCACCGGTGAAGCGTCCATGCCGTTGGCTGTGGCGAAATCGTCCCCATAGTAGTAGACACCCCACAGCACACAGAAGCCGGCATATATCAGCAGGCCGGTCGCCAGCAGATTAATTATGGTTATGTAAACTTCCCTAAGTCGATGCTTTTTGAAGATTATTCGCATCAGCTTAAATATTATGTAAACCAAGATGTTGACGCAGAATATGCCAAGCAGCAGCTCCGCCCCAGAGAAGCTGAAGTTTGACCAGAAAACGGACAGGGCCCTGTGTACAGGCCGAACAAAGTCCGCGGAAAGCCGCAGCATCAGCTCACGGTCACCCCGCAGCAGCAGATGCAGCGCGATAATAAGCCCACCCAGCAGCGCGCATATATGCGCTCCCGGGCAGAGTCGGAATACAGCGGCGAGGCCGCGTTTTTTTTGTGTTTTCATATCCATGCCTTGATTCTACCACTGCTGGCTTGCCGACGCAAGGAATAAGATTTGGAAGTTTGCCCGGCGCGTACGGCGGCTTGACCGGAGGGGGAAAAGATACTATAATGCCCTCATGACACTACATTTCTTCCCGGGAAAGGAGCTCTCATGCCGCTTATCGTAGACCGCGACAGTGTGAGGACAGAGATACTAATGGCTTTTCAGGACTGCATCGTCGAAAAGCCACTGACCAACATTACCCTGAGAGACATCGCCGCCAAGGCGGGTATGCCCCACTCAAAGCTGCTGTACTATTTTAAAAACAGGGACGAGCTGGTGACAAGCTATGTCCGCTATACTCAGGACTACATGAACAATAAGTGTGTGGAGTGGTTCAGGGACAACCCCAGAGAGAATTTCCCCTCCAATCCGGCGTATCTCAACGCCTTTATGCAGTACGTGGCCCAGGGCAGGGCGGGGGAGAACCGCCCTAACGCCACCACCCAGACCTACGTTCTGGCCCATTATAACGACGAGGTGCGGCAGCTGGTGGCGGGGGAATTCAAAGCCTGGCGCAGCACCATGGAAGGCTGCCTGAAGGCCGTATACGGCGACGAGGTTGGCGCCAGAGAGGCGGAAGCCATGATGATACTCATTGCAGGCACCTTCATCTGCAACTATAACGGGGCCCTGACAGGGGAGATAAACGACAATATTCTTGGGTATCTGAACAGACTGGCGTAAAGCGCCGGTTTGCTCATGTATAAAAGGAATGTCCAGACCGCAGACAAGGAGCATTATAGTATGAACACGGAGCCCGCAGCCACGGGATAATGTGGCTGTGGGCTCCGTTTAGGTTTTCGTGGGAACGACAGCTTAGCTGTGCTCCGCCACGTAGATGCTGAGCTTGGACTGTATGAGCTTGGCGGTCTCCTCCGGGCTTTTGTCCCCGGCGAACATGGCGGCGGCCTCGGTCAGTACGATGTCGCTCACCTCGCTGCTGTCCGCCGCGGCCACGGTTATGGACTCCAGCAGCGTCCTGTACTTATCCACCTGACTCTGGGTCAGAGTGAACGAATCCCAAGCGTTGGCGTCGGCGTCCTTGGGCGCCATGGCCTCAGTCATGGCCTTTTCAAAGGTGGGTTTATATATGTAGGTGTTTTTCAGCACAGACTTGGCAAACTGCCAGCAGCCGTCCATGGAGTCTGTGGCGGCGCTTATGGCAATGCCCTGCACCCGGAACACGGAGCCGCAGCTGCCGTCCGGCGTGGGCCAGCCCACATAGCTGAGCTCCCGGCCGTTCATAGACTCGTTTTGGGCGAAGCTCATGGCGTCGATAAAATAAGCCTGTGCCAGTATCATCCGTCCGTCGGCCATCATGGCGTTGACCTCATCCAGGAAATAGGGGTTTTCCTCGGGACAGTTGGGGTCGTAGCCCGCCTTGGCCGCCTGGAGTATCCGCACGAACTCCGGCGTGTCAAAATCACAGGTACCCTTGGCCCAGTCTATGGCGTGGGCCGCGTAGAGATTCAGGGAGTTTGTGAGAAAATAGTCCGCGCTGAGGTAGGAGGACATGACTCCGCCGGGAGGCAGTTGACTTTCCAGCTGGAAATACTCGTCCCAGGTCCAGCCCACGCGGTCCCCCGCCACGGACGGCAGGGCGCCGAAGGTCTCTATTGCCAGACTGGAGGGCGCCACCAGCAGCCTGTCGCCGTTTTCAAAAGCCTTGAGGCTGAAGAAATCCTCCCGGCTAAGCTCCGGGTCGGCGTCCAGCAGGGGATACATATCCGCGAAGGCGGAGGCGGTCTGGAGAAAGCCCATGTCCGCCAGCATCACCATGTCCGGCCCCTGCCCGCTCATAAGCTCCGTATTCAGCTTGAGCTGGGCCTCCTCCATGCTCAGCTTTCCGCCCTCGGAGTAATCCACCACCTGTATGCAGTAGTCATTGCTGGAGGCGTTAAACAGCGCAGCCAGCTCACTGCCGAAGGTGTTGAATACAGTGCCCAGGGTCAGCGTTGTCTTGGGCCGTATCTCCTCAGGCTTGGCGGGACGGAGCCGTCCCATGCCGGTGACGCACAGGCACAGAAAACCGTCGCCGTCGGGGATGAAACAGCTCAGCTCGCCGTTATACAGCCCGCATTCGTCCCAGAACAGGATGCTTTCCGCGGCGCCGGAGGCGGCGTCAAGCCAGCTTAGCTCGCTTTGAGTGGCCAGTAGGAAGGGATGCTCCGCCGTACCCCGCTGAAGGCTCATGGTGTCTGTGGGCAGGGTGTAGGCCGCGCCCAGACTCATCGTGGAGAGCGCCACCGGATAGAGCAGCATACCGCTCTGCGTGTCGCTCAGCAGCCAGACGCTGCCGTCGCCGCCGGTGTACAGCCTGCCGGAGAAATCCTCCAGCACCGCGCCGCTGAGGTCTATCCGACCCAGCTCTCCGCCGTCAAGGCTGCATACGGCCATAGCCTTGTCCATGGCGTCATATATGTATAAGGCGTCCGCAGTCACGGCGATGCTGTCGCTCATTATGGGCAGGTCGAAGCGGATAAGCTCGTTTCCGGCGAAGTCCAGCTTGACGGCATAGCAGTCCCGGATGTACTGGCCGTCCACGATGCCCTGCTCCCGTGCGTACCAGACTCCGTCGTCGGTCACCGTGTAATCCCGGACATAATCGTCGGTGAGCCTGCCGCCGTCAGCGTCCCTAAGCTCCATGCCGTTGGTGTATATTAGGTGCTCCGGGCTGCCCTTCATCATGTAGAAGTCGCACTCGTCCAGCCTGTCCAGCTGATAGCAGCCACCCTTGCCCAGCCATTGGCCGTCGGCCGATATCATGGAGGGCTGCTCCGTCTGTACGGGCTTGTTGCTGCCGCTGTTGCCGCAGGCGCAGAGGCTCAATGCCGTTATCAGTGCCAGTATAAGGCATATTATCTTTCTCTGGTTCATAAGCTGTTCCTTTCGCTTTCTCCGGGGCTCAAATTGACCTCAAAGAGTAATGGATAATGCATCTGTTTTTTGCTGCCGATTCAGCGGTGACCCTAATCAGTCAGCCATGCGGCTGAGGAAACCGGCACTTCTTCGGCGGCAAACCTCACACTGCCCCCGCGCGCCGCCGTCATATATATTATAAAGACGTGACTTCTTGGGAAAATGTTGCAGCAATATTTGATTGGGCGCAAAGGTCTCACCGGGCGGCTGTGGCGATATGTTCAAATTCCTCTTGGAAACGACGGGGAAAGAATGTATAATAATATACATCATCTATAAACGGGGAGCAAGCCCGTCCCGGAATAATGACACACGGAGAGGGAGACGCGCATGGACGGAAGATACCAGGAGTATATCCCGGATACCGATATATACCTATTTAATACCGGCGCCGCCAGAAAGGCCTGGCTCTGCTTCGGCTGCCGGTACATATCCGCCCTGGGAGCCCACAGGTTTATAGTCTGGGCACCCAATGCCTCGTCGGTGTCCCTCTGCGGCGGCTTTAACGGCTGGGACAGAGCGGCCACTCCCATGGAGCGTCACGAGGGCGGGGTGTGGGTCTGCTTTGTGGAGGGCCTGCGCCGGGGCGAGCTGTATAAATACTGCGTCACCGGGCCGGACGGGCGGCAGACCCTGAAGGCCGATCCCTTTGCCGCCTTCTCCCAGCACGGGGAGGAGACTGCCTCCATAGTCTGGGACGGCGGTGACTACCGCTGGGGCGATAAGCGGTACATGACCAAGAGAGCGAAGCGGAATTTCATGAGGGAGCCCATGAGCGTATACGAGCTGCACCCCGGCTCCTGGCGGCAGCTTGACCCTCTGCGCCCCGGCTATCGGGATCTGGCGGAGAAGCTTCGGGACTACTGCATTGACATGGGCTATACCCATGTGGAGCTGATGCCGGTCACCGAGTACCCCTATGACGCCTCCTGGGGCTATCAGGTCACCGGCTACTACGCACCTACCTCCCGCTACGGGGAGCCGGAGGACTTCAAGTATCTTGTGGACACTCTGCACCAGGCGGGCGTCGCGGTCATCATGGACTGGGTTCCGGCGCATTTTCCAAGAGATGAGCACGGCTTGGCCCTGTTCGACGGGACGCCGCTGTTCGAGTGCAAGGAGAAGCGCATGGCGGAGCACCCGGAGTGGGGCACGCTTATCTTCGACTACGCCTCCCGGCAGGTGCAGAGCTTCCTTATTTCCTCCGCCTGCAAGTTTTTTGAGGAATATCATATAGACGGCATACGGGTGGACGCGGTCAGCTCCATGCTGTATTTGAACTATGCCCGCAAAGAAGGGGAGTACACCCCCAACCGGGAGGGCGGCAATATCAATCTGGACGCGGTGGCCTTTCTGCGGAAGCTGAACTCCGCCGTGCTCACCAATTACCCCGGCGCCATAACCGTGGCGGAGGAATCCACCGCCTACCCACTTATCACCGCGCCGCCGGAGGCCGGGGGCCTGGGCTTCTGCTTCAAGTGGGACATGGGCTTCATGCACGACACCCTCAGCTATATGGAGACAGACCCCTATTTCCGCAGCAAGAACCATGACAAGCTGACCTTCTCCATGGCCTACGCCTTTTCGGAGAACTATGTGCTGGCCTACTCCCACGACGAGGTGGTACACTGCAAGAAGTCCATGCTGGACAAAATGTACGGGGACTACGGGCAGAAGTTCGCCTCCCTGCGCGCGCTCTACGGCTTCCAGTTTGCCCATCCGGGGAAGAAGCTGACCTTTATGGGCGGTGAGTTCGGCCAGTTCATCGAGTGGAACTGGAAGCAGGAGCTGGACTGGCTGCTGCTGGATTACCCCATGCATAGGCAGCTTCAGGATTACTGCCGGGAGCTGAACCGAATATACACCGGCTGCCCCGCTCTCTACCGGGTGGATCGCTCCTGGGAGGGCTTCAAATGGCTGAATGTGGACGACAGGGACAGAAGCTCCGTGGCCTTTATGCGCCTGCCCGATGGGGACGAAAGCCGGCTCATATGCATCTGCAACTTCACCCCGGTGCAGTATGAGGACTTTCGCATAGGCCTGCCCGGGGCGGGCACCCTGCGTCTCACACTCAGCAGCGACGATAAGCGCTTCGGCGGCGGCGGCGCGGACTGCGCCGCGCTCATAAAGAGCCGCAGGGAGCCCTTTTTAGACATGGGCTTTTCCGCGTTGGTGACCCTGCCGCCTATGTCCTGCCTGTATTATGAATTCAAACCGACGACTGAGAAAGGTAAAGGTGGCCGATGAACAATGAATTTCGCGCTTTGCTGCGGGAGCACGGACGTACTTCCGCGCCGGGGGTGCTGCTGGCTGCGGCGGAGTGCGCTCCGCTTTCTAAGACCGGGGGTCTGGCCGATGTGGTGGGTACGCTTCCCAAGGCGCTGAAAAAGCTTGGGGTGGACGCCAGAGTCATCACGCCCTACCACCGCTGCATCAAGGATAAGTACGCCGACAGGGTGGAGCACCTGTTCCACTTTGACGCAAGGCTTGGCTGGCGCAGCGAATACGCCGGCATAGAGAAGCTGGAGGTAGACGGGGTCACCGTGTATCTGGTGGACAGCGAGCGCTACTTTGGCGACAGCATCTACCGGGGCGGTCAGGCCGAGGGTGAGCAGTACGCCTTTTTCACCCGCGCCGTACTGGACGCCATGCCCAATCTGGACTTCGACTTTCAGGTCTGTCACTGCAACGACTGGCATACCGCCATGCTGCCCATGCTGGCCCACACCCAGTATCAGGGACAGGTGCAGGACAAGGTGAAATACCTGCTGACCATACATAACATCGCCTTTCAGGGCAAGTTCGGCTTCGATTATGTGCAGGACCTGCTGGAGGTGGACGGGAAATACTACACCCCGGACTACATGGAGCTCAACGGCTGCGCCTCCTTCATGAAGGCGGGCTGCGTGTTTTCCGACAGGATAAACACCGTCAGCCCCAGCTACGCCATGGAGATACGCACACCCTACTACGGCGAGGGGCTGGAGGGCATACTTAACGCCCGCTCCGCCCAGCTCACCGGAATAATAAACGGCATTGACCGCCGGGTTTTCAACCCCCGCTCTGACGATTTGCTGCCCGCGGGCTTCGACCGTGGACATCTGGGCGGCAAGGCCAAGTGCAAGGCGGCGCTGCAGCAGCGGATGGGTCTGGATGTGAAGCCGGACGTGCCTGTGGTGGCCATGGTGACGCGGATGACGGAGCAGAAGGGCTTCGAGCTGGTGGCCGCCATGCTGGACGAGCTTATGAAAAGCGAGGATATGCAGTTCGTGCTGCTGGGCAGCGGGGAGGACAGGTTCGAGAACTTCATGCGGGCCGCCGAGAGCCGCTACAAGGGCAGGCTCTGCGCCTATATCGGCTATAACGAGCCTCTGGCCCATCTGGTCTACGCCGGCAGCGACTTCTTCCTCATGCCCTCCCGGTTTGAGCCCTGCGGGCTCAGTCAGATGATAGCCATGCGGTACGGCTCCCTGCCCATAGTCCGGGAGACCGGTGGCCTGCGGGATACGGTGACGCCCTATAACCGCTTCACCGGCGAGGGCAACGGCTTCTCCTTCGCCAATTTCGACGCCTGGGAGATGCGGGACGCCCTGCGCCTTGCCCTTGCCTGCTATAAGGACGGCCAGGTCATGACCGGGCTGATCTCCCGGGCCATGCAGGCAGACTTCGGCTTCGACAATTCCGCAAAGGAGTACCTGAGACATTATATATGGATGCTGTGACAAGAGACAGATACAAAATATACTTCGGCGGCAGCTACAAAGAGAACTGGAGCGCGGACTACAGCCTTTCCGTCAGCTATGAGGGCCGGCGCTTTGTGGAGGCCCTCTGGTGCGATGGCCGCTGGCTGCCCGACGGCGGTGATGAGGAGCTCTGCCGACTGCTGCTGTCGGAGAGCTGTCCGCCGCTGACCATGGAGTATTTTCAGGCTGCCGCCCTGAGCTATGGGGCCGTTCACGCCTGCCTTAACAAGGGCCTGCCGCTGGACAGGCTTCGGGAATGCCTCTACTGCGAGAATAATCCCATAGCCGCGCCGGAGCTGATGCGTCTGCTGATGGACGACTGCGGCTTTCCTCTGGTGACGGCCTATCATGTGGCGGCCCACTGCTGCGGGGACCTGCGGGCTACCGGCGTGTCGGCCCAGGAGCTGGCGGAGCTGCAGCCCAGAACGGCCAACATCGTGGGCCTGCTTCGGCAGACTGCCGCCACGGTGCTGGCCGCCTCCTGTGACGCCACCCTGCCTCAGTGCAGAAGCGTTCCCGGCGCCGCCCGCTGCGGGGAGAGCGTTTGGCTTGCCTTCCGCCAGCTGGGCGGAGTTATAGACGCGGCCACCCTGTATCTCTGGGGCGACGGGCTGGAGCGGCAGTACCGCACAGAGCGTCGCGGCGAGTACTGGGGCGCGGACGTGGCTTTGCCGGAGGAGCCCTGCGCCCTGTGGTACGCCTTTTATATCGAGACGCGGGGCAGCGCCCACTGGCTCTGCCCGGACGCCAGCAGCTATATAGGCAGGATATATGGGCGGCGTGAGTCCGGCTTCCGGCTTACGGTATACGCCCGTGATTTCGACACTCCCCCATGGTTTCGCCGCAGCGTCATGTATCAGATATTCCCCGACCGCTTCGCCTTTTCCCAGGATGACACGGCGGAGAGGGGAGTGGTATACCACCGTTTACTTGGTCAGACCCCGGAGCTCCACGGCAGCCCGGAGGAGCCGGTGCGCTGGCAGCCCAGAGACTTCGAGAAGGAGTACAGTCCCGACGATTTCTACGGCGGCACCTTCCGGGGCATAGAGGAAAAGCTGACCTATCTGAAGGAGCTGGGCGTGAGCTGTCTGTACCTCAATCCCATAGTGGAGGCCCGCTCCAACCACCGCTACGATACCTCCGACTACCGCCGCCCGGACCCCATACTGGGCAGTATGGAGGATTTCCGCCGCCTGTGCCGCAAGGCGGGGGACATGGGCATACGGGTGATCCTGGACGGGGTGTACTCCCATACCGGGGCGGACAGCCGCTATTTCGACCGCTTCGGCCACTACGGCGGACAGGGCGCCTGCTCGGGGCCCGGCTCACCCTATTATGAGTGGTACGATTTTCGCAGCTTCCCCGAGGACTACCGCTGCTGGTGGGGCTTTAAGGATCTGCCGGAGGTGAACGAGCGTAACCCGGTCTGGCAGCGGGACGTCATCACCGGGGAGGACAGCGTTGTGAAGCTGTGGCTCCGTGAGGGTGCCTCCGGCTGGCGGCTGGATGTGGCGGACGAGCTGCCGGACGAGGTTCTGGAGCTTATCCGAAAGGCGGTCAAGAGCGTTGACCTGGACGCGCCCATAGTGGGCGAGGTCTGGGAGGACGCGGTAATAAAGGAGAGCTACGGCTGCCGCAGGAAATACGCCCTTGGCGCCGCCCTGGACAGCGTGATGAACTATCCCCTCCGCGGCGCCGTGCTGGATTTTGCCCGGGGCCGCTGCGACGCATACGCGCTCAGGGAGTTTCTTATCGCCCAGCAGATGAACTATCCCAAGCCCCTGTACTACTCGCTGATGAACCTGCTTGGCTCCCACGATGTGGAGCGGCTGCGCACGGCTCTGGCCACCGATGCGGATATCCGCTCCATGAGCCGGGAGCAGCAGCTTAAGCTGGAGTTCTCCCAGGAGTCGCTGGAGCGGGCCTTGAAACTGGAAAAGCTCTGCGCTGTGTTACAGTTTGCCCTGCCGGGGGTACCGAGCGTTTACTACGGCGACGAGCAGGGCATGACCGGCGTGAGCGACCCCTTCAACCGCCTGCCCTTCCGGGAGGGAGACGTGGCGCTGCGGGACTTTTACGCGGGTCTGGCCGCGCTCCGCAGTTCCGCCCCGGCCCTGTCCACCGGTCAGGCTCGGTATATGGCGGCGGATGACGACCTGCTGCTCATCCTGCGCTGGATAGATAAGGGCCGGGACGTGTTTGGCCTGGAGGCCCAGGACGGCGCGTATCTTGCGGTCATCAACAGGGGAGATGCGCCTCTGGAATTCACCGCCGACTGCTCCGCCGCAGGCCGGGGCCGATACAGCGGCACGGCGGAAGGCCTCAGCGCTAGCATAATCAGCCTTTAAAGCCTTCCCCTCTGGGGAAGGGGGACCGCTTGCGGTGGATGAGGGAACCGGAACCCATACAGCGGCGCGGCGGAAGGCCTCAGCGCCCGCATAATCAGGCTTTAAAGCCTTCCCCTTTCGGAGAAGGGGGACCGCTTGCGGTGGATGAGGGAACCGGAACCCATAACAGCGGCGCGGTCAAATAAACAGGCGACCCTCTTCAGTCTCGCTGCGCTCGACAGCTTCCCCCTAGGGAAGCCTTAACATTAACAAAAGAGCACAATATAGTTACAATGAAGTGACAAAACCCTACATATTGCGGAAAAGTTCTTAATAAAAGTAAACAAAGCTTGAAAACTGTCGCTCGTTATGGTAGCATAACAATTTGAAGGGGTATCCCTTTCGCTCACCTGAGAACGATCCTTGCTGCGGCAGTTCGTTGGTGACGATTTCCTCTCTGAAAAGGAGAAGCCTATGAAAACTACTGTGAAAAAACTGCTTGCCTGCCTGCTGCTGGTCTGCCTTTTGACCGGCCTTATGCCTGTGGGCATGGTGGCCTACGCGGAGGATAGAGGGACTGTGTCCGTTGCTTCGGGGACTTTCACTGACGTGAGAGTGGCTAACGCGCTCGGCAACTATTATATACTAGCCTCTACCCCCACGGTGGATATTCCGGTTGGAGTTTACGATGACGTCACGGCGAACCGCGACGGATTTGACACTCAGAGCTTACCGAATATCACCGTCACAAAGGACGTGCCAGTAGTAATAAACATTGACGATACCAAGTGGGTGACGAGTGTTTCCTTCAATGTTGCGACGGTCGACGCCATTGTCGCAGTCACATCCAGCGGCGGCCCGGTATCGCCAGAGAGCGGGTATACCTATAAGCTCAGCCCGGGAGCGTACGATTATACTGTGTCCAAGGTTGGCTTTGTCAACAAAGGCGGCAGCTTTACGGTCAATGCTGACGGGAGCAATACCCTTCCTGCTGAACCTATAACCCTTCAGGCGGCTGTACCCTCCGAAGTCACCTTCACCATTACCAGCGACGATCCAGATGTTACAACTATTACCAACCTATACTTCCAAGTCACCAACGGCGAGGGTGCTTCCGTACATTCTGGGACCGGTGCGTCAACGACATGCAATCTTCCCATGGGCAGTTATAACTACACCGTGCGCGGCGACGGACATTTTGAAAAAACCGGCACCTTGACCATAGACGGCAGCGGCGACGATGTGCCCATGAATGTGGAGCTGGAGTCCCATAAGATCTGCGACGTCACCTTTGCCGTCAGCGACAGCGCCGATACCGCTGCCACTCCCACGCTTCTCTCAGGCGCCACGGTTGAGGTGAACGGCGTCACCGTTACCGAGGACGACAACATGACAGTCAGCCTTCCCATGGGCACCTATTCCTATACGGCCATTGCAGACGCTCATCTTCTCAAGACAGGCGATACCGTGGTGGTGAGCGGCCACGACGCAGCTTATACAAAAGAAGTGCGTCTTGATGCCCGGGAGTACACCTTTACCTTTTCCTGCACTCCCATCGACGTGAGCAGCGACAAGGTCTCGGTAAAGATCTGGAAAACCGACGACCCCGGCAAGACTCCGCTTGACCACAAGACCGGCGTCTCCAACGTCTTTCAGCTCCCTGTGGGAGAGTATACCTATGTCTACGAGATTGAGGGCTACCGGGACTGCATTGCGGAACAGACCCTGAGCGTCACGGCGGCCTCCCCCTCCGATTCGATAACCAAGTCACTTGACACGTCCCACCCTCTGGCAAAGGTGACCTTTGATGTTACCGCCGCCGGGGACAGCAGCATATCCCTGGCCGACGCCGTCGTGACCGTCACAGGCACGGCAGACAACAGCTTTGTCCAGGCCACCAACGACCCCCATGTGTTCTATCTGGACTACGGCACCGGCTCCACAGTCTATGATTTTTCCGTGAGCTGTGCCGACTATAACACAAAGACCGGCACGGTCACCGCTAACCAAGGTGTCGGGAGTACCACCGTAGGCGTGTCCCTTGAGTCCGACGTGATGGTGTTCACTTGGGCGCAGCTGAAGAGCGCCATAGAGAACCAGAGCGTGGGCGGCACCACGGAGCGCAAGCTGGCGAAGAACCTCACAGCCGACAGCGCCATCAGTGCCAGAGGCACTGTGGGCAAGACCGTGAATCTGGACCTGAACGGACACAGCATCACCGGCAGTATCAGCGACACGCTGTTTACTCTTGCTCTGGGTACCTTGAATATCACCAACACGGCGGACAGCTCCACGCCTCCCAAGATAAGCAACACCGGCGCTGTTTTCAGCGTCATCCCCACCGGTACGCTCAGTCTGGACGGCAGCACCAAGCCCTTTGAAGTGGACGGCGCCTGCTCCGTCACCGGCGGCAGCATAACTGTCGGCACCGGCGTAGGATTGAGTGTCACCGAAACAGCGCTCACTGTCAGCGGAGGCACGGCCAATGTCAGCGGCACGATCTCTAACAGCAGCAGTACTAAAGCTGCCATCAAGCTGACGACCGGTACCCTGAACGTCAACTCCGGAGCCTCTGTAACCTCCCCGTTCTTAGCGCTGGACAACACCGGCGGCACTGCCAACATATCCGGCGGTGACGTCGGGAGCATCAGCCAGACCGGCGGCACTACCAATATATCCGGCGGCGCCGTGGGGCACATCGGCCAGGATGGCGGCACCGTCGCAGTTACCGGCGGCACTGTCATCGGTATCGCTACAGCAGGCGGCACCCTGAATATATCCGGCGGTACCGTGGGCAACGACATTACCGGCAAAGCTGTTGAGATAGTGTCGACCACCGTGACCACAGCCGTCAACATATCCGGCGGTACTCTCAACGGCAGCACGTACTCCATATATCAGTCCGCGGACCCTGCACCCACAAATACGACCATCAGTATCAGCGCCGGCACCTTCAATAAGCCCGTATATACTATGCACAATCTGGTCAGCTATACCGGCACCGCCGCCTGGACGGGCAACCCCAATAAGGACCTGTCCCTGATAGTCTCCGATTTCAGCGGCTTTGTCATTAAGAACACGCCCAACTCCTTCATTCAGACCGACAGCAACAGCCCCTACACCTTTACCCTCACCGCCGCCGCGCTGGCGGCCGCCAAGACCGGCGGCACACTGTCCTTTACCTGCGACGCGGGCACGGTCAGCTTTGACTCCACCGCTCTGAACAGCCTGGGCACCGGCGCCTTCTCGCTGACGCTTACCACCACTCCCGGCACCTCCGACCCGTCCATGACGATTTCTCTGGACCTCACTGTGGGCGGCGCGGCGGTCGGCAGCTTCGGCGGCGGCTCTGCCACCGTGACGCTGCCGCTGTCCTCAGAGCCCAACATCATTGCCCACAAGAAAAACGGCGCGGCCATAGAGTACTTCTATAAGCCCGACACCAAGCCCGCAAGCTCCACGCTGCCCGCAAAGGAATTCTCTTGGGCGGACGGCAAGGCCACTTTGGTGCTTGCGCAGTTCAGCGACCTTGATTTGTACACCGCCACGGCCATTGCGCCCACCATCACCACCACGGCCCTGCCCGACGGCTGCGTGGGCGACGCCTACTCTGTGACCCTGACCGCGGATGGCACCGGCATCATCACCTGGAGCGCCACCGGCCTGCCCACATGGCTCACGCTGAACGCCGCCACCGGCGTCCTCTCCGGTACACCCACAGCTGCCGGCACCGTCACGCCCACCTTCAAGGCCACCAACGAAGCCGGCTTTGACGAGCAGGACCTGTCTGTCGCCGTAGCCGAATACACCGCCAAGTGGACAGACTCCGCCGGCGCCTCCCATTACTATGACAGCGTGGCCGACGCCGTTGCGGCCGCCGAGTCCGCTGCCACAAGCACCCCCGCCGACAATACGGTAACGGTGCTCAAGAACAGCACCGATGCCGTCACCCTGACCAAGAGCATCACCTTCAACGGCAGCGGCAAGACCACCGGCGCTATCACCGTCACCGCCGGCAGCCCTGTTATTAAGAATGCTGGCAGCTCTGCCAGCCGCGCCAACATCAATGTCTCCGGCGGTACGCCTACCCTCACCGCCGGCAACTATGTCAATCAGGTCTCCGCCTCCGGCACGGGAACGACCGTTTACATCAACGGCGGCGATTATAACTCGCTGCTGGGTTCAGGGTACCAGATAAGCGGCGGCAGCTTCGGCCGGGAGATCACTCTGGGCGAATGTCTCCGTGACGAGAGCGTCTCGCCCTACATCCAGTATGTACCCTCCGCCGCCAAGAACTCCGCCGGTCGCTACACCGTGACGAAGCTGGTGCCGGACGTCACCTCGGTCGATCCTGCCAGCGCCTACTTCCAGATGCGCAGCACCAAGACCATGGCCTTCAACACCAACATTCCCTACGATTTGACCCAGAGTCCCTATGCCACCACCGCCGCTCCCAACGGCGATATCGTCAGGCTCACAGTCACCGGCGTCACCGGCACTTCCACAAGGACGCTGGCGACCTCGGCCTACACAGTCTCCAAAGGCACAGGCAATACGGCGAAGGTGACCCTGACCAATGCCTATCTCAGGACCCTGGGCTCCGGCAACTATATCCTCAACATCGAGACCAATGAAGGCACCGCCTCCCACGGCTTCTCCGTGGGCACTGCCGCCAGGACCGGCGACAGCAGCAACATCGGTATGTGGATGTGGATAGCCGGCGGCTCTGTGCTGGTGCTCTGCGCCGCAGCTGCCTTCATCATTATCCGCGGTAAGAAGCGGAAGTAAGCAAGCCTTCCCATTAACGTAATATAAAGATCATGCGCCGCGGGAAAGCCGCGGCGCATTCTTTTGGAGTAATTAGGGTAATTGGAAATATGTGCGGTAATTACCGCGAATAACCAAATTCTAGTCTTGACTGTCTTGACATGATAGTGTAAAATGCTAAAGTGTATGGTAATATACGGATAACTATGCGGAGGCAGCAATGGACAATAACGAGACGAATTCAGTTCAGACTGCAACGGAAAAGAAAAAGGGATACAGTCTGGCCTTTCGGCTCATAGCGCTGGTGCTTGTGGTGCTCATGATAATCAGCGCCACCAACATAGATTTCTCCATGGTCAGGTACGCCGGAAGCGACAGTATGGAGGCTGCAAACTACCTCCTTGAGCACACCAGCTTCCTTACGGAGAACAGGTATCAGCGGCTGGTCTCCCTGCTGACAAACTATAACGCCTACGATATCGCTCTACAGGCGGCGGACAGCGCCATAGGCAAAAGCGACTATGAGAAGGCCGCCAAATACCTCAACAAATGCCTGGGCATGGAGCAGTCCGCCGAGGCGCAGCCGGAGCTGTATTTGCGGCTGGGCTGCGTGTATATGCTGGACGAGAAGCTGCCGGAGGCAGGGCAGGCCTTTGACAAGTCCATCGAACTCTCACCCGACACGGCGGACGCCTATTTGCTGAGGGCCCAGGTCCGGGTGAACAGCGAGGATGTAAACGGCGCCAACGAGGACTGTGCCCGGTACATGGAGCTGGGCGGGGACGACCCGGAGATGCTTCAGGTGGCCATGTCCGTGGCGGAGTACGCCGAGGATTACGATACCGCTGTTAAAGCGGCGGACGCGCTCTGCGCCCAGTCGCTGAACGATAACCAGAAAGCCGGATATCTGGCCGAGCGTGGCCGCTTCCTCTACCTCCAGGGCAAGGGAGCCGCCGCGGCCGATATGATAGCAGAGGCCAAGGCCATGGACGTCGGCGCGCTGGACGGCATACACTTCGCGGTGCTGGCCGTAGAGGAAATGAACAGTCAGCAGTATAGGCAGGCGGCGGCGGACTTCCGTACCGCTGGGGCCGCCGACAGCGAGAATAAGGCCGAGTACTACGAGCAGGCTATAGTCTGCGCCTATCTGCTGGAGGAGCCGGACGAGAACGGGGCTCTGCTGATGGAGATATCCGAGGAGGCCCAAAAGGCGGAGGCTATGAACCCCCAGAGCTGGATGCTCACAGGGATAACGGCCTTTGTGCAGGGTGATTATTCCAACGGCGACCAGGCCCTGACCCACTGCCTTGAAGCACAGCCTGACACGGCCGAGGCCAACTACTACCGTGGCCTGTGCCGGATGCAGCTGGAGGATTATCAGGGCGCCAGCGATGATTTTACCGTATCCATAGACCGGGACGAGGACACTTTGGACTCCTACTATAACCGTGGCCTGTGCCTGCTGATCCTGGAGCAGTACGAGCAGGCGCTGACGGATCTGGTCTATGTTATCGAAGACGGCTCGGACCAGGAGCTTGCCCAGGCGGCGTACACGCTGCTTGAGCCCCTCATGGTTGAGTAGCAAGCTCTCGGTGTCTCGGGCATATAATTGATTATCAGGATTTTTGATAGGTTCTTGTGCTGTTTAATAACGGGAGGAACGGTCATGACAAAATACTCATATACTGTATATTACTGCAGAAAGGCGGGCAAAGTATGCGCGGCGGCGATTGCGGCTGTGCTGATGCTTTGCCTTTTTGTATTTTTCATGCCGTCCCAATGCTGGGCCAGCTCTGTCACACCCACGGTTGAGGAGCAGGTTGACAAAGCCATCGACGAGGCCAACACCGCCCTCACTGAGGCCGAAAACGGCGACAATGACGTGGTGGCGGATGAGGACGAAGCCGACCCGGGCTCCGCCGTGATAACCTCTGTCAAAGAGGACGACGGCTCCGGCGGCACCACCGAAACAGTGACACCTCCCGCCGAAGGCGAGGAAAACCAGCTCAGCTATGAAAATGACATTGTACCCCAGCCCACAGTGAACCCCGAAGCCGGAGACGCCGTTACCGAGTTTGATGTGGAGGCCAACAAGGCCAGTATCGACAGCTCAAAGACCGCCTCCGTCACCAAGACCGATCCTCAGAACGCTATCCAGAAGGCCATCGACGCCGCCCTTAAAGAGCTCACCGCCGACACCAAGGAAGTCACTATCACCGTTGAAGATGGTGTGTACACCGGCGACATCCAGATATCCGCTAAGCGCAATATCACCTCCACCACTACCACCACCTACAAGGACAGCACCGGCACAGTGCTGGGCTCCACCAAAACGACCACCGAGAAGACCACCAGCTACTACATACCCGACGATCTGGTGCTGAGAATAGTGGCCAGCGACGCGGGAGCGGATATGCAGTCCTCCGCCGGCGGCGTCCAGGTCCAGGGCAACGTGAGCGTCCAGGATGTGAACGTTGTCATAGCCGGCCTGTACTTCTCCCTTAACAGCATCCTTGAGATAAAGAACAAGCAGGAGAACGAGGGCAGCGAAAAGACCGCCGTGGTATATGGCACCTCCGAGGACGATACCCTGAACATCAAGGCCGACAACACCGCGCTTACGGTTAAGGGCGGCGCCGGCGAGGACAATATAACGCTGACCGGCACCGGCAACACCACCGCCGATATCCACGGCGGTGACGGCAACGACGAGATAGCCGTTTCCATGCCCGGCGGTAACACCTCAGCCGGTGATGCGAGAACGAACGTTTACGCCGAGGGCGGCAGCGATAATGTCCACATCAATGTTGACCCCGTCAGCTCCGACGCCGCTGTCAATGTATACGGCGGCGACGTGACGGCGGACACCGGCAAGGACACACTCAGCTTCTCCGGCTCCCTGAAGAAAGACAGCACGAAGTGCGACATCATCGACCAGACCTTCATTCTGGAGAACGCCTCCGGCAAGCTGCTGACAGTTAATTCCAACGGCTTCGATTCCTTCAAGGACAGCCTGCTGAATAAGCCTACCAAGGAGATAAAGGACAGCGATATAAAGAACGGCGTTCTCAAGCTGGAGAATAAGCCTTTCTACAATTATAATTATAACGTGGCCGACGACGCTGAGATAAACATGACCGTCAACGGCGGCGGTATGATGGTGAACCTCTCCATCACCGGCGACGAATACTCCGTCAAGCTCCTTAAGGCGCTCAACGCCAACCTCACCCTTAAGGGCGACGAGATAAAGGTGCTCGATTCCGGCAGCAACAGGCTGGATTACAGCAACCTGGAGGCCAATACCCTCAGCATCACCGCCCGCATAGTCACTGTGGAGGGCCAGATCAAAACCACAGGCGACATTAACGTCAACTGTGCCGACGATGACACCGCCTTTGCGCTTAACCTTCCGGAGGAAGTGAACGCCGCGGGTCTGGGCGACCTGTCGGGCAGCTTCTTCGATGTCTCCGCCAAGGCCGAGATAGACATCAAGGGCAAGCTGGACGCCGGCGGCAGCGTCATCCTGAAGACCCTGACCAGCCAGACCAAGTCTCTGCTGGACCTGAGCGTGGGCGGCAATAACCTTGCCGGCAACCTGAACTTCTTCAATGTCAAGGTTGGCAACTCCCATATCAAGGTCAGCGGTGAGATCGAAGCTGACGGCTCGGTCACGGCTCTGGCTCAGGGCAAGATAGCCTTCTCGGTCAGCGCCGCCTCCCTGTTCTCAGTGACGGCGCCCCTCTCCGTCAGCGTGGCGGTGAACAAGGTGAGCATGACGGTGACAGGCAGGGTGAAGGCCGGCGGCGACGTGTCCATGAAGGCCGTCTCCGACATCAATGTCAACACCACCGCCACCACCGGCACCCTGCCCTTTGTGCTGGCCCTCTCCGTGGTCACCAATGACGTCCACGTCACCGTAGGCGACAGCGAGGACACATCAAAGAAATCCTCCGTTACCTCCGATGACGGCAGCGTTACTCTGGACGCCTCCGGCACCACGGTCATGAACACCAAGGCCAACCGGGGCGCCTCCGCCAGCGGAAACTTCAGCGGCTACTTTGCCATTGGCGTCGATGTGCAGGACGTGGCAGCCGAGCTTGTCGGCGCCGGTACCATCAAGGCCGAAAAGGGCTCCGTGAACATCCGCTCCAACGCCAGCTCCAAGGGCAATACCGATGCCCTCTCCGCCAATCCCAACCCCGGCGGCACGGCGGCCAAGCAGACGACCACCGACCAGACGGCGGCCAATCAGAATGCCAATAACCCCCAGGGCATCATGGGCAAGATAAAGAGCATCCTCAACTTCCAGAACATCAAGAACGCTCTGGGTACCAAGCTGGGTCTCATCACCAATAACCTGATGGGCAAGGACCACACCGTTACCGTTGCCGACACCACCAACGGCACCCTCACCGCCGTAAGCAAGGCGAACGAGGGCGAGGAAGTCTTTGTTACGGTCACGCCCAACAAGAACTATAAGCTGGGCACACTCAGCTATAAGTACCTGCCCTCCGGCGCGGCGTTATATGAAACCGTGACGGTGACCGGCAATAAGTTCGTCATGCCCGCCGCCAACATCACGCTCACCGCCACCTTCGTGGATGACCCCACCAACAGCGGTGACAGCGCGAACGACCCCATGAACGACCCCAACAACGACAATGGCTTGGGCATCGGTGACCTGATGGACGAGGGCTCCAATAACGGAAATCCCACCGACCCCAACCGGCAGAATCAGGACGCCCCCGCCGACAGCACCACCGCTGTCGTAATCGGCGTAGCAGACGGTATCAACAATGTCCCAAGCGGCGCCGTGACCGGCGGCTCCCTGCTCACAGACATTACCAGAGCCGAGCCGGGAAAGACGGTCAAGGTCACGGTAAACCCCCTCAAGTCCAAAACCGGCACCGGCGCTGCCACCGGCAGCGGGGACTATTCCCTTAAGACCGGCTCCCTGAAGTTTAAGTACAACAAGACCAATCCCGCCGTCGGCGGCACTCCCATTGCCACCGAGGTGGTAATAACCGCCAACGCCCAGGGCGAATATGTGTTCGTGGTCCCCAACGACGTGGCCGCCGATAAGAAGATCACGCTCTGCGCCGAGTGGGTGGCCGCCGGTTCACCGGAAGCCGAGGCTCCCCCCACCACCAGCTCCGCCTCCTCCGTTCAGGCTACAGGCGCCCTTGCCGTGGCCGTGGTCATCAACACCAATAGGGCCACCGTGGACACCGTGGGCCGCATAAGCGCCGAGGAGGACGTCAGCATCCTCTGCGATGATCTGGTCATGAAGGCCACAGCCGTCACCCAGTCCGCCTCCAACGCCGACGCCTCCGACGGCTCCGAAAAGATAGACCCCCTGAACCCGCCTGCCGTTACCCCCGCCGGTGCCGTAGCTACCACCGGCGCCCAGTGGGTGGCCGGTCGGGACGTGACAGTTTATTTAAACGACTCATTCAACGGCAAGCTGGTGTTTGATGAGACCAAGTCCACCAAGACCGGAAACGTGTACTCCAAGTTCGTGTTCCGGCTGGAGGCTGACACGGGCTACACCGTTGCCGACATCAGCGTTCCCGCTCCTACAGCCACCGACCCCAACGCCACCGCCCTGAAGCGTGCCGTGGTAGTGGATTATATAAAGAAGGACGGTACCGCCGGCAAGGCGTATCTGCTCACCAATTCTCTGGACACCACCAGCAATATATACGTCACTCTGGACATCAGCGGCACCTCCGCCGATCTTGTGGGCGGCTATAAGCAGGGCAGTGAGATAAAGCTGGGCGCCAGCTTCGTCACCGCTCAGGGCAGCACCTCCACCGGCAGTATAAAGAGCCCAGGCGGTTATATCACCGAGGGTGCCAGCAAGAAGATATACAACTATACGGTAATGATAGCGGGCAGCGAGAACGGCACCGTGGATTTTGCCAACTCCGCCTCCGCTCTTGACACCGGGAAATACGCTTTTACAGTCACTCCCAATGTCGGGTATAAGCTGGCCTCTGAGGCTGTGGCCGCCGTTCCCGGCGCTGGCGGCGCTCCCGGCACCCCCGCCACCACCAAGCTGCTGATAAGCTATACATACACCAAGTCCACGGCGGTGCTGGAACAGGACGCTAAGCCCGGCACCGTGCTCCCCACCACCACGGTTGACCTGACCGTGGGCGCAGGCGGCAACTACTACTTCACCATGCCCGCCGACGTGAAGGAAGGCACCAGTGTCGTCATCAAGGCCAGCTTTGTTGCCGATCCCAGAGAGGTCATCGTCGGCACCGAGGCCAACGGCGTGGTCACCCCGCCCACCAGCGGCAAGGTGACCATAGTGACCGATACTGCCGGCACTACCCAGACAACGGCGACTACCCCCGCCACTCCCGCCCCGGCGTATAAGGCCCAGGCCGGCACGGTCGTCAAATTCACCGCCACTCCCGACGCAGGCTACAAGGCCTCGGTGGTCTCCGTGGTGTATACAGACCCCAGCGGCAAGCTTGTCACCAAGACCCTGGATAAGACCGGCGCCGCCGCTCAGACAGATACTTCCATTCCTGTTTTGGAAAACGGAGAGTATCACTTTGTCATGCCCGTTACCAAGGAGAATACCAAGCTCTCCATTAAGGTCACCTTCGCCCAAAAGACCAACGAGATATCCATAGAGACAGTCACCCCCTCCGCCGGCGGCAACGCACAGGAGCAGAGAGGCTACGTTGTCCTGTCCGACATCAAGGCCGACCTGGGCGAGACCGTCACCCTGTCGATTAACGACGCCGGAAAGGCCAAGGGCCTTAAGTTCTCCGCAGTCACCGGCAAGTATCTGGACTTCATGGGCAGCGAGCTCACAGCCACCTTCACCTGCACTCCCAATACCGACGGCAGCTATAAGGTGGTCCTGCCCGCCACAATTGACGGCAGCAGCGACTATGAAAACGGCTTCTTCCAGCTCAGCGTCACTCTGGCGGAAAAGACCGTTGCCGTCACCATAGATACCAGCACCAGAGGCAGCGCCACCTGCTCCGCCGCCAAGACCGAAGCGGGGGAGACGCTGGTCATCACCGCCACACCCGGCGCGAACTACAGAGTCACTCCCACCTCTATCTCCGTCACAGCCACCAAGGCTGGGGCTGCCGTTACTACCAACGCCACCCGGGGCGCGGACGGCAAGTTCACCTATGTTGTCCCCGCAGGCACCACCGGCATCAAGGTCACGCCCAGCTTTGAGATGGGCACGGACACCACCGCCACCACCGGCAAGTCCATGAGCATAGGCGTGGGCATCAATGTCACGGTCACTAAGCACACCAATAATGCTTCTATTATAAATGGTGTCGTAAAAACCAGAGCTGTCGATTTGTCTGCCGTCTCCGGCAGCGATAAGGAACTGGTCACCTCCTCCGCGGCTTCCGCCGCCGGCTTCTCCTCCGCCAACGTGGGCATCGCCGGTGCGCTGACGGTGCACGTGGTTTCCGCCGCTACCAAGGCCAGAGTATATAAGGAAGCGGAGCTGATCTTCACCGGCACCGACTCCAACAGAGGCGGCATCAGCATCACAAGCTCCTCCCTTGAGAAATTCAATACCGCCGCCAACGGGGCCGGACCTGTCACCAGCAAGGGCGGCACCATGGGCGTAGGCGCGGGCATCGGCGTGGCGGTCTACGGCGTGGACGTTATCTCCGCCATCGGCGACGGCACCAAGCTCACCACCGCTCTCAATGGCGATACTATTTATATAGAAGGAATTAAGATTACCGCAGACCACAGCCTGACGGAGACCTCCAGCGCCAAGGCCGGCTCCGCCGGCGGCATCGCTGTTACTCCTGTGCTGATGGTCCACGTTTCCGGCGCGGACGTTCAGGCATACCTGGGCAAAGCCGGTGTGGGCGGCCATAAGCTGGACGCCTCCGACGACGCCGTGCTCCAGGCCGTCAATACCGCCACCCGCCAGATAGCCGCCAACGCTACCGCCACCGGCGGCAACGTGGGCGCAGGCGGCAGCTTTGTGATAAGCGTCACCAACGACAGCGCGGTCTCCCGGGTGAACCAGAGCCTGAAGGCCAAGAATATATCTGTTACCGCAAAGAGCAAGAGCAATACCAAGGCCACCTCCCGAGCCGGAGCCAGCGGCGCCCCGGTGGGCGGCTCGGCCCCCTCCGCCTCCGGCGCTTCCTCCGGGAACACGCCTTCAAGCGGCAGTGGATCGGAGGCTGACCAACAAGCGGATAAGTCGCTGGCCAGCACAAAGCGTCTGGCCGGTTCCCTCAGCAATAACGTCAGTGGCGGCGGTATAGGCAAGCAGACAGCCAACCGCCAAAAGGCGGAGACCAGTGAAGGCAGCATCCAGATAGCTGCCGGCTTCGCCCTGAATATCCAGCACAACCGCAGCGAGGCCTACATCGGCAATACCGACGGCAAGATAAGCATTCAGGGCGAGGACGTGAAGGTCGAGTCCTATAACCGCACCGACGCCTCCGTTATCGCCAACGGCAGTGCCAGCAAGGCCAAGACCGGCATCGGCGTGGCCGTGGCCATCAATATAGTTACCTATGACAACCTGGCCTATATCGGCCTGGCTACCGTGGACGCGGAGAACATGACCGTCACCGCGTATATAATAGAAGAACCCAAGGCCGTGAAGGTCGATACCTCCGCAGCCAAACGGGACAACTGGTTCACGAATCTCATCATGGACCTGATCATCGACGCGGCCAAGAAGTCCGGTCTGGACACCCTTTTCACCGACGACGACGGCGGGGATACCACCTTCTCCAAGCTCATTCAGGATGTGCTTACCTCCATGCTGGACTTTGCCAAGGGCCTGCTCTCCGGCACAGGCTTTGATGAGCTGCTCAACGGCAATCCTGTGGATAAGATAACTCAGAATATTACCAACTTTACGACGCGCATATCCGGCCTTATGAAAACGGCCCTGGATAAAATGGGCGGCGTGAACGCGGATACTGCGCAAAACCTCCTGAACAGCTTCAGCAGCGGCCTGTCCGGCGATGTAAAGACCATACTCACCAACACTGTGAACAGCGCCAAGACCTCCATACTCAGCGCGCTGACCGGCAATATCCCGGCCATAATCAAAGGCGACTTTACCGCTGTCACCAACGCGCTCAAAAACAGCCTTGGCCCGGCCTTTGTCACCGAGCTTACCAGCGCGATAAACAGGCATATCGCGGACACCTTCCAGACGCAGGTGGATTTCACCCGGCTTCAGGGCGCCACACCGCAGCAGCTCATCGACTCCGCTGTGAGCGATGCTGTCAACGGCTTTATCTCCGACCTGACCACCGGCATAGTCGATATTGAGAAGCTCAAGTCCTTCATTACTGCGGGCGTTGGCCCCAAGCTCCAGGAAAACCTGAAAAACGCCCTGGCCCAAATGGGCAAGGCCCTCACTAACGCCGCGGTAGACGCGCTTACCGGCTGGCTGGACGTGAAGCTTCAGCCCGAGAACAAGGTGACGGCCCATACCTTTACCACCCAGGCCATTGCCGGTGCGGGCGCCTCCTCCGTGGGCATCGCCGGCAGCGCGGCCGTGGCCGTGATAACCGGCACTACCAGGGCGTATATCCTTGGCGCCGGTGATACCTGGCTCACTGATAATTTGCTCACCAGCGACGTCAAGATAAACGGCAAGCTCATCCTTGACGCGGTCTCCAACCAGTATGAGGATACCGCCGCCTCCAGCGCCGTCGGCCAGGACGGCAGGATAGACAAGAATCTGGGCGCCGGCTCCTCCAATGCCACCACCAACGGCGGCACGGCTCGGAAGGTCGCCGCCGTGGGTACCGACAGCAGAGAGGTTTCCTACTCGCCTTTGGGCGGCACCGTGACCGTAGCCGGTAATGTAGTCACCGTCAAACTGGACGAGGGCTACAAGATCGAAAACAACAAGATAAGCTTCAAGTATATAAGGACCACCACCGCCGCCGACGGTACAGTCACCGAGACCGAGGATGTGGTCACTGTGGCCGCACTGACGCCCACTGCGGCCTCCGCGGAGCGTACCTATACCTTCACCATGCCCGCCCGTACTGCCGCCACCGGCATCAAGACCGATGCGGTGCTTTCGGCGCTGGTGAATATAGTTGAGGACCTGAACGGTATCTCCACCTATACCAAGTTTAAAGAGGGCACTACTCCCACATCGACTTATGCCGCGGCAAAGATCAACAATATCAATGTCGACGCCCCCGACCAGGGCAAGATGAACGACGTCATTCAGGTGGCTGCCTACAAGGTGGACGGCTACAAGATAGATAAGCTGGAGTACTCCTACAAGATTACGGTCAATGGCGTCCTCACAACCGTTGAAAAGCCACTCACCACCAAAGACTCCTCTATAGTCGTGCAGAATGCCGATGTGTATATATTCTATATGCCCGACGCGCCGGTCAGCATTACGGTGTACTACTCCAAGCTCCCCACTGTCCAGAATCAGACCCAGACCCAGCAGACCACCCAGCCCGCTCAGACCGCTGCCGGTAAGTCTGTGGGTGTAGGCGCCAGCTTCGGCATGACCTACAGCATCATGAATGTGGAGGCCTTCATCGGCGCCAATCGTATTGTCAAGGCCGCCGCAGTCAGCGTCACTGCCAACGGCGAGCACGACAGCGACACTATCACCGTCAGCGGCAGCGACCCCCTCAGCAACGACGAAGCCGAGGCCGCCCAGAACGCCGCGTCTACCGGCACAGGCACCGGAACAGGTACCGGAACAGGTACCGGAACCGGCAAGCCAAACACCCAGCAGTACAGCACCAAGACCAAGGACATATCCCTGGACGCCTCCGCCGCCGTCAACTACCTGTTCAACACAGTCAGGGCAGCGATAGGTAATAATACCAAGGTCACGGTCACAGGTGCCGACCTTATAGACATACTCAACGATGCCGGAAACGTAGTCGAGAGCGTCAGCCTGCTCATTTCTGCCAAACAGACCGGCAAGACATTAGCTCAGGCCAGCGGCTTCTCCGCCGGCGGCCAGACCGCCGTAGGCGCAGCTGTCAGCGTCAATATCCCCGGCTCCGATGTAACCGCCGACTTTAAGGGTATCGGCACCGTCAGCGGCAAGGTGAAGCTTTTGGCTACCACCTCCGACGAGGACGACAGCAAGGGCATTGCCACCGCCGTAGGCGCGGATATTCAGCGTCATCTGGATAAGCTGAACGGTACCACAGCCGCTGCGGAAAAGAACGCCGACAAGCTGATGGACGGCACCTACTTCAGTGACACTAACAGGACAAAGACCACCCAGAAAAACGGTACCGCCGACGCGATAAACAATAATCTCGATAGTAACCGAGGCAACGGCGGCATGGATTCGGACAGCAGAAACTCCCTGTCCACCAACGCGCTGCGCAGCCAGAACGTCACCGGTCAGGGCGGCGACGCTCCCGGACTTGCCGGTACGGTCAGTAACGGCTCCGGCACCGCCAGCAGCCTCACCGGCCAGGGCGTAGGCACCAACCAGACCCAGAACTCCCAGTCCTTCCAGGTGGCTGCGGCGGTAGGCCTGAATATAACCAACCACAAGGCCAATGTCAGCGTCTCCGGCTCCCTCACCTCCGCCGGTATAGATATGCTGGCCGACAACGCCGGCAACTTCCGCGCACTGGGAACCGGCGCTGCCATGAGCGTGGCCAGAAACTCCAACGCTATCGCCGCCGGTGTAGCGGTCAGCGTCAACAACAACGAAGCTATTATTACAGTAGCTCCCGGCACAGTATTGAACTCCGGCAGCGGCGATGTGTCGATGAAGGCGGAGCTTACCCAGAATATGGACGGCGACTACCGCGGCTACCTCGGCGCTCAGGCGCTGGCGGGCGCGGTGTCCGGCGCGGGCGGAAAGGCCAGCATAGGCGGCGCCGCCTCCATTATCGTCAGCAACGCCGCCACCAAGGTGGTCTTTGAAAACGCCACAGCCGCCGCAAAGACCGTCATCGAGGGCAACCGCGTCAGCCTGGTGGCTACCGACAAGAGCAAGCTGGCCCTACGTGCCGGCGGCATCAGCGTCAGCAAGGGCGCCTCCGTGGGCATCGGCGCTTCCTTTGCCATGATCTACTCCAACAACGCCGTAGCCGCCACTCTGGGCGACTATGTGAAGATAGACGCCGGCTCCCTGGCCATCAGAGCCGAAAAGATAAGGGTCGATATGAGCGACTACAGCAGCGCCTTCGGCCTTGACGACCTTATCACCGACAGCTCTGCCCTCAGCGATGCGGAGCGCGAGAAGGCGGACACCGGCATCATCGACCTGCATAAGGACCCCAATACCAACAGCTATAAGGTGGAGTTCAATCTCAGCACCGACAGTGTGCTGGATATGATGGATATGATGAATTTCCTCTCCTCCACCAACTACTACTGCGAGTCCATCGCCGGTTCCATCATGGGCTCCCAGGGTCAGAGCAAGGCCTCTGTAGCCGGCGCCTTCGCCATGGTGTTCTTTAATAACACCATTGACGCGGTGATCGGCAATAACGCCGAGATAAGCCTTCGCGGCGTCAGCTTCGACGTGTACAAGGACGGCGGGGACACCTACTATGTCTACGACGACAAGGTGTATGAGCTGGACGACGGCGGCCTGGTGCTCAGCGGCAAGAAGCTGCTCTTTGGCTCCGGCGACACCACCTATAACGACATCAACGATAATAATGAGCTCTATAACGTGTACGAGGACGTTTACTTCAACGGCGAAGTCCGCAGCTACTATGTGAAAGCCACTGCCCCGACAGTTATAAAGATAATGGTGGAAGGCGCCCTGCGCGACGCGGACGGCATAAAGCTCCTCGCCCGTGACAGCGGCAACAGCACCTTCACCGAAGGCATGAGCGTCAACGCCGGAAACAATGCCAATGTGCGCATCATCGGCGGCGCTCTGTCCGCCGGCAACAGCAAGGTGGGCGTAGGCCTTGATCTGGGCTTCCTGTATAATAAAGACGTAGTCACCGCCGCTATCGGCGACAACGGCATCGTAACAGTGCTCAACGGCGGCTATACCCAGAGGGCGGACACCTCGGCAGACGTGATGGTCATCACCGTGGCCGCCGCCGCCAACACCAGCCCCCAGAGCTCTGCTACCATTGGCGGCGGACTCAACGCCATAGCCACCGAGAACAACAGCTACAGCAATGTGGGCTCACACACAGTTATTACGGCTACGGGCGATGTGGATATCGAAGCCCTCAGCGATATGTACCTGCTGTTCATCTCCGCCAGTGTCTCCGCATCCGCAGGCAGCGGCGTGGCTCTCGGCGGCACAGTGGGCGTCATAGTCAATCAGAGCAAGGCCATCGTAAACGTGCTGGACCATGCGGGCATCGTCAGCACCGCCGGTTCCGTCAAGCTCAACGCCTACGGCAAGGAAAAGCTTATCGACATCATTGTCTCACTCTCCGGCTCCTCCGGAGGTACGGCGGTTGCCGGTACCTTGGGCGCGCTTATTAGCCTTTCTGAGACAGCGGTTAAGCTGGGCTATGACAAGAACGGCAATGACATAGGCTCTGTTACCATCAGAGGTAATAAGGATGTAGAGATCAAAGCCGCCGGGGACACCGTTATCGTGTTCGTGGCCTTCGGCGCGGCGGCCAGCAACGCCGGCAGCGCCGGCGGCGCCACCATCACGGTCAGCGTGTTTGAACGTGCCTTCCAGGTCCTCTCCGCAAAGCAGCTCACAGTCATAAGTGAGAACGGAAATATCGACATCAGCGCCAGAGCCAAGGATATGACGGTGCTGGTGGGCTTTGCCGCGGCTGCCTCCGCCGGAGGAAACGGTCTTTCGGGCACCATCCCCGTGGTTTACGCCGAGAACGACATAGGCGTCAGGCTCGGTGACAATGCCAGACTCGTGGCGGACGGCTCCATAGGCGTTTCCACCTATCTGAATGACACCGTCATAGACGTAGCCGGCGGCATAGCCATCAGCGGCAGCGGCGCCGGTGTGGGCGCTACCATATCCACTGCCATCTTCTTCAGCAATGTGTTCGCCGAAATCGGTGCGAACTCCAAGATATACGCTGTAGGCAACGGCATCGGCATAGCCCCCGTTGGCAGAGACAGGACCGATCGGCGCAAGGGTATAAACGTAAGCGCTCTGGCAAATGAGACGCTCATCATGGTCTCCATTGCTGCTGCGGCGGCTGCGGGCTCTCTGGCCTTCAGCGGCGTGATCAATACTCTGGTAGTTAAGAATGTCCTGGATGCGGGTATAGGTCAGGGCTCCAAGGCCGTGGCCGGCTATCAGCTGGATTCCAACCGGGAGCCTGTCACTCCTGCCACTGTCGCCCACAGCGACTGTGATATAGTCGTCGAAGCCGACGACGATGCGTTATTAGTCAATTGCGCAGGCGCAATATCCGTCAGCTCCCAGACCGGCGTAGGCGCTACCGTGGTAACTATGGTATTCCTAAAGAAAGTAACGGCGCAGGCCGACAACATGGCGCTCATGCAGGCCAGCCGCGACGTTTCCGTCACAGCTCGAAGCCGCGATAACCTGTGGCTGCTGGCCCTGGCCTTCGGTGCCGGCGGCAGCACCGGCGTTGCTGGCGACGTTAACGTTCTGGTATTCCAGTCCGTCACCAAGGCGGTGCTGGGCGGCAGAGTTATCGCCGGTAACGACATCAATGTAAACGCCCACAGCGACAGTATGCTGGTCAACGTTGGCGCAGGCGTGGCCGTCGGCGGCTCAACCGGTGTGGTTGCCGTCGCCATAGTCACCTACTTCTATAACCAGACCCTCGCCGAGGTCAGCGCCGGCAGCAGCTTTACCGCTGTCCGCGATATAAACATCAAGGCCAAGTCCCAGGAATTCGTCACAGCCGACGCCGCAGGCGTGGGCGCCGGCGGCAGCGTGGGCGTGGGCGGCACTTTGGATGTCATCATCACCAAGGTCGTCACCAGCGCTAAAACAGGGGCGAACGTGATACTCACCGCCGGTCGGAATATCTCGATACTGGCTGAGGATAATTACGAGCTGCTTGCCATCATCGCCACTCTGGCGGTGGGCGGCTCGGTAGGCGTCGGCGTCAGTATTCTGGCCAGCGTCTCCTTCAATACTGTCTCTGCCGTGGTAGGCGCGCTCAATCAGCTCACGGCGGGCAATGACATCTATGTCAAAGCCAACTCCAACAGAAAGAGCAGCAGCTATGTCATGACAGCGGCAGGCGGCGGCGCAGCCGGCGTGTCGGTGTCCCTCTCCGTGGTAGTTGCGGGCAGCCGTCTCAGCAAGGACGCCCATGACAGCATATACGCCAAGGCCGAGGAGCAGGAGACCGTTGATGTCGAGGGCAAGACCTACTTCGTGTATGTTGACGAGGCCACCGGCAAATACTACTACACCCCGGACACTGGCGCGGATAAGTTCTGGTATGAGCTGGTCTACGAGATGGAGCAGTATAACGGCTCTGTCAGCGGCTACGAGTCCACCGGCCAGCGCTATGTGGACTGCGAGGAAGGTAAGCTCTACGATATCTATACCGACGAGAACAACAACAGCGTCTATCATAAGGACGGCAAGTGGTACACTCTTGACGATGAGCTTGTCAGCTTTGAGGCCGAGAGCATACTTCACAGCGACGGGGAGACCTGGCTGGATGCCGAAAACGGCGAAGAAAGCATTACCTCCTATTACGTGTACAGCAACGCCGCCGGCAATAAGTTCTACCGCAGCGTTGATGGCCAGTGGTTCGAGCTTATAGAGGGCCGCCTGAGAAGCTACAGCGACGTTACGGCCGACACCGTTATACTGGAGACCGCCGGCAGAAGCTATACCGAGAATAAGATAGAATACTCCGTGTACTATGACGCGAGCGGCGAGTACTACTTCCGCTCTGCCTCCGGCCAGTGGTTCCGACTGGAACAGGTGCTCAATGAGCGCACTGTGGAAAGCACCGTTTCCGACGGATTTAGTGATACCGGCTGCGTCTACGCGCAGGACGGCGTCACCTACTACGCCTACGACAACGCCGACGGCGATGTGCTCTATACCACCGACGAGACTCCCGACTCAAGCTCCCTCTGGTATCAGAAGATTGCCAAGATGGAGCTGCTGCCCGGCTTTGACGGCAGCGGACTTACGGAGCACTTCAACTCCGCCATGGACCCCCAGACCCAGGTTGACGGCGCTTTTGCCAGCAGCAACAAGAACCTCACCGAGGGTAAGCCCGGGGAAAGCCTTACGGATATGCTCCAGGGCGAGGACGGCGGCAGCGGCGCCGAGGACATTGCCTCCCAGGGCGATTACGGCAACTTCGGCCAGAGCACCGACGGCGCCTATGTCCAGAATAACGCCCAGTATGAGTTGGTAAGCGGCGACAAGGTCACGGTCTACGAGTTCAAAGACGCCAACGGCAGCAGCTTCTGGCAGTCCGCGGATGAGGACGGCAAGCTTACCGGCACCTGGTATACGAAGAACAACCACGATATTCTTATAGAAATGACCGTCGCCGACGCGGCGGCACTGAAGCCCGTATATGTCATCAGCACCTATACAGTCGAGGACGAGGACCATAATGGCGAGACCTATGAGGTCTACGTCAACGCGAAGCTCGCCCGCATCAACGAGCTGGACGCTCTGGATACGCTCACGGAGGAGCAGAAGACCGAGCGCGAAAAGCTGGTCAAGGAATATACCGAGTCCATCAAGAACGGCAGCGCCTACGAGCGCGTCTATAAGAAGGACGATACATGGAAGTATCTGGATAAGAATAACAAGCTCCAGAGCATTTCCGGCACACCCACAGGCTACGAGCCTCTCTACATGAGGGAGACCGTGGAGCCCGACACCGAGAGCGGTACCGCCGGCAACATGAACGACCAGACCTATAACGATACCGCCGACGGTATTACCGGCAGCGTTGATTCCGGCAGCTTCAAGAAGGCCGATTCTGCCATCAAGGACGGCACCGCCGCTCTTGTCAGCACCGGCAGCACACTGACGGCGAAACGCGATATCGATATCTACGCCGGTGACATTCTCAACGCCGACCTTATCGGCGGTACTCTGGCTATCGGCGGCTCGGCCGGCGTGGGCGTGGGCCTTGCCATAATGGTGCTGTTCTCCGACGTGCTCAGTAAGGTGGAGGATGGCGCGGTGCTCACCGCCGACAGCGATAATGACGGCGATGGCGACGTGCGCGTCAAGGCCGCCTCCGGCGCCAACGACAAGGGCACACCCGGCAAGATTGCCACGCACACCGTAGGCACCGGGGACGACGAAAAGAGCTACTATACCTATAAAGACAGCAAGACTGACGACATCTACTACATCGGCATAGACGACGGCGAGACCTACGCCGCCGACGACCTTACCACGCCTCTGACAAAGGAGCAGCTTGAGGCTCTTGGAGAGCTGCTGCCCGTAATGGAGAGCGGCGCGGAGGCCGACAAGCGCGGCGGTGAGGCCAGCACCATCAATAATATTGCCAACAGCAAGACCGAGTCCAGCAGCCCCTCCACCATCAGACTTATAGGCGTCACGGCCGCGGGCGGCACCGCCGGTGTGGCGGTGACTCTGGGCGCACTGTTCGTGTTCAGCGATGTCAGGGCCGAGATGGCCGGTACCATTGCCAAAGCCAACAATGTCCAGGTCGAAGCCAATATGGACTTCGGCGAGGTGCTGGCCGTGACAGTGGGTCTGGGCGCAGGCGCAGTAGGCGTCAGCGTATCCGCGGGCTTCGCCTTCTTCATGGGCCACGTAGTGGCCGCCGTCACAGGTAATATCGGCTCCGCATCCGACCGCGCGGGCGCCGTCATCGTGAGGACTGAAGGCCAGACAAAGGCCCGCACAGCCGCCGCCGGAGTTGCCGCAGGCACTGTGGGCGTGGGCGTGAATATCGCTCTCGCCGTTAACCTCACCGAGATAGAGACCTATATCGGCCAGAGCGCGAAGGTGTATGCCGGAAGCGTTAGTCTGGGCTCCAAATTTGACACTACGGCTCAGGGCTACATCGCCTCCGTGGCCGCCGGCGCCGTGGGCGTGGGCGTGGGTGTGGTCATCGTTGTCGGCAGGACCGACAGCATGACCT
>CAYSFK010000009.1:0-34842 GCA_964430345.1 uncultured Oscillospiraceae bacterium | reverse complement strand
GACCTTTACTATTATCCTTACGCATTCAGCATTATTACCGCTGTACATACCGGGCAAATGACCATCATGAGGAAAGTAAACTGCAAAATCGCCAGGGGTAAGATCAAACTTGGTTCCTTGACCGGAAAAGTCATAGAAACTAATGTCCTTTTCCGCGGAATATGGCACTGTTTCCTTTAGCTCATCCCGCTTCATGTACCACTGATTCTCGCAGCCGCGCAGCATATACTGCACGTCCAGATACTTATCGTGGGTTTCATACTGACGGCCCTGTTCCTCAGCAGGCAGGTATTTTATCACCAGCGCGTATACATCGGAGCCGCATATCTCATAACGGCCGGCCTCCGGCTCAGTCCGTACGCACTTTTTGATAAAGCCAAAGACTTCATCGGCATTCGGAATAGTCGTACAATACAGATTGGAGTGTTCAAGGGTATCAAAAATCATGTTATGCTCTCCTTAAGTTATTATAGCGACAGTCAGCGCTGGACGCGACCGGAGCCGTCACCCTGCATGAGCTTAGTTACTTCATCTACGGAGGAGAGATTGAAGTCAAACTCAATACTCTGCTTGAGGCAGGAGGCCGCGACGGCAAAATTCAGAGCTTTCTGGGCATCAAAGCCGTTAAGATAGCCGTAGATAAGCCCGGACGCAAAGGAATCGCCCCCTCCGACTCGATCGACTATATTGATAGTGTATTTGGGTGAACGGAAGCAGTTCCCGCCGGTGTATAGGAGCCCTGACCATTCGTTGACCGATGCGGAGATAGAGCCGCGCATCGTGATACCTACGGCAGAGAAGCCATAGGTCTCTGTCAGCAGCCGTGCAACCTGCTCATATCCTTCGGGACTGAGCTTCCCGCTGGTGATGTCCGTGTCAGGAGCCTTCACGCCCAGAACCTTCTCGGCGTCTTCCTCGTTGGCGATGAGCACGTCTACATATTGCATCAGCGGACGCATGATGGCCTGGGCCTGTTCGGGCGTCCAAAGAGCCTTGCGGTAATTTAAGTCACAGCTTATCTTGACACCGTGACGTTTTGCGGCTATACAGGCTTCCCTGCATATTTCTCCAAGCTCAGGTCCGAGAGGAACAGTGATACCGGTGAAATGGAACCAGTCGGCATACTTAAATATCTCGTCCCAGTCAAAATCTCCGGACTTTGCCTCGGATATGGCGGTGTTCTTGCGGTCGTAAATAATCTTTGAAGGGCGCTGAGAGGCGCCGCGCTCCAGGTAATACAGGCCTATTCTGTCGCCGCCGCGGGCAACATGGCTGGTATTTACGCTGTACATGGCCATCTTGCGCATAGCACAATCTGCTATTTCATTGTTTGGCAGACGTGTTACAAACTCGGAATCGACGCCCATGTATGACAGTGACACGCACATATTTGCCTCAGCGCCGGTATAGTTGATATTAAAGCTCTCCGCCTGTGGAAACCTGAGATATCCGTTGGGCGCGAGGCGAACCATTATCTCTCCAAAACCTACAAATTTCATTCCGGCCTCAATTCTCGTCTGCAATCTTTCTGAATGCCTTGGCGCGGGCAGTAAGCTCGGCATAATTATTCTCGGCAATGCAGGTCTTGTCTGTCAGGCGTCCGCTGATTCCGGCGCCTATCATTCCGGCCTTAAGGAAGTCCGCAAAGTTTTCCTCTTTCACTCCACCGGTAGCTACAAGCTTAACATGACTGATGGGCGCGCGAACGTCCTTGATGTAGGGGATGCCGAGATATCCGGCGGGGAAAAGCTTAACAAAATCTGCGCCGAGGTCGTGGGCTGTGAGTATCTCTGAGGGGGTCATCGCTCCGGGTATTGAGACAAGCCCGAGTTCCTTGGTGCACTTGATTACATCCGCGTTCACATTCGGGGAGATAATATACTCACATCCTGCCTGCTTTGCCGCCGCCACCTGATCATGGTTCAATACAGTACCGGCGCCGAAATGCATTTCTGTTCCGAAGCGTTCCTTCAGCTGGGCAATCGACTCGCCAGTCGCTGTGATGCAGTCGGGATTGCTCTGGTCGAAGGTAAGTTCCATGAGATGTATGCCGCCGTTGCACATGGCCTCGGCCAGCTTCAGCAGGGTGTCACCGTAGATGCGGCGAACAATGACGATGACCTTGTCGTGTAAAACCAGTTCCTTGATGTCCATTTGTGATACTCCTTATAATTTTGTGTTTATTGGCCGGAAAAAAGCTTACATACCCGGCAATCCAGCTGCTCTGAGAATACGATCCATAAGCTCGTGAGTCTTAAATGCGTCTTCGGCGTTAGTGAGCGGCTGCTCCCGTGTACGCACACAGTGCAGAAAATGAAGCAGGCAGTCCTTAAAGCCTATGCGCTCCACCGTATCGCACCAGCCCTTGCGATATGCGGTCATAGACAAGCCCTCCTCGCGGTCGGGATAGATAATACGGCAGCTGTCCAAATCTTCGGAAATGGCTGTGATCCCGCCGCCGTAGACCTCGATGTGCTCGCGCCACTGTCCTGCTTCACGGGAAGCGGTGAGCATACCTACTCCACCGTCGGCAAAACTGAGCTGAGCTGTACACAGGGTTTCATAATAAGGGTCAGTGAACCGGGCTTGAGCCTGCACCTGCTCGCATTCGCCCATGAAATAACGCATCAGGTCTACCATATGTATTGCGTTTTCCAATGTGGCCCGGTATTCCTTAAACTCTCTGCATTTCACGGCATTGATAACTTGCGGCTTAGTATCGTGGAAGGCATCCTTCACCCTTCGGTTGCACGGAGCAAAGCGGCGATTGAAGCCAACCATGACCAATCTTCCGGATCTGGCCGAGGCCTCAGCCATCTCTGCGCACTCGCTCAGAGAGGTAGACAGCGGCTTTTCGCAGAAGATATCCAGGCCGTTTGACATAAGAGGCAATAGATATTCACTGCGTACGGTTTTGGGAGTCAGCAACAGCGCACAGTCCAGATCGCATTTCAAAAGGTCTTCAAAGCTTTCACAGGCACGTTCAGCGCCGTAGCGCTGTGCGGCAACCTTGGCCTTCTCGTAGCTGTGGCTGAGAACGCCTGCAATGCAGACATCCTTTTCAGCGGCCAGTACGGGAAAATGCGCAACATTCGCAATTGCGCCGGTACCGATAACTCCTACCCTGAGTATTTTTTCTCCCATAAAAACGACTCCTTTTGTTTTGTACAGTTGCTCAGATTATGTGGCTGTCGTACATATGAACCTCCATACTGGCTCGAACAAAGTCGCTGTTGCGGCTCTCCAGTGCCCGTATAATCGTTCTGTGATTATCCACGAGCATCTCCGGAATGGCGTCTCCCTCATTGGGTATCCAGCGGCAGAGGATAACATCCCAATAAAGCGTGATGATATGCGCGACAAGCCTGTTTGAAATGTTCTCAAACAGCACCATATTGAAATCCCTGTCCAACCAGTGCGCCTGCAGCAGCTCACTGGTTTCCATCTGCGCGGTAATTTCCCTTAATCTGCGGAGCTGATCCTCTGTGACCTTTTCTGCGGCCTCGCCGATAAAGCTCAGTTCCAAACTCTTGCGGACTCCGTAAAGATCCCGGATGTCATCCTTGCCGAAATGGATACTGTACTGGATATAGTCGAGCAGCATTGAACCGTCGTACTGCGCAACGTACATCCCATCGCCCTGTCTGGTCACAATATACCCAGAGCCTTCAAGCATCCGAATACCCTCGCGCAGGGAAGTGCGGCTTACTTTCAGCGCTGACGCCAGCTCCATTTCACTGGGGAGTTTGGAGCCCGGCTTGATATTGTTGCTCAGAATGTATTCCTTGATCTTAAGACACACTTCCTGCCGAACATTCTTGCCCTGCAGACGCCAGTTTTCCATTCCGTCCACGGTTTTCTCCAATCAAAAACTACTCCCGCCGGGGAAGCTCGGTAAAAACTAAGCCCAGCGTATGGTTCTATTATAGCCTGTATGACGAATTTGTCAATTGGGAAATAGCGATTTGTATTACGAATTATTCTGCACGAAATAGTGCAAATATAAAGAGCTTTTGTGCCCAAGAAATGCTCTTGACGCTTGTGGTATAGCGAATACGGTCATTAAGCATTTTTCCGTATATAAAGAGGTGCCGGCTTACTCCGAAAAATTGACATTGGACATAATTCTTGCTATAATAACAACGCCTAAAATTGGGAGGTAGAGAGTTGAGCAATAATACATCTAGCCGTTCGCCGTCTGTGAATATGCTAACGGGGGATATTCGTGACAGAATTCTGTTTAACCGTTATGACGACTGCAATATTTCTGAGTCACAGCTTGCCGCACAGTACGGAGTATCCAGAGGTTCTGTAAGGACAGCGCTGCAGATACTGGCGGGAGAAGGGCTTATCGAGGTCTGCTCCAATGGCAGGAAAAAGCTTCGCCAAATTACAGATGACTATATCCACGACGTTTATAATACACGTATAATGCTGGAAACAGAGGCTGTACGGGTTTTTTTCCAGAGGCAGGCGGCAGATGCGTCCATACTTACTGCGGCCACATCGGAATTTTTCAAGCTCTTCGCATATTCCGGAGAGACTTTGTATTCCCGAAGGAGTGATACGGATACGGAATATCACCGTTCTATCATTCTCATGTCCGAAAGTGTTTCACTTTTTCAGTGTTGGAACACAATTGAGCCAATTATAAACAGCTTTGCGCGCTTTAATTTCCATACGATGAAAGTCAAGCAGACGCCGGAAAAGCACCTTATGATCCATCAGAATCTGACAAAGCTTATCCTCGAGAGAGACGAGCGTGCTTTTTCTGCAATTCAAGAGCACATCAGGGACGCCGTTAATGAGACGCTTGAAGGTAGAAGGATAGGAATTTCGGACGTAAATTAATATTTTGAGCCCCGGTTCTGAGCAAAGCTCTGTGATCCGGGGTTCAATATTTGCACGTGGGTGTTAGGAAGCAAAATTAATATTACCAGTTGACATTCTGGATAACTGTGCTACAATTATTGTGAGAAAAGAGAGCTCATTTCAGAATGACTAATATAGTATTTTGTTCATGAAACGGGCTTAAACTCCACCTTTTCAGTACAAAAGAACAGAACTGCAGCCTGTTTTTTTATTTTTCTCCGTCAAAAGCTCATACTACAAGTCGGTAATTCTAAATAATAGGAGCTTGATGAAAATGAAGAAATTATATCCCGCCATAGGAGTACTCCCGGCAATCAATACCCCTTTTACAGAGGATGATAAGATCGACTTTGAGGGCTTGTCCCGTCATCTTGAGAACGCAGTGGATTCCGGTGTTGCCGGCATATTGATACCCGTTGTGGCCAGTGAGGTTTTAATGCTTACCGCCGCAGAGCGCACGGCTATATCTGAATGCGCGAGAGAGGTCGTGCATGGCAGAGTTCCCGTTTTCGGCGCCGGTACCGCCAAGACGTTGGAGCAATGTTTGGGGTTTGTGCGTGAGCTCAACAAAACAGGCGCCGGCGTTATGGTCAATGTTCCTTATGAAAACGATAAACAGTATACAGAATATGTAAAGGCGATAGCGGCTCAGGATCCCAGCTGTCTTATGATCCAGGACTATGATCTGCTTGGCCCAGGCGTACCGGCTGAGCTGCTGGCGAGTCTGTACGATGAGATAGACTGCTACAATTGCCTCAAGATAGAGACGCAGCTTCCGGGACCGAAGTTTACAAAAATGCTCAAAGCAACAGAAAACAGGCTGCATATTTCCGGCGGCTGGTGTATCACGCAGTATATCGAAGCTTTGGACCGCGGTGTCCACGGCATGGTTCCCACCGGAATGAACGAAATTTTCTGTAAGCTGGACAAGCTTTATCGGGACGGCAACAGAGACAAGGCAAATAAACTGTTTCTTGCGGTTCAGCCTGTTATTTCATTTGCAAATCAGCAGTCTACACTGTCACTTTATTTCTATAAGCGTCTGCTCTGGAAGCAGGGTTATTACAAGACCCCCAATATTCGTACTGCAGGCCTTGATTTTGATGAGTATTACATAAGAATCGCGGACGAACAGATTGAGCGGGCCATCGGAATAATCGAAGACGTGAAGGCAGGAAAATATGACTGAGACAAGCGTTTTTAGCAAGATAGGGCTATACGGCATTCTTCCCGTAATAAAAATTCCAAGTCCTGAGAGCGCGGCGCCACTGGCAAAAGCACTGACTGCAGGTGGCCTGCCACTTATCGAGGTGACCATGCGCAATGCGGATGCTGCCGAGAGTATGGCCCGCATAGCGTCTGAATGCCCGGATATGCTGCTGGGCGCGGGTACGGTAATCAAACCGGAAATGGTAGATATTGCCGCAAAAGCTGGTGCCGTCTTTATTGTTTCACCGGGATATTTTCCGGACGTCGAGGAGCGCTGCGCGCAGCTTGGACTTCCGTATCTTCCGGCGGTATCCTCAGCCGGTGAGGTCGGCACAGCCTACGTTAAGGGCTATAGAACGGTGAAGTTTTTCCCGTCCGAGGTCGGCGGCGGAGTAAAGGCAATGAAGGAGTTCGGCGGCCCCTATAAGGATATGAAGTATATTGCCACTTCCGGTATAAAGATGAGCAATCTGGCCGAATACATGGCAAGCGAGCAGGTGCTTGCGGTTGGCGGCAGCTTTATGGCTCCGGCAGCCTTGGTGGAGAGCGGCGCTTTTGACGCCATAACCGCTCTTTGCAGGGAAGCTGTAAAGATCAGCATGGGCTTTCATCTTGTGCACGTAGGTATAAACTTTGATACTGCTGAGGAGGCCTCCGCCACCGGCAAGGATCTTGCGCAACTGCTGGGGCTGGCCTATCTGCCTGGCAACAGCGCAGATTTTGTGGCTGATATCGTGGAATGCCGCAAGGTAAAGGCGTTCGGTGGGCCGGGTCACCTGGCGGTTGGAACCTACAACGTGCTGCGTGCACGGAACTATTTAGCCTCGCATGGCGCGGTTTTCAGGGACAGTGAGGCCGGGCGTGACAAGAACACAGGCGAGATTATATCCCTGTATCTTGACATGACCTTCGGCGGCTTTGGTGTGCATTTGCTCAAACATATTAAACCTTGACACTGAGAGGTGTGAGCTATGGCAAAAATGGTTGGCTTTGGAGACTATCTGGTGCGCTTTAGCCCTCCCGGTTATCTCCGCTTTATTCAGGCAGACAGCTACGACATCAATTATACCGGAGCAGAAGCGAACGTGTGCGTCTCACTTGCCTGTATGGGTATGGAGACGGAATTTGTCACAAGACTTCCGGATAATGTTGTAGCTCATGCTGCGCTTTCAATGATGCACAAGTATCAGGTAGCAACAGGCCATGTGGCTTGGGGCGGGGAGCGCATGGGCATATTCTATCTGGAAAAAGGCGCTTCACAACGTCCGTCAAGGATAGTATACGACAGAAAGTACAGCTCCATCGCAACCGCATCATACGAAGATTTTGACTGGGATGCGATTTTTGAAGGCGCAGGAAATTTTCATATTACCGGGATCACTCCGGCTTTGGGGCCGGGGATGCCTGAGCTTTGCATAAAAGCGGTTAAAACGGCAAGAGAGAAAGGCGTTTACGTAAGCTGCGATCTTAATTATCGTAAGAATATGTGGACTACGGCCGAGGCTAAAGCGTGTATGGAGCAGATAGTTCCGTACGTGGACCTGCTTATTGCCAACGAAGAGGATGCCGATAAGGTGCTTGGCATCAAGGCCAGGGACACAAATGTAGTTCAAGGCAAACTCAACCGCGAGGGCTATGTTGAGGTGGCCAAACTTCTCTGTGAACGCTACGGCGTGAAGGAGGTCGGTATCACCCTTAGAAAGAGCATTAGCGCGTCAGACAACGAATGGGCGGCATTACTCTACACAGGTGGGGCGGCGTACTTTTCCCGCAGCTATCCCATACACATTGTTGACCGCGTGGGTGGGGGAGACTCCTTTGCCGCCGGGCTTATCTATGGCAGTATGAACGGGTTCGAGCCGCAAAGACGTGTGGAGTATGCTGCGGCAGCCTCGTGCCTGAAACACTCCATTGAGATGGACTTCAACCTTGTGGATTCCGATGAAGTGGAGCTTTTGGCGCAGGGTGACGGCTCCGGCAGGGTAAGGCGTTGACACGGCTTTACACTGACGGGGAATAAATGTTCAGTTGGAATCTTTGCCGTTGGATATTAGGCAGAGTGACACATATAAAAAAGGAAGTATAGCAAATGAAACAAGTAGAAAACATAAAGCGAAAGCTGAAAAATGGCGAGCTCTGTTTCGGCACACACTGCTCCACTACCGAGCCGTGGTACTATGAGATGTGCGGAAAGCTTGGCTATGACTTTATTTGGGTGGACAACGAGCACGCAGGTATGACCATGCCTATGGTTCAAAACGGAATAGTAGCCACAAATGCCGGCGGTGCTTCAGCGTTTGTCAGGGTACAGAGTCATGACATGGCCAGCATCAAGCCGGTGTTGGAGGTAGGTCCGGACGCTATCGTCTTCCCTATGGTAAATACCGCTGAGCAGGCGCGCAGCATAGTGTCTATATGCAAGTATCCCCCCCGCGGCATAAGAGGCTTTGGGCCCCTTCGTGCTATTGATTACAGCGGTATGCCGTTGGACGAGTATCTGGCACAGGCAGACGACAGTGTGCTGCTGCTTATGCAGTGCGAGCACGTTGACGCGGTTGCGAACCTTGAAAGCATACTTGCTGTGGACGGAGTGGACGGAATTATTTGCGGACCTATGGATCTGTCAGCCTCGATCGGCAAGATGGGCAAGTTTGACGACCCTGAGGTTATGGATCTGTTCCAGCAGATCATTGATAAGTGCAAAGCTGCCGGTAAGCCGTTTGGTATATCTATCGGTGTTAACTATGACCTTGTCAAATTCTGGGTAGATCAGGGCGCGTCCTTTGCGTCCATGGGCACTCCTGCGGATTATTTCTACTGCATGAGCAAAGAAGTGATATCAAAAGTAAGGGAATTCGAGAAAAACAGGTAATATGCTAAATAACCTGATAATTGTCGGCCAGCAGGTCTTTATAGTCTTCCTTCTGGTGGCGCTTGGTTATATCGGCGGAAAGACAGGCTTGATTACCGATAAAGCCACCGACGGTATGGCTAACGTCGTGGTCAGCTATGCCGCGCCGGCAATGATCATAATGGCCTTTCAGCGTGATTTTCACGAGGACCTTATAAAGACATTTCTGCTGACTATGGTGATAGCTCTGGTGTGTTATGCTGTATGCATAATTCTCAGCAGATATCTCATTCGGGAGAGGGATCCGTCGCGCAATATCGTTTTGCGCTGCGGAATGATATTTTCAAATTGCGGGCTGATGTCTCTTCCGCTGCAGGAGGCTCTCTTTGGCGGTATAGGCGTATTTTATGGAGCCGCTGTTGTCGCCGCCTTTAATTTAGTGTTCTGGATATACGGTACGGTGATCATGAGCTCCGGTAAATCCAAGCCGAGCATAGGCAAGGTGTTGTTGAATCCGGCACTGCTGGGAACAATTGTAGGTATTACTCTGTTTTTCACGTCTACTACACTCCCGTTGATACCGAATGCCTTCTGCGGGTATCTCTCTGCAATGGCAATGCCGATAAGTATGCTCGTTATCGGGCAGCGTCTTGCAAGTGCGCGTTTCAAAGAGCTGTTTTGCGATAAAGGCTGTTTGTATTCGGCCGCCCTGCGCCTTGTTGCGGTGCCCCTGGCAATGACCCTTGTACTGAAGCTTATTGGTTTTGGCGGCGTTGCCGGTGTGACTAGTATTATTAGCGCAGCCTCGCCGGCGGCAGCATCAATAAGTATGCTGGCGGTTACCTATGGGCGGGCTCCCGAGTATTCAGCGCGAATGGTGTCGATGCAGACGCTTCTGTCAATGCTGACGATGCCGGTGGTGATAGCGGCGGCGTACAGTGTACTGCTGTAATTCTAAAAAGACCGAACAATTGGAAGCTTATTCTAAACGTGGTTTGCACGTCAAAAAAATATTGACATCCATGAAACAATATACTATAGTGTACTTGCTAAATGAAAAACGGATTTACAAATGTAAAGCAGCGATGTAGAAATTAAATTAGCACGGAGGCTGTTATGTCATTGCTGAAAGAGAAACTCAAAAAGTGCGAGTATACGGCAGGTATGCATATTTTCTTGAAGGATCACTGTATCTCGGAGTTGTGTGCTTCTTTGGGCTATGATTTCTTGTGGATTGATACCGAGCATACTGCGATCGACTACGCGATACTTGAACAGCATATTATTTCGGCTCATTCAGGCGGAACGGATTCGGTTGTCAGAATTCCGTGGAACGATCCAATACTGGTCAAAAGAGTGCTGGAGATGGGACCGACAGGGATTGTATTTCCTACCATCAATTCCGCGGAGGAGCTGGATCTCGCGGTAAGATCTACGCTTTACCCGCCGGCGGGTATTCGGGGTTTTGGTCCAATGCGCGCCATCAGGTACGGCGTAGATGATTCTTGGGAATATGTAAAGCGCAGTGACCACGAGCTTGTCCGCATTATTCAGCTCGAATCCTATGAGGCTATTGCAAACCTGAAGGAAATGGTCAAAAACCCGTACGCTGACTGCTTCCTTTTTGGGCCGAACGATTTGTCCGCCTCGATTGGAAAACTGGGAGATGTGTTCGGCGCAGAGACAAGCGCGCTGATTGACGAGGGCATTAAGATCATTAAGGATGCGGGCAAATCCGTAGGTGTTTCAAGCGGAGACTGGCGCCCAGAAACCATAGAATACTGGCATAATAAGGGTATCAACGTCCTGTCGATGGGGATCGATTATCTCCACATATATAAGGGCGCGAAGGATGAGTTGGAGGCAATTAAGCGTATCCAGGGCCGTTGAAGCGGCAAGTATATCGTTATCTCTGTTTAATTCTGTGCTGATAGGGAGTAATCCCTGAAGTAAATACAAAATCGAAAGGAAAAAAAGAATGAAGAAGTTTCTTGCAATGATCCTCGCACTTAGCATGGTGTTCGCACTGTGCGCTTGCGGCACTGCCGCCCCTGCTGCTCCTGCCGCTACCGCGGCACCCGCAGAGCCTGCTGCACCCGCTGAAGAGGCTGCCGAGCCTGCAGCTCCCGCAGTTGATTTCCCGACCAAGCAGTTCACCATTATCTGCCCCTACGCCGCCGGCGGCGCATCCGATGTTATCTGCCGTCTCTACGCTGAGGCGCTGCAGGAAAAGACCGGACTTTCTGTAATCGTTGAGAACAGAACCGGTGCGGGCGGAGTTGTTGGCTTCCAGGCCGGCCTTGATGCTGCACATGATGGATATACCATCACTTACGTTCCCTTTGAGATCACCACAGTCAACGCAATGGGCTACACCGATATTACGCCGGCTGACTTTACCTTCCTTGGCAAGGTCATGCAGATCCCTGCTACTATCGTTGTTCCTGCTACCAGCGAGTTCGAGACCCTCGATGACCTGCTTGCTTACGCCAAGGAGCATCCGGGCGAGCTCACCATCGGCAACGCCGGTGCAGGCAGCTCCTACCATCAGGGCGCTCTGAAGCTCGAGAAGGCCGCTGGCGTGACCTTTAACCACATTGCTTTCACAGAAGGCGCTGCTCCCTGCGCTGCAGCTCTGCTTGGCGGAAGCATCATGGCTGCTGCTCTTGGCGGCTCCGAGGTCAAGTCCTATGTCGAGTCCGGCGAGTTCAGACTCCTTGCAGTCCTTTCTCAGGATCGCGTTTCCACCTTCCCCGATGCTCCCACTGCTGTTGAGCAGGGCTATGACGCTGTTGCCGGTACTTGGGGCGCTTTCGTTGTTCCCAATGACATTTCCGCTGACATCGTCGCCATTCTGCGCGACCTGTCCACCACCTGCATCGACTCTCAGGATCTGAAGGACGCTCTTGTTGAGCGCGGCTTTGTACATGATTACGTTCCCGGCGCCGAGTGGGAAGCCACCGTTGCCGATATGTTCGTAGAGAATTCCGCTCTTATCAAGGAGTTCGGCCTCGCAGGCTGAGTTTTATCGAAAACCGTTAGTATTGTTTGGGAAGAACTGCATATATGCAGTTCTTCCCATTTAATAAGAGAGGCACAGTATGACCATTCAGGTGCATGGTCCTATGTGCTTTCAGTTAAATGAAAGGAATGGTCATAGCAATGAAGCTTCGCGGAGATGCGATTCCGGGGCTTATTACAGCTGCCGTCGGCGGACTGACGCTTTGGTATGTGCTGACCCAACCCTCAATGGTGATTATTGGCGAAAGCAGCTACGGCTCCATTGGACCTGGGTTTTTACCCTTTGTCTGTGCAGTCGCGCTGATCGTTATGGGCGGCATACTGTTTATTAGAGGACTTGTACGAGAAAACGTTGATTTCTTCGATATGACTGAGGAGAAAAAGGCAAACTTTAAGAAACTCGCAATAATAGTCGGCCTTTTTATCCTGATGATAGTCGCATGGAGACTTACAAATCAGTTTATTATCTGCCTGTTTGTTTACTGTATACTTGTTAACCTTGTTCTTAAAAGAAGTTTGCTCTTTACTGCAATCTTTTCCGTCGTACTGACCGGATTTATTTATCTCCTGTTTTGCGTCGGATTCAAGATAATGTTTAATATATAGGGAGGAATAACAAATGACTGCAGAAATATGGGCAGCGGCGTTTACAAGCTTGTTAAAGCCATCGGTTCTGTTTTTCCTCCTTGCCGGTGTTATGCTGGGGACTTTGATCGGAGCACTGCCCGGGCTGTCCGCTACGATGGGCGTTGCACTGGTGACTCCTATAACCTTCTGGCTTGATAAAACCGACGGTTTTGCGATGCTGATGGGACTTTGGAATGCTGCAATATTTGCCGGTGGTATTACCGCAATTCTTATTAATACCCCAGGTACACCGGCGTCAATCACTCAAGCATGGGACGGATATCCGCTGTATAAACAGGGGAAGGGCGGATTGGCCCTTGGAATAAACGTCATTTTCTCGTTTATTGGCGGCATGATAAGCATTATTCTTCTGATATTGCTTGCTGAGCCTATAGCAAGATTTACAGTTAAGTTCGGCTCAGCGGAATATACCATGGTGGCGCTTTTTGGCATGACGATGATGATTGCCGTTTCAGGAAACGATGTGCTCAAGGGACTAATACTGGGGGCCCTCGGTCTTCTGCTTTCCACAATCGGCATCGACCCGCTGGTGGGTACTAAGCGCTTTACCTTTGGAAATGTATCTCTTTTGGCCGGTATAGATTTTATACCTGTAATGATCGGAATCTTCGGGCTTGCAGAGGTGTTTTTCCAGATATACAATTACAATAAAAAGCATGATGAAGAGGAGCGCGAGGCTCGGAAAGTTAATCTCAATCTCGGCCGCGTCCTGCCATCCTTTAAGCAGATGAAGGAGTGGACGCCGCGTTGTGTTATAGCTGCACTTGTCTCTGTTATTGTCGGAGCTATCCCGGCAGCGGGTGGAGATATTGCGTCAATCATATGCTGGGGCAATTCCAAGCGGCTGAGCAAGCACGGCGAAGAGTACGGTCACGGCTCGCTGGAGGGACTGGCTGTGTCCTCCACTGCCAATAACGGCGTTATTGGCGGAGCTATGACCACCATGCTGACTCTCGGTATTCCCGGAGATTCGACAACGGCCATACTCCTTGGCTCACTGATGATGTACGGGCTTACTCCCGGCTATAAGATGTTTACTGAGGCTGCGCAGTTTACGGCGTCAATAATGATCCTGATGGTCGTGGCAAATATCGTGTTTTTAGTGTTTGGCCTAGTTACCGCTAAGGCTTCGGCAAAGCTGCTGAATCTGAGCCAGCCCACAGTGTGGGCCGCGGTGACGGCGCTTTGCGTTGTGGGTACCTACGCCATCAACTGCCGTTTCCTTGATGTCATTATCATGCTGATAATGGCAGTGCTCGGATTCTTCCTGAAGGTATATAAGTTCCCGGACGGCCCGTTGGTGCTTGGACTTCTACTTGGCGTTACTATGGAGAAAAACGCAAGACGTGCGCTGGCCATTTCGATGGGCAAGTGGAGCTACTTCCTTACTCAGCCTATTTCCTGTGTGCTGTTTATCATGATCATCATTACTTTCTGTATTCCTATTGTTTCAAGTATCGTAAAAAAGAAAAAGGCAAAGGCACAGGCTGTCAGCAAGGATGCACCTGCAGAAGGCTGAGAGCTGTTTCAGAGATATAAATAGGGGGCAGATTTTATCTGTCCCCCTTTTTAAAAGGAGGCAGAGATGAACAAAAACAAGTATGTGCTTGGCTTTGACGGAGGCACTGGCGGAATGCGTGTCGGCATCTTCGATATGGAGGGCCGGGAGAAAGTTTTTGCGACTACGGAGTATGAGACAAGGCACCCACATCCCGGTTGGGCGGAGCAGACGCCGTCAGACTGGTGGAATGGACTTCGCGAGAGTATAAGAAAAGCATTGGACAAATCCGGTATTGACAAGGAAGACATTGTTGCTCTCAGCTACGACGTGACTTGCTGCTCAGTCATGCTTTGCATGAAGGACGGTACACCACTCAGAGACTGCCTGATTTGGATGGATGTGCGTTCCTCAGAGGAGGCAAAGCTTATATCGGAAACCGGCGACCCGGCGCTGAAGTTCAACTGCTTTGGAAACGTATCCGCCGAGTGGATGCCATGTAAGGCTCTCTGGCTTAAGAAAAACGAACCGGAGAATTATAAACGCGCAGAAGTATTGTGCGAATACGCTGACTGGATGACCTATATGCTCACGGGTAGGTGGACAGCGAATTTGAATAATATTTCCGCTCGCTGGTACTACGATTCTGAGAACGGTGGTTTTCCGCGTTCACTCTACGCTGCGGTGGGACTCGAGGATGCTCTTGACAAGTTTCCTCAGGATATCAGGATGCTCGGTGACAGGCTTGGAACGCTCACTAAAGCTGCGGCCAGCTTTCTCGGACTTAGCGAGAACACGATAGTCGCGCAGGGCGGTGTTGACGCATATGTGGGCAATATCGGACTGGGCGTTATTGAACCTGGCAAAATCGCGCTTATTACCGGCTCATCTCATCTGATACTCGGCTTTACAGACAAGTATAATTACGACAAACAGGGTGTTTTTGGCCCATACCCGGACAATCTGGTAAAGGGTACAGGCCTTGTAGAGGGTGGCCAGACCTCCTCCGGCTCCATTGTGAGCTGGTTCAAGAATAATTTCTGCAAGGACATGGACATGAGCGGAGAGGGCGCTTATACGGTGCTGAACCGGGAAGCGGCAAAGATCGCTCCGGGCTCAGACGGCCTGCTTGTGCTGGACTGGTGGCAGGGCAACCGCACTCCTTATACCGACCCGAACCTTCGAGGCATGATTTATGGACTAAGCCTTGGACATACGCAGGCTCATCTATTTAGAGCGATAATGGAGGGCGTTGCCTACGGTACGGAAAATGTTTTCCGCTCGTTTAGAGACGCAGGTTACCCGGTAAATGAAATCTATATGGGCGGGGGAACGACTAACAGCGACCTGTTTATGCAGATTCACGCGGACGTCAGCAATGTTGTGGTAAATGTGCCGGAGAATCCGCAATCGCCTACGCTTGGCTCAGCTATACTTGCCGCAGTCGCTGCCGGCTGGTATACAGACCTTAAGTCGGCGGTCAATGCAATGGTGCGCTATGCCAAGCGTATAATGCCGAATGCGGAGGTACACGCAAAATATGTGCCTTATTTCGAGCAGTACAGAAAGGCCTACGGAGAGCTTGGCGGTTGGATGCACGACACTACTGCGCTTAACAGTTAAAAAATGTACAATTATTCACTGGGTTTATACGAGAAAGCGCTGCCCGACGGAATGACTCTGCGGGAGAAGCTGGAATGTACACGGGATTGCGGCTTTGATCACATGGAGCTTTGCGTGGATACGCATCCAGTGCGAGCACAACGAATAAACTGGACGGTCGAACAGCAGCGCGAGCTGAGGCATATTTCCGAGGATTGCGGCGTACCGATCACTACATTTTCGCTGTCTCTGCTGCGAAGCTGTCCGTTTGGGCTTCTTGACGAGGAAAGCAACCGCAAGGCCTTTAATATTCTGAAAAAAGGAACTGAAATAGCGGTTTCACTGGGCGCACGGGTCATGCTCATAAACGGATATGATGTGTATTCTGAGCCGTCTACCGAACAGACGAGAGTACGCTTTATGCAGAATCTGCCTCACATTGCCGAAATCTGCGAGAGAGCGGGGCTGCTGCTTGGCGTCGAGAATGCAGAGCAGGAATTTTGCCTGAGCGTCGCTCGCGCCAGGGAAATTGTTGATGTGGTGCCTTCGGCATATCTGGGCATTTACGCCGACATGGGAAACAGCGCAAATGCTGTCGGCGGCGACACTGAGCGCGCTTTGGCTGATATCCGTTGCGGCAGCGGAAAGATTTTTGCTATGCACATCAAGGATACGCTTCCGGGAGAATACAGATTTGTGCCATATGGCAGCGGACAGGTTGATTTTACCAGGAACATAGCTCTTGCCAAGGAGCTGAGAGTGCGGCTGTTTACGGCTGAGCTGTTTATGCGGCCCAATGTCGATCCGGTCGCAGAGGCCAAGCGCGTAAACGCGTATATCCGGCAGTTCTTCTGATACAAGTGAAAGCATTATAAAGCGTATTTCGTTTTTTACCTGACAGAAGAGGCCATGTCAAAGTCTGGGCTTTGACATGGCCTCTTCTCCTGTTTTGCAGCCGAAATGGCCGCGGATGGTTTTATATTGTTCCTTGTTCCGGCAGCTTGCAAACGTCTATCCAGCAAATAGCCTTGGAGTATTCAAAAAGCTCATCAAGGTTCAGCTCAATGGCGCTGCTGCCGCTGCCTACGGCGGGGAACACCGTCTCAAAGCGCTTGAGACTGTCGTCCAGATATACCGGGATCCCTTCGTTTATTCCAAAGGGGCATACCCCGCCCACCGGGTGGCCTACCAGCTCAAGTACCTCGTCGGCTGTGAGCATCTTGGCCTTCATATGGAACTGCTCTTTGAACTTGTGGTTGTCAATTCTGGCGTCGCCTGCGGCCAGAATGAGCATACAGCCCTCCGCAGTTTTAAAAGAGAGGGTCTTTGCTATCCTTGCGCCATCTACGCCCAGCGCCTGCGCCGCCAGCTCAACCGTTGCGGAGGACACGTCGAACTCCCGTACCCGTTCCTCCATGCCTAAGCCGCGAAAATACGCGCGGCCCTTCTCTATCGACATTATTCTTCCTCTGTTTCTGTTTTATCGTTCACCCAAAGTACTGCGGATACTGTATACCGAAGAAGGCCGCAAGGTAACGGGCCGGGAAGCGGTCCACCTTCTGCATGAATACCCTGACGCTGTCGTTATACCCGGAGCTCTGTATGTCAGCCGTCAACTCGGTCAGCCTATATGAGTAATCCGTCATCAGATCCGTGTGCCTCTGGCTGAGGCCAACATGATAAAGCTCGTCCTCCAGAGTCTGCACATAATTGCTCAGCGCCTGATACTCACCGTAGACTGTGGCAGCATTGGTTTCCCTGCGGTTTAAGGACTGCCTGAGCGCGTCTGACAGGTCTCTGCCATCCTGTGATTTTATCCCATAGTTCTCCGCAATGTCCTCCATGCCGTCGCTGATATCGCACAGCTCGCTGAGGCAGGAGGCGATGGAGACGTCGGCTTCGCCCTTGACAACAACTCCGGAGTAAAACCCATCGATAACGGCGTCGCATTTCTTTTCCAGACTTGACCTGGCGGACAGGGCCGAGCTGCCCAGAACGATAAGCACACAGAGCAGTACGGCCACAAAGGGCTTCTTCAACAGCTTCATTATAACTCCTTAATATTCGGCTCAGCCCTTTATCTCAAGCAGCTTTGCCTTCAGCTCGCCCTCTATGCGGGCCAGCTCCTCCTCGGCCTGGGCGCGGCGGGCGCGGCCATCGTCCTGTATGCGGCGCACCTCGTCCAGAGTGGAGATAAGCTCCAGATTGGTCTTTTTCAGGGTCTCCATATCCACGATGCCCCTCTCCGCCTCCTTGGCCACGCCCACGCTGCCCTGATGCAGAGCCTCGGCGTTCTTGATAAGCAGCTGATTCGTCACGTCGGTGACCTCCCGCTGGGCCTGCATGGCCTGTTCTGAGTGGTACAGAGACATTGCCAGTACCATCTGGTTCTTCCACAGGGGTATGGTGTTGACGATGGAGGAGCGTATTTTCTCAACCATGAGGCTGTCGTTGTTCTGCACAAGGCGTATCTGGGGTGACATCTGCACGGATATGGTGCGGGTCAGCTCCAGGTCGTGTATCTTCTTCTCGAAGCGACCTATCATGTTGGCGAAATCGTTGGCCGCCTGGGCGTCCTCCGGCAGACCGGATTCCCTGGCCTTGGCCTGAAGCTTGGGCAGCTCCTCCTGGCGCAGCTGCTGTATCTTCAGCTTGCCGGCGATGATGTACATGGTCAATTCCTTCATGTACTCGGCGTTCTTGCCGTACATCTTATCCATCATGCTGATGTCCTTCATCAGCGTTATCTCGTGGCGCTCCAGAGCCTCCACTATCTTGTCCACGTTTACCTCGGCCTTTTCATACTGGGCCTTCAGCTCCGCTATGCCCTGGGTTGCTTTTTTGAAGAAGCCGCGAAAGCCCTTCTTCTCCTCCACCTCGAAGTTCAGACCCTTAAGCTCCACCACAAGGTCGCCCAGCATATTGCCCACCTGTCCCAGGTCCTTGGTTTTAACGGAGCTGAGGGCGGCGTCGGAGAATTCGGAGATATTCTTCTGGGCGGCTCCGCCGTAATTCATTATCTGCTCGGTGTTCAATACGTTTATCTTTTGGGAAAACTCGCGCACAGCCGCCTGCTCCGCCGGACTGAGACTGCCGATATCCAGCTTTTCCACGGGGGCGCTCTCGGCGGCTTTTTCTTCCGGGACGGCTGCTTCCTCTGCGGTCTGCACGGCAGCCGCTGTATCAAGCGTGAGGGAGGGAATCTTCTCTTCGTTCATTTTCTGTGTTTCCTTTCTGTTGTGACTTATAACTGGCCGTCTCCGGCCTGAATGTTGAAGTCCTTGCCGCCTGAAAGTCCTTCTCTGGCCAGCATGGTATTCATTACCTCTATATCAGTCTCTATATCCAGCGCCTGATTTTCAAAAAGGGAGTCCAGCCGCTTTTTAAAGGCGTCAATTGCGGCGTCCAGCATCTCGTTTATGTTCTTCATGCTCTTGTCCAGATTCTCGCCCTGTATGCCCTGGGCGCTCATTCTGTCGTAGGCATTGAGAAGCTTGATGGTGGTGGGCAGGTAGTAGTTCATGAACTTCTTTATCTGGGGGATATCCGATGGGTCGGCAATGGCGTCTTGGGCTATCTTGTCGGTTATCCTCATCAGCTCGTTAATTTTTTTCCTGACCTCCACATCCTTGATGGACATATACAGACGGCCCATCTCGCTGAGCGCCCGGTTGCCCTCGGCAAGTATAGGGTCTATCTCCGGCCCGTAGCTTTTTTTGGGCGCAGCCTCGGCCTGTGCCTTCTTTGCCTGCTGCTCCTTCTGCTCCTGCTCCTTTTTCTTCTTCAAGCTGGCGTTCTTGCCCAGCAGATAGGCCACAAAGCTGCTCACGGCCACAGTCAACAGCACAGCCCAAAGACTGTAAAACGGCAGAATAAGAGCCAGAACCGCCCAAGATATAGCAAAGCCGTATACCGGCGAAAGGAAAAACTGTCTGTCTTTACGTCTACGCAAGGTCGGTTCCTCCAAATCATTATTCATTGTATTTTATATCTAAATGCTTCATCCGTCAATAGTCTTGCAAATCAATGATGGCTTGTAGTATAATAAACCTGATGTTATCATTTCCCATAAAAGGAGCTTTTGCCATGGTCAAGATAGCACCGTCCATACTCTCCGCGGATTTCGCCAACCTTGGCAGCGAGACGGCACAGGTTCGGGCCGCCGGTGCAGAATACCTGCATTTTGACGTTATGGACGGGCTGTTCGTGCCCAACATCTCCATCGGCGTCCCGGTGCTGAAATCCCTGCGCAGGGCCACAGATATGTTTCTTGATGTGCACCTGATGATAGACAGGCCCATACGTTACGCCCGCCAGTTCTGTGAGGCCGGGGCCGACCTGGTGAACTTCCATGTGGAGGCCGACAGCCGAGAGAATATTATAGCTGCCATTGAGCTGACAAAGGCCATGGGAAAAAAAACAGGGGTCACCCTGAAGCCCGCCACTGAGGCCGAGGCCGTACTGCCATTTATAGATATGGTGGATTTGATACTGGTGATGACGGTGGAGCCCGGCTTTGGCGGACAGAGCTTTATGCACGGCCAGCTGCCCAAGATATCCATACTCAGGCAGCTTATAGACGGTCGTGGTCTTGACTGTGAGCTGGAGGTGGACGGCGGTATTGACAGAAACACTGCGCCTCTGGCTGTTAAGGCCGGGGCGGATGTGCTGGTTGCTGGCAGCGCCGTATTCGGCAGCGCGGACAGGGCGGAGGCCGTGGCGGCGCTGAGATGCAGCCGCTGATATTATTAGTATTGGAGATACGTGAATGTCTTTCTTTCCCGCTTCACTGGAAAACCTTATCGATAAATTTGCCGCCCTGCCCGGTATAGGCAGAAAGAGCGCGCAGCGGCTGGCCTTCCACGTTCTGGCCCTGCCGGAGGAGGAGGCTCGGGCCTTTGCCGACGCTATTACCGAAGCAAAGCAAAGCGTCCGCTGCTGCAAGATATGTCAGAATCTCACCGAAGGCGAGGTCTGCGCCATCTGTGCCAGCGACAGGCGGGACAAAAGCACCGTCTGCGTGGTGTCCGAGCCCAGGGACGTGCTGAGCATAGAGCGGGGCCGTGAATATAACGGCAGCTATCATGTGCTCCACGGCGTACTGTCGCCAATGAGCCATGTTGGGCCAGACGACATCAGGATAAAGGAGCTGCTCCACAGAGTTGCCGAGGGCGATGTGGATGAGGTCATAATGGCCACCAACCCCGATACCGAGGGCGAAGCCACTGCTATGTATATCTCCCGGCTCCTTAAGCCCTTTGAGATAAGGGTGACCCGGCTGGCCTACGGCATCCCGGTGGGCTCCAATCTGGAGTTCGCGGATGACGCCACCTTGAACAGGGCCCTGGAAGGGCGCACGGAAATGTGATTAAAAGTATGGCTGTGGGTTATACTTTTGTATAAGCGGCTACATATGCATGAACAAGAAGTGATATTGATAAGAATGGAGTAAATATGGTAGCAAAATTGAAGATCATCCCCCTTGGCGGCCTTGGCGAAATAGGCAAGAACATGACGGCCTATGAGTACGGCAGCGATATTATAGTGGTGGACTGCGGTATGGGCTTTCCCGACGAGGATATGTACGGCATAGACATAGTCCTGCCGGATGTAAGCTATCTCAAGTCCAACGCCGAGAAAATAAGAGGCATCATCCTGACCCATGGACATGAGGACCATATCGGCGCCGTGCCCTATGTGCTCAGAGAGCTGGACGTGCCCATATACACCATGCCTCTGACGGCGGCAATGGTGGAGCTGAAGCTGGAGGAGCATGACCTGCTCTACAACACCCAGATATTCACCAAGAAGGTGGGGGACAGGTTCCGTCTGGGCTGCTTCACGGTGGAGTTCATCCACGTCAACCACAGCATTCCGGACGCCGTAGCCCTGGCTATAGGCACGCCTATCGGCACAGTGGTGTACACCGGCGACTTTAAGATAGACCTGACCCCTATATCCGGCGGCATGATAGACATAGCCAGACTTGGCCAGCTTGGCAACGAGGGTGTGCTGGCCCTCCTGAGCGACTCCACCAATGTGGAGAATCAGGGCTACTCCGCCTCGGAAAAAAAGGTGGGCGCCAGCTTTGACAAGCTCTTCATGGGCTGTGACAAGCGTATCATCATCACCACCTTTGCCTCCAACGTCCACCGGCTCCAACAGATAATAGACGTGGCCGCGAAATACGGGCGGAAGGTGGGCATCACCGGCCGCAGCATGGAGAATGTGCTGCACGTTGCCTCGGTGCTGGGATACGTGAATATCCCGGATAATGTCATGGTGGAGATGGACAAGATAAACAAGCTGCCCCGGAGTCAGACTGTGATAATCTCCACCGGCAGCCAGGGCGAGACTATGTCGGCGCTGTACCGCATGGCCTTCTCCGGCCATAAGCAAATAAGCGTGGATGCAGGGGACAGGGTGATAATCTCCGCCTCCGCCATTCCCGGCAACGAGAATACCATAAGCCGGGTCATAGACGAGCTTTTCCACAAGGGTGCGGAGGTCATATACGACAAGCACACCGACCTGCACGTCTCCGGCCACGCCTGTCAGGAGGAGCAGAAGATGATGCTGGCCCTCACCAAGCCGAAATTTTTCATTCCCGTCCACGGCGAGCACAGGATGCTGGTGAAGCACGCGGAGCTGGGTAAGCTCATGGGCGTTCAGCCGAAGAACATCATGGTGGCCGAAAACGGCAAGGTCATCGAGATAAGCAAGAAGGGCATCCGCTGCGAGGAGGAAGTCACGAGCGGCGCCGTGCTGGTGGACGGCACCGGCGTGGGCGAGGTAGGCAGCGTTGTCATGCGTGACCGGCACAAGCTGGCGGAGGACGGAATGGTAGTTGTGGTCATGCCCTTCTCCGGGGAGAGCCATACCATGATAGCGGAGCCTGAGATAATCACCAGAGGCTTCATCTACGTGAAAGAAGCCGAGGAGCTGCTGGAGGAGCTGAAGCGGGTGACCCATGAGTCCGTGGATTCCTGCGAGGCCCAGCACATCAACGACTGGAACACCATCAAAAGCAAGGTTAAAAGCAATATCAGCGGCTATCTGTACAAGGCCACCCGCCGCAGCCCCATGATACTGCCGGTGATAAGCGAGATATAAGGGACTATGAATATCCAGATATTCGGTAAGCCCAAGTGCTTCGATACGAAAAAGGCGGAGCGCTGGTTCAAGGAGCGGCGGATAAAATATCAGTTCATAGATATTCTGCGCTTCGGCATGAGCAGGGGAGAGCTGAGCTCCGTAAAAAACGCCGTGGGCATGGAAGCCATGGTGAACACCGAGGACGAGGACTATCCGCTGTACATGTATCTGGCCACGGACGCGGCGCGGATGGACAAGCTTTTCGAGGTGCCCTATCTGATCAAGACGCCCGTTGTCCGCAACGGGAAGCAGGCCACCGTGGGCTACTGCCCGGAGGTCTGGAAGAACTGGGAATAGCGTAGAATACGAGCCGCCTCAAGAATGAGGCGGCCCGTTTTTTGGCTCAGGCTTTTATCTTTGAAAGCTTTTCGTCCAGCCAATTAAGTATATCCCTGTATACATCCTGCTTGTTCAGCTCGTTTAGCATCTCATGGCGTCCGCCAGGATACAGCCGCATGAACACGTCCTCCAGCCCCGCGTCGCAGAAGGCCTTGTACGCCCTGTTCACCCCGGCTCCGCTGTCGCCCACCGGGTCGCAGGCGCCGGACATGAAGTAAACGGGCTGCTTGGTGCTCATAGTGTCGATATTCTTCCGGTCTGTGATAAACTTGATGCCGCCCATCATGTCACGAAACAGGCTCACCGTGGGAATAAAGCCGCAGAGGGGGTCGGCCGCGTACTTGTCCGCCACTGCCGCGTCTCTGGACAGCCAGTCATAGGGGGTCCGGGCCGGCTCAAAGCTCTTGTTGTACGCGCCGAAGGCCACGGCATTCAGCACGTCGCCCCGCTTTTTCGGCCCGTACAGGAGCACGAAGGCCTTGGCCATGGCGAGTCCGCTGAGTACCAGCGCCTTGGACTGATGCCCGGTACCGCTGATAATGGCGGCGTCGTATTTATCCGGGTGCTTTATAAGGTAGGTCCTGGTCAGAAAGCTGCCCATGCTGTGGCCGAAGAAGATGTAGGGGATGTGCGGATACTCCGACTTCATCCTATCGCGGAGCCTGTCCATATCCGCTACCACATAGTCCCAGCCCTCCTTCTCCGCGAAGAAGCCCTGCTGGTCGGGCTCACTAATGGATTTGCCGTGGCCCAGATGATCGTTGGCCACAGCCACATAGCCGTTGGCGGCGAGAAACTCCATGAATTCAGCATAACGCTCAATATGCTCAGCAATACCGTGGGCTATCTGCACCACCGCCTTGGGCTCGCCCTCCGGCAGACATCTCTTCGCATATATGCGGTTGACGTTAGTGCTGGACGGGAAATAAAACTCCTCGAAATGCGGCATTTCCATGACCTCCTGATATAGTATTCCGAATAACTTACTATGATTTTACATCCGGCAGAGGTTCAAGTCAACAAAAATACAGGCCGCCCGGTTGGACGGCCTGTACCGACTAAAATCAGCCTACTATGTCTCTGGTGTCTCTGGCTATTACCAGCTCCTCATTGGTGGGGATGACAAATACCTTGACCTTGGAATCGGCGGTGGATATCATAACGTCCTCGCCGCGGAGGGAGTTGGCGTCGTCGTCTATCTTCACGCCCAGGTAACCGAAGTACTCCGCGATGGCGGCCCTGGAGGACTTGCTGTTCTCGCCCACGCCGGCGGTGAACACTATAGCGTCCACGCCGTTCATTGCCGCCACATAGGAGCCGGCCACCTTGGCCACCCAGTAGTGGAACATATCCAGCGCAAGCTTTGCCTGCTCGTTGCCCTCCGATGCGGCCTTGTCCAGGTCACGGAAATCGGGGGATACGCCGGAAACGCCCAGAACGCCGGACTTCTTGTTGAGAATGTTCAGCATTTCATCGATGCTGTAGCCGTACTTATTCATGATAAACTGGATAACTCCGGCGTCCAGATCGCCGCAGCGGGTACCCATGGGCAGGCCCACCAGCGGCGTAAAGCCCATGGAGGTGTCCACGCTCCTGCCGCCGTCAATAGCGCAGATGGATGAGCCGTTGCCCATGTGGCAGGAGATTATCTTCAGCTCCTCGATGGGCTTGCCCATCAGCTCCGCGCAGCGGGCGGAGACGTAGCGGCGGATGCCGTCGTTCTTATAATAATCATAGGGCACCGCGTATACGAAGGCCTTACCGGGCATAGTCTGATGGAAGGCAGTGTCGAACACGCCCACCATGGGCACGTCGCCCATAACGTCCCTGCAGGCCTTTATGCCGGTGATATTGGCGGGGTTATGCAGGGGAGCGAAGGGTACGCACTCCTCGATGGCCGCCATGACCTCATTGTTTATCAGCACGGAGCTGGCGAACTTCTCGCCGCCGTGGACTACCCTGTGGCCCACCGCGTCTATCTCCTTCATGGAAGCCACGACCCCGTACACGGGACTGGTCAGCTTGTCTATGACCGCGGCAATAGCCTCGGAATGGGTGGGCATGGCCACGTCCTCGTTGAACACGCTCTTGCCGCCTACCAGTGGGCTGTGCTTAAGGTGGCCGTCGATGCCTATGCGCTCGCACAGGCCCTTGGCCATGACCTGCTCGGTCTCCATGTCTATCAGCTGGTACTTGAGGGAGGAGCTGCCCGCGTTGATAACAAGAATTTTCATTATTTTATTCCTTTCTATTGTAAAACAGCTTGTAATACACTAAAATACAGCTAAGCTACATTCTAAATAGTATCATTGGAAAATGCAAGTACTTTTTATCCGGAGGCGGGCATGGACATAATCGGTATAATATGCGAGTATAACCCTTTTCACAGCGGACATGAGTATCAGATACGGCAGAGCAAGCTGCTGCTGGGCCAGGAGCCGGCGGTGCTGTGTGTCATGTCCGGGGACTTCGTGCAGCGGGGCGAGGCCGCGGTGTTCTCGAAATACGCCAGAGCGGAGGCAGCCTGCCGCTGCGGCGCGGATGTGGTCATAGAGCTGCCCCTGCCCTGGAGCCTGTCCTCGGCGGAGGGCTTTGCCAACGGAGCGGTGACGCTGCTGGCGGATCTGGGCGCCCAGCACCTGTGCTTCGGCAGTGAGGCCGGAGAGCTGGCCCCGCTGGAGCATATTGCCCGGTGTATCACGGAGCCCGGCTTTAACGACAAGGTATCGGAGCGTCTGCGCAGTAATCCCGCCCTGTCTTACGCCATGGCCCGCCACCAGCTGCTGGACGAGCTTTTGGGCGAGAAGGAAGCGGAGCACATATCCAAAGCCAACAATATTCTGGGCGTTGAGTACCTGAAATCCATTTACACAAACGGCTTTACGATAAAGCCCACCACAGTCAGCCGTCAGGGCAGCACCCACGACGGCGTCGACGGTGAAGACGGCAAGTCCGCCATGGAACTGCGCCGGATGATGACCCAGGGTCAGGACCTGTCGCCCTACATTCCGGCGGCCGCTTACGATGTATTCGACAGGGAGCGCCGCCTGGGCCGCACCAGAAGGGAACCGGACGCGCTGGATACGGCGCTGCTGTCCAGGCTTCGGATGTTTGACGAGGAATACTACGCATCCATCCCCGACGCCTCCGACGGGGCGGGTCAGCGGCTTTGCCGGGCGGCTACGGAGCAATGCAGCCTAAACGCCATCGTAGGCGCCACAAGAACCAAGCGCTACCCCATTAGCCGCGTTCGCCGCATGATAATGTGCGCAGCTCTGGGCATAAAGCGGGATATGACAGCAGAGCCCCCTCCCTACGCCAGAGTGCTGGCGGCCAATGAAAAGGGCTGTGCCCTTCTTCGCGAGCTGGACGGGAAAAGCAAGGTGCCGCTGCTGACAAAGCCTGCCTCTGTAAGACAGCTGAGCGAGCGGGCCCAGAAGCTGTTCGCGCTGGGCGTCTCCGCCCACGACCTGTTTGTCCTGGGATATACGGCATTGGAGGAGCGAAAAGGCGGAGAAGACTGGCGAACCGGTCCTAAAATTGTATAATTTACATAAAATGACCGTCGGTTGTTTTTCGATTTTAGTCATTTAACATCATTGCAATTTAGCGGACGATAGTGCATAATCAAAATATCGTTACCGAAATACATCTGTCCTTGTACGAAAGACAGATGGGGTAATAATTTTATAGGAGGATACAAAATGAAGAAAGTACTTGCTCTTTTACTTGCTCTTGTTATGGTATTTGCCCTGTGCGCCTGCGGCAGTCAGCCCGCAGCCGCTCCCGCGGCGGATGCTCCCGCAGCGGATGCCCCCGCGGCCGACGCCGCCGCCAAGGTAGTTAAGATAGGCGTGTTTGAGCCCCAGTCCGGTGACAACGGTGCCGGCGGAAAGCAGGAAGTTCTTGGTATGCAGTATGCCAATTCCGTGCAGCCTACCGTTGAGATAGCCGGCGAGACCTACAATGTTGAGCTGGTTTACGCTGACAACGCTTCCTCCAACGACAAGGCGCCCACCGCCGCTCAGACCCTTATTGCCGAGGGTGTGTCCGTGGTTCTTGGCTCCTACGGCTCCGGCGTTTCCATAGCTGCCGGTGATACCTTCCTTTCAGCAGGCGTTCCCGCCATCGGCGTTACCTGCACCAACCCCCAGGTCACTTCCGAGTGCGCCGCTTATTTCCGCATCTGCTTCCTGGATCCCTTCCAGGGCACTGTCCTTGCCAATTTCGCCAAGTCTGAGCTGGGCGCTTCCAAGGCCTATTGCCTTGCCAAGCAGGGCGACGACTACTCCGGCGGCCTCTGCAACTACTTCATTGACGCTTTCGGCGAGGCCAACTGCGTCTATGAGCAGTTCCCTGAGGGAACCGGCGACTACTCCACCTATATCACCAATGCCCAGAATCAGGGCTGCGACGTGTTCTTTGCTCCTGTCTCCACTGAGGCTGCCGCTCAGATAATCGCCAAGGCTGACACTCAGGCGCTGGGTATGCCCATTCTGGCCGGCGATACTTGGGACTCCAACGTTATCCTTGAGGCTGCCAAGGGCACCGATGTAAAGATCTGCGTGACCACCTTCTATCAGGAGGGTGCCGCTCCCGAGTTTGACTCCGCCATCAAGGCATGGATAGCCGGTGATGCCACCAATCTGGCCAACAACGGCGGCAACGATGTTCTGGCTGCTGTTACCGTCATGGGCTATGACGCTTACTTCACGGCTCTCGAAGCCCTGAAGGCTGCCGGCTCCACCGATCCTGCCAAGGTCCTTGAGGCACTGCCCGGCGTCACCTACACCGGCATCACCGGACCCATCGCCTTCAACGAAATAGGCGACGCTGCCCGTGACACCGCATTCGTCAAGGAGTGCAACACCGAGACTGGCGTTTGGGACTTCGTGGCACAGCAGGGCGTAGCCTGAGACATTTACCTAGCCTGAATCTTTAACAGTTCTTGCTGGAGGGAGCACTGCTCCCTCCAGCTACTGTGTTTTTTTATGGGCTGCCCCGAAAGGGGACAGGCCTCAACTCTGTACCTTTTCGAGACAGCCCAGCAATTCGATATTTCTGACTTTTGGGAGGAAACCCTATGGACGTATTCAACACCGTTCTGCCATACGTTATATCAGGCGTATCGGTTGGCGGGCAGTATGCGCTTATCGCCATCGGCTATACCATGGTGTACGGCATTCTGAGGCTGATAAACTTTGCCCACGGCGATGTTTTCATGGTGGCGGGCCTTATGATGGTCTATTTTACGGCGTCTATGCCAATATATATCGCAATTCCTCTGGTGATAATCCTGACAGTGGTTCTGTCATGCGCTATTGAGCGGGTGGCCTACAAGCCTCTGCGCTCAGCGCCTCGTATGTCCGTCATGATATCCGCTATAGGCGTCAGCTATCTGCTGCAAAATTTGGCGCTGTACATAACCGGCGGGCTGAACAAGAACTACCCGTCCATACCCTGGATATCCGACAAGATAACCTTATTCGGTATGGCCACCACCAGAGTCACGGTCATTACACCGATACTGACGCTGGTGCTGGTGGTGCTGCTGGTGCTGCTGATAAACAACACCAAGATAGGCATGGCAATGCGGGCTGTCTCCCGTGACTTTGAGACCAGCCAGCTCATGGGCGTGAAAATAGACTCCGTTATATCCGTGACCTTCATAATCGGCTCCTTCCTGGCGGCTGTCGGCTCACTGCTGTACTTCTCCAACTACCCCGGCGTGGTTCCCACCTCCGGCGGTATGCCCGGACTGAAAGCGTTTGTGGCGGCGGTGTTCGGCGGAATAGGCTCCATACCCGGCGCTGTGATAGGCGCGTTTATAATCGGCATCTGTGAGAGCGTCATAAAAGGTTTGGACACGATACTGCTCACCAGCGGCACAATCAGCGAGCAGGTGGGTCTTGCGACCTTTTCGGACGCGTTCACCTTCGTACTGCTTATAATAATTCTTGTCTTTAAGCCCACAGGACTTTTCGGCGAAAAGTCCACAGACAAGGTTTAAGGAGGCTGAGTCATGATAGAAAACAGAGAAGCCTCCAAACGGAGCGGCATCATTTCATTCATCTGCGTATTCGTCTTTCTGACGATAATCGTTCTGCTGGATCAGCTTATAAAGCCCACGGATAAGATGTCCATGCTGCTTACGGTGCTGCAAAAGGGATCAGTCTATGCGCTGGCCGCCGTATCAATGAATCTGCTCAACGGCTTTACCGGCCTGTTCTCACTGGGCCACGCGGGATTTATGCTCATCGGCGCGTATACCTACGCAATTTTCACCATACCTTCCGCCTCCAGAGACACGGTTTATCAGTACTATGACGCTGCCGTCCGAGTCTCCTTCCCGGAGATACTCCACGGCGCTTTGGGCGGCTTCGGTACAGCCTTGGGTGTTCTCATTGCCGTACTGCTGGCGGGCCTTGCGGCGGCGTTCTTCGCGTGGCTCATTGGTCTGCCGGTGCTTAGGCTTAAGTCTGACTATCTGGCAATTGCCACGCTGGGCTTTGCGGAGATAATCCGTGCCGTATTCCAGTGGAGCAAGCTGGGCCCCATTACCAATGGCTCAAACCTGCTAAAGAGCTTCGAGCGCACCAGTACCTTCAAGCTGAACATCGGCTCTACCGTGATCAGCCTGTCCACTTTTGTACCGGTGTTTATAGCCACGGTGTCCATCATCCTTATTGTGCTTCTGGTGAACTCCACTTACGGCCGCGCTTTCAAGGCTATCCGGGACGATGAGGTGGCAGCTGAAGCTATGGGCATCAATCTGGCAAAGCACAAGATGCTCTCCTTTGTCACCAGCTCTTTCTTTGCCGGGGTCTCCGGCGCTACCATGGCTATGGTGCTTTCCATAGCCCAGGCCAGTAACTTTAAGTCTGCTATGACCTATGAGATACTGCTTATGGTGGTGCTGGGCGGTATAGGCTCCATCTCCGGCAGTATTCTGGGCTCGCTTCTTTTCGTGGCCGCCTCGGAGTGGTGGCTTCGGGGTCTGGACTCCGGCTTCTTCCTTGGCATCAGCGCACCTGGCGTGTTTAGAAACGGCTTCCGCCTGGTAGTGTTCTCCGTAATAATCATGGTGGTGGTGCTGTTCTTCCGCAGGGGCATCATGGGCGACAGGGAGCTCCCGGATATAATTCGGCGACTGCTGCGAAAAAAACAAAAAAGCGCCGAGCACTCCAAGGAGGTGACGCCCAATGAGTGACACCGTTTTGAGAGTGGAGAACGTCACAATGCAGTTTGGCGGCGTTGTGGCCGTTGATAATCTGAACATGGAGGTCAATGAAGGGGAGATAGTCTCCCTTATCGGCCCCAATGGCGCCGGCAAGACCACCGCCTTCAATGTGGTGACCGGTGTGTATCAGCCCAGCAACGGTCAGGTGGATTTTTACGGCAAGACCATAGTCCGCGCCCACCCGACAGGAAAGATGAAGAAGCTGTATGCCGGTGAGAACGCCGACAAGTACATAAAAGAGCGTATTCTTGACCCTACTCCCGACCAGATAACCGACATGGGCATTGCCCGTACCTTCCAGAATATCAGACTCTGGAAAAGCATGACCGTGTTTGACAATATACTGGTGGCCATGCATATGCGGCGCAGCAGCAATATGTTCTCCGCGGCATTCCGGGGAAACCGCCGTGAGGAGAGCGAGCATCGCAACGCGGTCATGGAGCTTCTGGAGATCGTCGGCCTTGCGGACGTGAAGGACGATTTGGCTACCAGCCTGCCCTACGGTAAGCAGAGGCGGCTGGAGATAGTCCGCGCTCTTGCTACAAAGCCGAAGCTCCTGCTGCTGGACGAGCCTGCGGCCGGCATGAACCCCCAGGAGACTTATGAGCTGGGCCAGTTCATCGTACAGATAAAGAACCACTACAGTATTACTGTGCTGATGATAGAGCACCACATGGACCTGGTGATGAAGTTTTCGGACCGTATATACGCCATTGATTTCGGACGGCTTATCTGTGAGGGGAAGCCTGAGGCCGTGGCTGCCGACCAGCGCGTAATTGAGGCCTATCTGGGGGTGAGCGACGATGAGTGATATAATTCTCAGCGTAAAGGACCTGATGGTCAACTACGGCGGCATAGAGGCCGTCAAGGGTATTTCCTTCGATGTGCCCGCCGGTAATATAGTCACCCTTATCGGCGCCAACGGCGCGGGAAAATCCACCACATTGAAGGCTATCGTAGGCCTTGTAAAGCCTCGCAGCGGCTCCATCGTATTCAGCGGTGAGGAGCTTGTGGGCAAGGATACCACCAATATCGTCTCCAAGGGAATAACCCTGGTGCCGGAGGGCCGCCGTGTATTCGCTGATCTGACTGTACTGGAAAACCTTAAGATCGGCGCCTATCTCAGAAAGGATGATCTGAGCGAGGACATCGCTTGGGTATTCAGTCTCTTTCCCAGGCTCAAGGAGCGGGAATGGCAGCTGGCAGGCACACTCTCCGGCGGCGAGCAGCAGATGCTGGCTGTGGGCCGGGCCCTGATGAGCAGGCCTAAGATCATTATGATGGACGAGCCGTCCCTCGGCTTGGCTCCGCTTATCGTTAAGGGCATCTTCGATATAATTCGGGAGATAAACAAGCAGGGCGTGACAGTGCTGCTTATCGAGCAGAACGCCAACATGGCTCTTAAGACCGCAGACTACGCCTATGTGCTTGAGACAGGGCGCATCGGTCTGTCCGGAACAGGCCGGGAGCTTCTGGAGAACGAGGATGTTAAAAAGGCATATCTGGGAAGCTGAGCATTGAAACATTTTTACCGGCCTGAGCTGTCAGGCCGGTTTTTATTTACTTTGCGCTTTCTATGTGATAAAATGCCTTGATTAAAAAAACGGAGCAGACTATGTTTGAGAAGCTTGCGGCACTGAAAAATCAATATGAGCAGATCTGCCGGCGTATGGAGGAGCCCTCCACCTATTCCGACCCCGCCCTTTACGCAAAGTACGAGCGGGAGGTCAGGGAGCTGCAGCCTCTGGTAGAGGCCTACTGCGCGTATGAAAGGGCCGGCGCCTCTATGGACAGCGCTCTGGAGCTCATGGACGACAGCGAGCTTCGCGCTCTGGCTCAGGAGGAGTACGCCGCCGCCAAGGCCGAAAGGGAGCGCCTGGAGCGTGAGATAAAGATACTGCTGCTGCCGAAAGACCCTAACGACTCCAAGAATGTTATCATGGAGATACGAGGCGGCGTGGGCGGTGAAGAAGGTATGCTCTTCGCGGCGGACCTGTTCAGGATGTACAGTATGTACGCCGAAAGCCGGGGCTGGAGCATTGATGTTGCCAACGTAAGCGAAACGGAGCTGGGCGGCATCAAGGAGATTAGCTTCGTTGTCGAGGGCGAGGGCGCATACTCCAGACTTAAATATGAGGCTGGAGGACACCGGGTGCAGCGGGTGCCGGTAACAGAGTCCGGCGGCAGGATACACACCTCTGCCGCCACCGTGGCCGTCATGCCGGAGATAGAGGAGCTGGATTTCAAGCTGGATATGGGCGAGCTGAAGATAGACACCTACCGCTCCTCCGGCGCGGGAGGCCAGCACGTCAACAAGACCGAAAGCGCCATCCGCATTACCCATCTGCCCACCGGCCTGGTGGTAGAATGTCAGGACGAGCGCAGCCAGTATAAAAATAAGGACAGAGCTATGCAGATACTGCGCTCCAAGCTATACGAGGCGGAGCAGCAGAAGCGCCACGACGCCGTGGCCAGCCAGCGCCGCAGTCAGATAGGCTCCGGTGACAGAAGCGAGCGCATACGCACCTATAACTTCCCCCAGAACAGAGTCACTGACCACCGTCTGGGCGGCGAGCAGAAGAACTTTAACATCCAGACAATAATAAACGGCGGTCTTGACCCGCTTATCGACAGTCTCATGACTGCGGACCAGGCCGCCAAGCTGCAGGAGCAGGCGGAGGCGTAAATGGAGACGGCAGTTTTTACCGGCACATCTCTTTTAGATGCGGCGGAGATAATAAAAAACGGCGGACTGGTGGCCGTGCCTACGGAGACGGTCTACGGTCTTGCTGCCGACGGTCTTAATGAGTCGGCGGTAAAAGAGATATATGAGGTAAAGGGCCGACCGGCAGTAAAGCCACTGTCCCTGATGGTGCCCGGCCCGGCGGCTATGGACGGATATTGTCTGAATGTGCCAGAGCAGGCTCGGCTGTTGGCGGAGCGCTTCTGGCCGGGACCGCTGACTATCGTGCTCAAGGCCAGGGACTGTATCCCGCCTATAGTGCTGGCGGGAGGGGACACAGTGGGACTCCGATGTCCGGACCATCCTTTGACGCTGGAGCTGCTGCGGCTCACCGGGCTGCCCTTTGCCGCGCCGTCGGCAAATCCTTCGGGAGCTGAGAGCCCCAAGACGGCGGCACAGGTGCTTGAATACTTCGACGGCCGCATAGACGCGGTGATAGACGGCGGCAAGTGCGGCTTAGGCCGGGAGTCCACCATCATTGATATGTCCCTCACGCCCTACAGGGTATTGCGGCAGGGCGCTCTGGCGACAGAGGCAATAGGAGATGTGCTGGCTGAGGGCTTAAAGCTCATCGGCATTACCGGCGGCAGCGGCGCGGGCAAGACCACCGCCCTTAAATCTCTTGAGGATAGAGGCGCGCTGGTCATAGACTGCGACAGGCTCTACCACCGGCTGCTTTCGGAGGATAAGTCGCTGATAGGGGAGATAGACGCCCGCTTCCCCTGCGCGGTAGTGGACGGTGTGGTTGACCGCCGTGCGCTGGCTTCGCTGGTATTTTCCGATAAGGAGGCCCTGACGGCCCTGAATGCCGTAACTCATAAATATATCGGCGCGGCGCTAGAACGGCAGCTCAGGGACTTCGCCATGGAAGGCGGCAGCGTGGCTGCCATAGATGCCATAGAGCTGATATCCAGCGGCATAGCCGGCCGCTGCTACGCAACGGTGGCTGTGCTGGCACCGGAGGAGCAGCGCATTATGCGCATCATGGCCCGGGACGGCATCGACAGGGACAGGGCGCTTTTGCGGATAAAAGCACAGCGAGGCGACCAATACTTTATTGAGGGCTGCGGCTTTGTGCTGAACAACGACGGCAGCGCCGCCGAATTCAGGGAAAAATGCGACAAACTGTTTAAGGAGATACTTGAAAATGGATGATCTGAGAAGCAAATTGTTTTACGAGCAGAAAAACGGCTATGAGCTTATAAACACTGATGAACGGCTTTTACTGGAGGAATACTGCAAGGGCTACATGGACTTTCTCAACCGCTGCCGCACCGAACGTGAGGCTGTGGCGGAGGCCGTGGCGGAGGCTGGGAAGCTGGGCTTTGTTGAGCTTAAGGCGGACATGGAGCTTAAGCCCGGCATGAAGGTATACAGGAACAACCGGGGCAAGGCCCTGATGCTGGCCGTTATTGGCAAGAAGCCTCTGTCCGCCGGAGCAGTCATAGCGGGCGCCCATGTGGACGCGCCCCGGCTTGACCTCAAGCAGATTACCATGTACGAGCAGGACGAGCTTTGCTATTTCAGAACTCACTACTACGGCGGCATCAAGAAATACCAGTGGGTCACCATACCGCTGGAGCTGCACGGGGTAGTAGCGCTGAAAAGCGGCGAGACCGTGGATGTGAGCATAGGCCGCGAGCCGGGGGAGCCCCGCTTCGTCA
>CAYSFK010000008.1:0-35555 GCA_964430345.1 uncultured Oscillospiraceae bacterium | reverse complement strand
TTTGAACGGGAGCGGTGTAAGAAAACGTGCCGGTGGCACGTTTTCCCCGCGACCTTGGCGGGAATATCCGCTTCGTATAAATAAGTCGAGAGGGGATTTTCGTCCCCTCTCGAGCTCACCCAAATCAGTTTGGGTTTCTTAGATTTATAATGACAGCTTACAGTCCAGCGTCCAGAGCGTCGGCTCTGGCTATTATCTGCTGTACAAATTCCTCGTTCCAAATTCCGGCGTAGTTCAGCAGGTCGATTACGGAAAAACGGTTGCGCATAAGATGGCAGTTGTTCATAGCCCACACGGCGGTGTTTGCGTCTACCGGGTAGTTGAGCTTACTGTAGCGGCAGGGGGCTTCGGCCTTGTGCATACACTCTGCGATGTACTCCGGCTTTTTGACCCAGGGCGCAACCACAGCCTTGAAGTCGTCAAAATTATCCAAAAAGGCTCTGAACTTCTCCTTGTTCTCATGCCACTTGCCAAGCTTCTTCTGGTAGTCGGCCCAGCACTCGTCGGCGGCGGAATGAGTGTCGTCCAGCCAATCGAAGGCAGCCCTTACCTTGGGTTCCATCTCCTCCAGCGTGGGGTAGCACTTGTCGATATCCACGCTCTTGGGGTCAAATTCGTTGAGCAGATAGTCCCAGATGATGCAGGAGTTTATTGCCGATACTGCCACCTGAGTGCCGTGGTAGCATATACCGGTATGGCGGATGCGGGAGGCCATGTCTATCAGATGGCTCATAACGTGCTCCGAGCCGGAGGCGGGGGAGCTCTCGTCGGCCAGACCCATGGACAGGCCGCTGAGAGTCAGGACGTTTGCCAGCTCGCCGATGACCTTGCTGTCGCAGGCGGCCAGCCGACCGGAATTCTCCAGCAGCCTTTCGCACTGGCTGCGTATCATGTCGGAGGGGGCGGTATGGAAGTTTTTGCCCATACCCAGAACGTTTGCCAGATACCAGTCCACCGGCGCCGTCCAGGTGGCTGTGAGGTCGCCGTAGCCGCTGACGTTCATCTCGGCGGGAGCGGCGGACACGATGTCCAGATCCACTATCAGGATGCTGGGGTAGCGGGAGTGCACCGTGCGCTTCACACCGTTTATAAGCATTACGGAGGAGTTGTCGGAAAAGGCGTTTACGGACAGGGCGGTCTGGACTACCACCAGCGGCAGCGGGTTCTCCTTGTTGTAGTAGTAGGTGGAGTACTTGCACAGATCGCAGATAGTGCCGCCGCCCACGCCTACCACGCAGTCCACGCCCTCAAAGCGGGCCTGAATGACCGCGGCGTTTTCCGGCGTTGCGTGGACGATGCTGTCCGGCTCGGACAGGACCAGCCACTCTGCCTTATACTTCTCCCTGAGACGGGCCAGCACAGCTTCCTTAACATTGTTGCCCGCCGTGTCTACAATGGGGGTGGGGCCGGTGACCATGAGAACTTTGCTGCCCTTGGTCAGCGATGCCACCGCGTCGCAGATCTTTTCGGCCTCACCGTGACCTATGCATATGTCCCTCATATCGATGGGGCACAGCAGCTCCGCGTGCTCCTGAGCCTGCATTATCTCGTGCAGCTCGTCCAATTTTGTGGCGTCTGCTTCCTTAAGACGGTCAATAAGCATTTCTTCTCTCCTTACTGTTCACTACATTTCTTCGGCGGCAAGCACCAGAGGGTTCTCGGATATCTTGCCGACAATATTACCCCGCAGACTTCTGCGCTTTGCCCGCGCCGTGACCATGGCGCAGTAGCCGCTGTCCTTTTCGCCGCTTTTGGAGATTTCCAGGTCCCGTATCTCTATCCCGCTTTCGCGGATAAAGCGCAAAATGCCGCCCAGGTCCTGATTCCCCCTGTATTCCAGGTAAATGACGCTCTCTCTGGTATTCTCGGTAATAAGATCCTCGATCTTGATAAGCAGCAGCTCCGCTATAAGTATGATAGCGGTGGCGAAAACGGCGCACTCGGCAAAGCCGGCGCCGCAGGCAAGCCCTATTATGGCCGAGGTCCAGAGCCCCGCGGCGGTGGTAAGCCCCTTGATGCGGTTGCGCTTGGTGACGACTATGGCTCCGGCGCCGATGAAGCCGATACCGGATATGACCTGAGCGCCCAGCCTTGCCACATCCGTGCTGTACCCGGCGCACAGAGAGAGGTACTGGCTGGTAAGCGTGGTCAGGGACGCGCCGAGGCAGATAAGTATGTGGGTCCTGAAACCGGCTGCCCGGTGCTTCAGCTCCCGCTCTATACCTATTACGCCGCCGCAGAACACGGCCAGCGCTATCCGCAGAATGACCGACTGGGTGTTTAGCTCCCGGAAGAAATCAAGAAAATCAAACATGGCTTCTCTCTTAAACCTCGCTGATGGTGCGCACACACGGCAGCGCGGAAAACTCTATCATGGCGTTCTCGTGGTTCTGCCGCGAGGGCAGGTAGACGCTGAACACAGCGCCCACCGTGCCTGAGCTGGTGCCGGTCTTTGTGACGTCCACGTCGAATATCCTGACGTTAAGCTCTCTCAGCCCTGCCGTAACAGCGCCCAGCCCGTCCATCCCGGCCACCTCTATGTAGACGTTCATATTTCTGCTGTTGGACATTATTCTGGCCTCCATGTAAGAGAACACACACATACATATCAGAATAAACAGCACTCCCGCGCAGGCACATTCGTAAAAGCCTGCGCCTATTGCAAGTCCCATGCAGGCCGAGGCCCAGAGTCCGGCGGTGGTGGTGATGCCCTTGACCTCCTGCCGGGAGGTCATAAGTATGGTGCCTGCGCCCAGAAAGCCCACGCCGTTTATGACCTGGGCGCCCAGCCTGGACACATCGGTCCGCGGGGCTGTCCCTGCCCAGAAGTTGGTAAGCATATAGTCGAGATACTCATTGAGAAGCATGGCGACGGTAGCGCCCAGCGCCACCAGCATATAGGTCCGAAAGCCCGCCGGTCTGCCCTTGGACTCGCGCTCAATGCCTATCAGTCCGCCCATGACCACCGCCAGAAACAGCCGCAGCAGTACGGACTGGATATTCAACTGATTGGTACCAAAGAGTAAACCTGTCATAGCGCGCTCCGTATAACATTTCCCGGCCGCAGGGGCTGTAGGGTATCCGGTTTATTTTCCGGCCATATAGTCGGCCACGGCAATGAGATTGGTCCTGAAATCGCCGTCGGCCACGAACTTCTTTTCAAACAGGGCCGAGCCCATGGTAAAGGTCCAGGGTGCGATATCAAACATGGTGTCGATACGACCGAAGCTGTTGATGGAGCCTGCAATGCATATCTGGGCGTCCACCGCCGCGCAGAATTCCCGGGCCAGCTTCTCCCCGTCCACCACATGGCGGTAGGCCAGAATGTCAAAGCCGGTGACGCCCTTGGCCATCATGTCCTTTGCGTTCTGGATTATTTCCTCGTTGGTCCCCTCCAGTATGCTGGGGCTGCCGGACACCTTGCCCACAAAGGGGAGATAGCTCATGTTGTTTTTCCTCAGCAGCTCCGCCACGGAGTCGTAATAAAGGGTACCCATCAGATAGTCGAAGCCGCAGTCTATGGCGGTCTGGGCGCCGTCAAGGCAGGAGGCCTCGTCATAGGTCACCACCTCCAGGAAGGTGGTCTTGCCGGCGGCCTTCATGGCCGCGGTCAGCGCCTTCATCTGATCCTTGGGCAGACCCACGTTCTTAAAGCCCCAATACTTGACGGCCTCAATATCGCTGCACTGGGCGAATACCTCCGCTGCGTTCTTCACAGTCACATCGTGGTGGGTCAGCATTATGATTATTTCCGGTTTCATTTCGTCGTCCTCCAAATATAAATATTATTCAAAATCAAGAACTCGCTTCATGCGTATCAGGGTCAGCCGGTTGCGTATGGCGGCGGAAATGTCCAGCATTTCTTCCGCCAGAGCGGGGTCTATGCCGATATGCTCCGGCAGGTATTTGGAGCCGCAGCCTGAGTACAGTCTGTCCATCTCCTCCACGCCGGGCAGCGCATCCAGCATGGCCTTTATCTCCGGCCAGTGGGCCACGATGTTTTCCGAATCGAAGGTGCCCAGAACGTCGCTCTCGTTCTCCTTCATGATACCCGGCAGCAGCCGCTCCCCGAACTTCTCCCGTACCCATTCCTCCGTAAGCGGAGTAAAGGGTCTGGCCTTGGGGGTAAGCCCCGCAAGCCGGTGGTATTCCTTGATGCACTGGAAGGTGCCCACGCCCACGCACTCGCCGTGTATGCCCTCGGCGCTTTCAAAGCGGGGGGGATGCATTTCCACCAGATGGGCCATCAGATGCTCCGCGCCGGAGGCAGCTCTGGAGTGGTTCAGCAGCTGCATGGTAAGCCCGCTCTCCATCTGGGCCATGGTCATGGCCTCGTGGTCGGCTACCCCCGTTGCGGCGTATTTATCCGCTGCCTCGCGCATCAGCTTCAGGGCGTGCTCCGCCAGCTCCGCTACCATGGGACAGAAGTACTCGCCGTCCACCAAATGGGAGATGCGCCAGTCTGTAAGGGAGATGTATTTGGACAGGATGTCGTTTATGCCGCTGGCGACGAGCCGGGGCGGCGCGCCCTTGATAATGTCCAGGTCGGCTACCACCAGCACGGGAGCGCACATGGCGGTGGACTTCTTCTGACCCTTCAGTATGGCAGAGCAAATATTGGCGGTAAAGCCGTCGGAGGAGGCCAGGGTAGGCACGGCCACAAAGGGAATGCCCAGCTTATAGGCGGGGTAGCGGCCGAAGTCCATGATGGTGCCGGCGCCGAAGGCAACTATGACCTCGGGGGAGTCAAGCCGGGTCATCATCTCCTCTATCAGCACATCCTCCGCCCGCAGGCCCTTGGCCTCCAGCACTATCTCCTGGTCGGCCCTGATGTGCTTGCCCTCGGTGAGCTTATATATCATGGTGTCATACACCACGGCCCGTTTTTTCCCGGCCAGACCTACGTCGGCCATGTATTTCTCGAAATCAGCCAGAGCGCCGGACTCGACCACCACCATCTTAGTCTCGAGACTGTGCTCTCTGCCGCAGGCGCATTTGCCCGTGTATTTACCGCAGTCCATTATCACAGCGAATTACCTCCCTTTTCTGATATCCGTGCCAGATCCAGTCTGGCGTATCCGTCATAGGCGAACAGCTGCCTGACGGACTCGTCCCCCCGGCAGGCGGCAATCTCCGCAATGTACAGCACGTGGTCGCCCACCTCTGTGCTGCCCGTCAGCCGGCATTCAAACACCACCCGGCTGCCGGAGACAAGCTTGGCGGTGATAAGTCCGGCAGACTCAAGAGGAATGGAAAACGCCGACGCCTTGTCCACCGTCCTGCCGGAGCAGCGGCCGCACTGCAGGGCCGCGTCTTTAAGAGCCTCGCCCACGATGCTCAGGCCGAATTCACCGCTTCGCTCTATCAGGGAGCCGCTGAGCCCCTTTTTGCTGAGGCAGACGCCCAGTGTTGCCGGATGATTGGACAGATAAGTCCACCAGGATACCGCCGCCAGATTGGTGCTTCCGTCCTCCTTCAGCGTGGACAGCAGCGCGAAGGGGCAGGGAGCTGTAAGCCGCTGGGCCTGACCGATGGTAATGTCCGTCATTACGCCTGCTTCCCGGCCATATAGTCGGCCACGGCAATGAGATTGGTCCTGAAATCGCCGTCGGCTACGAACTTCTTTTCAAACAGGGCCGAGCCCATGGTAAAGGTCCAGGGTGCGATATCAAACATGGTGTCGATACGACCGAAGCTGTTGATGGAGCCTGCAATGCATATCTGGGCGTCCACCGCCGCGCAGAATTCCCGGGCCAGCTTCTCCCCGTCCACCACATGGCGGTAGGCCAGAATGTCAAAGCCGGTGACGCCCTTGGCCATCATGTCCTTTGCGTTCTGGATTATTTCCTCGTTGGTCCCCTCCAGTATGCTGGGGCTGCCGGACACCTTGCCCACAAAGGGGAGATAGCTCATGTTGTTTTTCCTCAGCAGCTCCGCCACGGAGTCGTAATAAAGGGTACCCATCAGATAGTCGAAGCCGCAGTCTATGGCGGTCTGGGCGCCGTCAAGGCAGGAGGCCTCGTCATAGGTCACCACCTCCAGGAAGGTGGTCTTGCCGGCGGCCTTCATGGCCGCGGTCAGCGCCTTCATCTGATCCTTGGGCAGACCCACGTTCTTAAAGCCCCAATACTTGACGGCCTCAATATCGCTGCACTGGGCGAATACCTCCGCTGCGTTCTTCACAGTCACATCGTGGTGGGTCAGCATTATGATTATTTCCGGTTTCATTTCGTTGTCCTCCTGTACGCAATTGTGAACAGAGCCAATACTATGATAAAGTACCGGCATTCTGCTCATTTTGTGTGAATCATAGTTTGTTGGCGCAGAAAAGTCAACGCTTCCGAAATTTCGCAATTATCGCAGAGAGATTTTTTTCGCCGAAATAATCAAGACGCGCAAAAAGCGGCGATTATTGCGTGTCCCGCCCCCCGGTTTTTGTGCTGCATCAATAAATTGGGGTAGGAATTTTCTACTTTTATTACAAATAAATAGTAGTGTATATCAAAAAATCAATTGCCTGTAAAGTTTTTTATGTACAAATCGCGTATTTCGGTTTATTATAAGTAATGTTTTATATCACGATGAAGGTGGGAGATCTATGAAAACTGCAAAGAGAGAACAACGGATAATCAGTTTGCTTGAAAGCAGGGGTGAGATCTCTGTAAATGAACTGAGCGGGATACTGGATGTGTCGGTATCCACCATTCGCAAGCAGCTGGCCATGATGCAGGAGAGCGGGCTGGTCGTCAGGACCTACGGCGGAGTGATGTCCGTAAACCGCATACCCGACGAGACCTTTGACAGCAAGCTACACAAAAACATCTCCGAGAAGCGGAAGATAGCCGAGAAAGCGAGGACGCTTATCCCTCCGGGCGCGTCTATCGCCCTTGGCAGCGGGACAACGGTTTTCGACCTGAGCAATCTGATTGACGATTTGTCCCACGCCACCATCTATACAAACTCAATGCAGGCGGCAGACTTCCTTTCCCGCTGCGCAGCCCTGGAGGTGCATATCTGCGGCGGAATAATCAGAAGTCAGACCGGAACTATCATAGGCAACGAGGCTGTGGAATGCTTTCGCAGACTCAAGCAGCTGGACTATGCCTTTATAGGATGCGACGCCATCAACCAGATGGGCGAGGTGTACAGTGAGAACCTGTCCGTGGCGGCGGTGGAAAAGACCATCCTTATGAGCGCAAAGCACAAATACATCCTCTGCGACTCATCTAAAATAGGAAAGACCGCGGTGGCTCACATTACAAGTCTGAGCCTGTGCGACGGCCTGATAACCTGCCGCTCCGGCAGCGACGCGGCGGAGAGCTTTAAATATGTGGCGAAGATAATATACGCCTAGCTCTCCGCCCCGGCACGGCCCCGCGCAACGCGATACCATATGCAATACAGCGAAAGCCAGTCCTACGGCGGCTTTGCCGCCGTTAGGCTTAGGCCCGCCGTATTGACAAAACATTAACGTTTGTAATACTTCACGATTTTTGACCGTTGTTTTTATTCATTTTTTTCATGGAACCGAGCAGAAATACATCCAAAATTCTCGATTTGATTATTATGTTTTTCTTTTGCCTGAAATGGGAAAATGCTATTTTTTTAACCGCATTGACAGCATTTTAAGGAAATGATAACATCTGCCCAACTTGTTCGTTGCTTTCGGAAAGCTATGGCCATAAGCGCGGTACGGCGGAGACGGAATATTGATGTACATTCCGGCCGATATTTTGCACAGTCGCGCAGACCCAGGCTCCGGAGAGCAGGGTTCAGTACAAATTGAAAATTGAAAATGGAGGATGAAAAACATGAAAAAACTCGTTGCGTTACTTCTGGTCCTTACCATGGCCGTTGCCCTGTTCGGCTGCGGCGCAAAGCAGGAGAGTGCAGGGACACAGGCCCCCGCCGCCGCTCCCGAGGCTCCCGCTGTGGACGACACCGTCTATGAGCTGAACTTCTATCATATCTTTTCCAGCACCGGCCATGAGCAGGAGTGGATAGAGAAGATAGTGGCCGAGGTCGACGCTCAGTCCGAAGGCCATGTGAAGGTCAATGTGGTGGCCGACGGCACTATGGGCGGCGAGGATGAGCTTATCCCGCAGGTCGTTGCCGGCACTCTGGACATGAGCCTTTCCGGACCCTCCGTGTGGGGCACCAACGCCGGTCTTGATGAGATAGGCTGGTCCGAGCTTCCCTATGTGGTCACCGGTTATGACGAGGAGAACGCCCTTGGCGAAGTTCTTCCCGACCTTATCAACAAGCAGCTGGCCGACGCCGGCGTCAGCTCCCTGTACTGCCTGGGCGCCATGAGCCAGGGCGTGCGCAGCCTTATCTGCATGAAGCCCGTGCACCAGATGTCTGATGTGGTGGGCATGAAGCTGAGAGTTCCCTCCTCCGACGTGTATCAGTCCACCGTTCAGGCATGGGGCGCTTCTCCCACGGCCATGTCCTCCTCCGAGGTCATCTCCGCTCTCTCCAACGGCACCATCGACGGCCTTGAGAGTGACCCGTCCTCCATCATCGCCCGCGGTCAGCACGAGATAATCAAGTACTTCGTGGAGACCAACCACATCGCATCCCTTAACCTGCTCATGATAAGCACCGCCTCCCTCCAGAAGCTCCCCACGGAGTATCAGGAGCTGGTCAAGACCATTTTCAAGGATATGTGCGTACAGCAGTGCTATGACCGCAAGGATGCCTGCGCCGAGGATATCGTAAAGATGCAGGAAGCCGGCGTTGAAGTCATCACCCTCACTCCCGAGGCACTGCAGGAGTTCATCGATGCCGATACCACGTATCAGCAGGAGTGGATCAAGCAGTACGGTGTTGAGGACATCGTGGCCGAGGCCCAGGCATACGTTGCCGACAAGGTCGGCTGACCTGTCGTCAGCGGCTGAGATACTTACTCCGGCAGGCTCTACCGGAGAGCCCGAATAGGGCTCTCCGGCATTGTAGTATTAGGGCACGCCAAGATTCCGTTAAATTCTGGGCAGAAAGTGAGAGATTATGTCAAAATTGTACTATATATACACAAAAATTGACGATGTTCTGGAAAAAATAATCAAGTATTTTTGTGCATTCCTGCTGGCCGGCATGATAATCATCTGCTTCGCCAATACCATGTCCAGGTATTTTTTGCTGCACTCCTTCAAGTGGTCGGATGAAGTGATACGGTACGCGGCCGTCTGGGTCACCTGCGTCGGCGCTTCCCTTACCGCCAGAGCTGATGAGCATATTACTATGGACCTTATCCAGGAGATGGTAAAGAACAACAAGGCGAGAGCCGTTCTTTACGCGTTGACAAGGCTGCTGGCCTGCGTGATAGTGATAGTGCTGCTCCCTGCCGCGTTCCAGATGGTAAAGATATATGCCAGCGCGTTTTCCACCGCCTGCCATATGCCCCAGTGGGTGCTGTATATCTCTTATCCCATCGGAAACGTGGCCATATTCCTGGGCTATCTGAGAGTGGTTCCGCCCAAAGCCATCGCAATGTGGAAGGGCACCGTAGAAAAGACCGAGTTTGAAAAGATCAACGAAGGAGAGATAGAATAATGTTGCTTATTGCCTGTATTTCTCTTCTCGCCTTGCTGCTTTTGGGCGTTCCCATCACCTTCTCCCTTATGGGTGCCGGGTTTATTGCCGTGGCGCTTACCGGCGATATGCAGATGTACCTCAACTGCCGCGGCTATATCAGCGGCGTCAACTCCTTCACCCTCATGGCTATCCCGTTTTTCATGATATCCGGCGCCATCATGAACCAGGGCGGCCTGTCCAAGCGCATAATCGACTTTTGCAGCGCGCTGTTTTCCTGGCTTCGCGGCGGCGTGGGCATCGTGTGCGTGGCTGCCAACATGATATTCGGCGCGGTCTCCGGCTCCGGCACGGCGGCTGTAGCCGCTATCGGCTCCATCACCGCCCCCGACATGGAGAAGATAGGCTACAGCAAGGAGTTCACCGGCGGCATGATAGCCGGTGGCGCTTCCACCGCGCCGATAATCCCGCCCTCCAACACCATGATAATCTTTGCCGCCATCACCGGGCTTTCCATCACCAGAATGTTCCTGGCGGGCTACACTCCCGGTCTGACCATAGGCGTTATCCTGATGTTTATCTGCCATCTTTACGCCAAGAAGCATAACATCGACTACGGCGGAAAATTCGTCCCCAAAAGAGTGCTTAAGTCCTTTGTAAGCAGCTTCTGGGCGCTGCTGATGCCGATGATAATAATTATCGGTATTACCGCCGGCTTCTGCACGCCTACCGAGGCGGGCGCCGTGGCCTGTGTATACGGCCTCGTTGTTGGCTTCTTCATCTACAGGGATCTGAATGTCAACAATATCGTCAAAGTCCTGATAGACGCGGCCGAGGGCACCGGCCAGGTGCTCTCCCTGTACGCTGCCTCCACCGTTTTCGCTTACATATTCACCGTAGAGGGCGTTGGCAAGGTGTTCCAGGAGTGGCTTTACAATGTGGCAAGCGGCAACGCCACGGTCATCATGCTGATAATCGGCGGCTTCATCCTGATAATCGGCTGCTTTTTGGAGCCGGCGGCGGTCATGCCCGTTATCCTGCCTCTGGTCTACCCCCTGCTCCAGAGCCTTGGCTGCGACATGGTCCAGTTCGGCCTGATGTTCTCCATGTGCGTTATCATCGGCGGCCTTACGCCCCCTGTGGGCACCTATCTGTTCGTCACTGTCACGGTGGTAAAGATTGGCGTCACAAGGCTGGTCCCGTGGATGCTGCTGATGATCGCGGTGGACGTGTTCGTCATGCTGCTGGTCACTTTTATCCCCGGCTTCTGCACGTGGCTGCCCAACGCCCTGCTGGGCGCCGCCTGAACAGCCTAACAGCAAAAAGCGAAGCGCAGGCTTCGCTTTTTGTTTATTACTGAGGCTGACTATGCTATAATATATACACTTAACGCTCCGGAGGTATTCAAGTGCCCGACACAAATAACTATCAGAATATGAGCAAGTACGCGGTGTACAGAAAAATAAGGGCCGACAGGGCCTACCGCACTCTGGGCAAAATGAATATCTACCGGGTAGCCGTGGGTATTCTTCTGCTGATCCTGGTGCTGTTCCTGTCCGGCGCGGTATCCCAGTATTTCGCGGTCAGGGGTCGGTTCGCGGCGGCGGATGCGCTTATGCTGTCGCCCCGCTGGGTGGAGAAGTACAAGCCGGAGCTGAAGGAGTATGTTCAGGCGGGCGTCATGTATGAAAACGGCGAGTATGAGCAGGCCTATGATGCCTTTGCCGCCATCGAAGGGCTTGACATCGCCCTGTCCATGAGAGACGCCGCCGCAGTAAAGCTGTCCGCCGTTGCCATTGAAGCCGGCGATTTCGACGGGGCGTACGATATGCTTCTGCCCGTGGACGCCTCAGCTCTGCCCAGGGACAGCGCCAAGGAATATCTGGAGATCTGCGGCAGGCTGCTGGAGCGTTATACAACAGCGTCCCAGACCGAGCGCTGCCGGACTTTGCAGGAACTGATAGACATCGCCTCGTAGTTTTAATAATACAAGCGCGCCCCTTTTGAAGCTTTCATCTTCAAAAGGGGCGCGTCGTATGGTCGGCTTCAGCCGCTCACTTGGCCTGGATATTGATAAACTCCGCCCGGGTCTTGGAGTACATTATCTTCTGGCTGCTGTACAGACCGAAATAGCCGGAGAGCATATAGGACACACCGCAGGCGGCGGCGAAATAGATAAGCTCGGTGGAGCCAAACAGCTCTACCGACAGGATAATAGAGGCTATGGGACAGTTGACGGCGCCGCAGAATACGGACACCAGCCCGATGGCCGCGGCAAAGCCCGCCGGCAGACCCAGCAGCGGCCCGGCGGCGCAGCCCAGGGCGGCGCCTATGAAAAAGGTTGGCACCACCTCACCGCCCCTAAAGCCGCAGCCCAAGGTGACCGCTGTGAACAGCAGCTTCCAGAAGAACGCGTCCGGTCTGACGCTGCCTTTTTCCAGAGCGGCGGTGATCACGTCCATCCCGGCGCCGTTGTAGTCACGGGTGCCAACCAGATAGGTGAGGCCGATAAGCAGAACGCCGCCGACTATGGCTCTGAGGTAGGTGTTGGGCAGGGCCTTGGAGAAAAGCTTCTCTGTGCCGTGGAGCACCACGCAGAAGATAACACTCATCAGCGCGCACAGCATGGCCAGCAGCACCACCCGCCACAGCATATCCGCAGTCAGCGGCTCCAGAGCTATGGTAAAGCGGGTGGGCATGAGCCCGATTACCCGGGTGAAGCCATAGGCCGTTATGGCGGCGGTGATGCAGGCCACCAACCCCGAGTAATACAGCACACCCACGCTTATTACCTCCAAGGCGAATATGGCGGCGGTCAGCGGCGTTCCGAAGAGGGCGGAGAACACGGCGGACATCCCGCACAGCACCGCCAGCCGCATATCCTTATCGTCCAGCCGCAGCAGCCGGCCTATGCCGCAGCCCAAGCCCCCGCCTATCTGCAGCGCCGCCCCCTCGCGGCCGGCGGAGCCGCCGCATAAATGGGTCACGGTGGTGGCGATGAATATTACCGGCACCAGAAGTATGGGTATCTTCTCCCCCAGATGTATGGAGTCGATGATGGCGTTGGTGTTCTTGTGCTCCATACGGGTCAGTCGGTACAGCGCCGCTATCAGTACGCCGCCCACGGGAAGAAGCCATATGAGCCAGGGCCGCGCTATGCGAAAGGCGGTGGCGTGGTCCACACTCAGATGGAATACAGAGCCCACAGCCCCGCCCACCAGACCTATTATCACGGCGATGGCCAGCCATTTGACAAAGGCCCAGATGAACTGGCCCACGGTCTTTGCCTCGTTTTTTGCTCGTTGCGGCATTATATCTACCTCCGCGTTAAGAAATCGCAAAGGAGATTATATCCCTATTAAAGACAAAAAGAAAGCCTAAATATAGTTTTTCCCTCTTATCCCAACAAAAGTCGGGATAAGAGGGAAAGCTTTATATAGATTCTACAGAAGGGAGTGGACTCAGAATCCGAAGAAGTCGCCCAGCTGGCCCCAGAGTACGATGACCATGGCAATGGGGACGATGAACTTGAAGCAGACATCGTAGAACTTCTCCGCCTTGAAGCCGTGGCCTGACAGCTCGCATTCCTTCCTGACGATCTCGGTCTTGAACACCCAGCCCAGCAGTATGCTCATGACCATGGCGCCCAGCGGCATCATGACGCCCTCGGAAATCATGTCGTAAATATCCAGCCAGCAGTCGTTCCAGGTGGCGTAGGCCGCCTCGGGCAGACCGAACAGCTCAAAGGGCGTGGGGAAGGAAGCGCCGTTTGCCAGCCCGTAGCCTATGCCGTCGAACACCACCGGCAGGCCCAGCACGAAGATGACCGCGGCAAAGGCCAGGGTGATGGGCTTGCGCTTGGGCTCCTTGTGCTTTTCGATGCGGTGGTCTATGACGTAGGCGGTGCAGGCCTCCAGCAGAGATATGGAGGAGGTGATGGCCGCGATGAACACCAGGAAGTAGAACAAAAAGCCAACCAGATTCCCGGCGAAGCCGCCCATGTTGTGAAAGACCGTCTGCATGGACACGAACAGCAGGCCGGGGCCGGCGGCATAGTCCACGCCGAAGGCCGCGCAGGCGGGCAGCACCACCATGGCCGCCATCAGCGCGGCGGAGGTATCGGCGATAGGAATGAGTATAGAGTTCTTTTGCAGGTTTTCCTTTTTAGACAGGTAGGAGCCGTAGGTCACCATTGCGCCCATGCCCAGGGACAGGGAGAAGAACATCTGACCCGCGGCCGTTTTCAGCACCCCCAGGAAGTTGGTCTTAAGCGGCTCGAAGTTGGGGGCCCACATGAATCTGTAGCCCTCGCCGGCGCCGGGCTGTACGGCCACATAGACTATGAGGCCCAGCAGTATGGCGAACAGTGCGGGCATGGCTACGGTGGTGAATTTCTCGATACCGTTCTGGATGCCGCCCATGACTATCACCATGTTTATTACGGTGAAGGCCAGGTAGCCCCAAAGCATCTGACTGGGATTGGCCCGGATGAAAGCCCAGAAGTCCAGGCCCTGACCGCCGAAGCCGTCGGCGCCGAATATCTGCATCAGAAAACCGAAGCAGTAGCGCAGCACGATGCCGCCCAAGGCGTTATAGAAGCAGAGGATGATGAAGGCCGAGGCCACCCCCATATATCCCACCCACTTATACTTCTTTGCCAGAGCGCCGTACGCGCCCACCACGCCCAGACCGGAGCGGCGGCCTATGACCAGCTCGCCCAGCATTACCACGAAGCCCACGAAAATGACCAGAAGCAGATAGACAAGAACGAAGGCAAAGCCGCCGTTATTGCCGCACTTGTAGGGGAAGCCCCAGATGTTGCCCAAGCCTATGGCGGAGCCGATAGCCGCCATTATAAACCCGAAATTTGTGGCCCAAGAGTCCCGTTTGTTGTTGTGCTCCATTTCTTTCCCTCCTAAAATAAAGTTTGCCGTCAGTCCCAACTGCCGGCCTCCCGTGTCCCCAACTTTAACCATTTTATGTACGACACAGCTTTAGATTAACCTATTCCTTAGAGGCTTTCAAGAGTCTGAGAGGCAGAACGGCAATCCTTAGCGGCTTCTTCACGGCGGCGGCTGCTCGGAAAAAACGGCTTTGACCCTTTATATAACGTACCTCTCTATGCAAATAAGAGTGTTCAAATTCCTGATTTTGTGCTAAGCTATGGCTAAGAAAGCGCGGCCACGGACATCTGGGGAGACGCAGCGGTATAATGGACACGCATAACGCGCAGGCTTGCCCTGCCGAAAAGAGGACGTCACATGGATGATAACAACAGAAAGCCCCGGTTTTCCCTCAAGCGGCTGGACAGCGCCGCCGAAGCCAGGGGCGGCAGGGTCAAGACCCTGTGGCAGCTGGTGAAGTTCGTGGCGGTCAGCAGTCTGGTGGGAGTATTACAGCTTCTGCTGGTGAACCTGCTGTTCTTTGCCCTGCGGGACTGGAAGGCGCCCCTGCCTTCCGCGTTGGCCGCGGTATTCTCCGCCTCCTCCGTTGGCGCGGGCAACGACAACTGGGGATTTGTGCTGCCCTTCTTTGTCTCCAATCTGGCGGCCAATATCTACGGCTACATCCAGAACAAGCGCACCACCTTCAAGTCCGACGCGCCGGGCTGGTGCTTCGCGGTATATCTCATGCTGATGGCCGCGCTTATCCTGTTTTCCACCTGGCTGCAGGGCGTGGTGGCAAACGCCCTGATAAGCTCCGCATCATCCCTGCTTTTGGCCTTGGCTCCCACCATTGCCGCCATGTGCGCCGGAACGCTGCAGCTTATGGTGCTGTTTCCTGTAGAAAAATTCGTACTGCTGAAGGAGAAAAAATGATGAAAAGAATGATCTGCGCCGCCTATACCGACAAGGTCACACAGCGGGAGCTTGAGAATAAGGAGACAGCCTACCGCGCCGCCCTGGAGGGCATAGTCCTGCTGAAAAACAGCGGCGCTCTGCCTGTTGAGCCCGGCCCCATAGCCCTGTACGGCGCCGGGGCCTCCATGACGGTCAAGGGTGGCACAGGCTCCGGCGAAGTGAACGAGCGCCATGTTATCTCCATCCTTGAGGGCATGGAGCAGGCGGGCTTTCGCATAACCAGCCGCCGCTGGCTGGAGGACTTTGAGCGCGATTATCAAAACGCCTTTGCAGCGTGGCGGGGCGGCGGCAATTTACAGGGCCTGGATATCATCAACAGCATGGCAAAGCCCTTCGTGCCGCCGGTGGGCAGGGCGGTCAGCGACGCCGACATCAGGGAATCCGCCTGCGATACCGCCGTATACGTGGTGGCCCGTCAGGCAGGAGAGGGCTCGGACAGGCGTCTGGATGCGGGGGATTTTGAGCTGCTCCCGGCGGAGACAGAGAGCATTGAGAAAATAGCCCGGAGCTACAGGAATTCGGTGCTGGTGATAAACTCCGGCTCCTATATGGATATTGGCGACCTGGACGAAAAGGTCTCGGCGGTCATCTTCTTCTGCCAACAGGGCATGGAGGGGGGCCGCGCTCTGGCGGATATACTCAGCGGCCGGGCCTGTCCCTCCGGCAAGCTCACCGACACCTGGGCTCGCCACTATTCCGACGTACCCTGCGGCGGGGATTACAGCCGCCTTGGCGATCCCCGGCGGCAGCTGTACCGGGAGGGCATCTTCGTGGGCTATCGCTATTATGACAGCTTCGGCGTGACCCCCCGCTATCCCTTTGGCTTCGGCCTGGGCTATACGGATTTTGAGATCAAGCCCCTTGGCGCGGAGCTCAGCGGCGGCACGGTGACTGTGCGCGCCTGCGTGAAAAACACCGGCAGCTTTCCCGGCAGAGAGACGGTCCAGGTCTACGTGTCCCCGCCCAGGGGGAGGCTTGCGAAGGAGTACCAGCGTCTGGCGGGCTTTGAAAAGACAGGGGAGCTGCAGCCCGGTGAGAGCGCTGAGCTGAGCATAAGCTTCCAGCTCAGCCATATGGCCAGCTTCGACGGAGACGGGCTCTGCTGGCTGCTGGAGCGTGGGGACTATGTGCTGCGCCTGGGCTCCTCCTCCGCGAATACCGCCCCCGCCGCCGTTATCGCGCTGGACGGGGACGCGGTGCTGTCAAGGCATGAGCAAGTCTGCCCTCTGCGAGAGAAGCTGGAGGAGCTGTCCCCGCCGGAGCGGGAGAGGCCGGAGGAGCTGTCCGGCCTGCCGGTGCTGCCTGCGCGCTCCGGCGATATTGAGACTAAGCGATATATGTACTATACTCCGCCCGCCTGCCGGGACGGTGAAGTGAACGCCGTGCTGGATAGGCTTACGGCTCCCGAGATGGCGGAGCTTTGCGTTGGCACGGGCCTGGGCGGAATGCTGGCCACCGGCGGCAGCTTTACCCCCGGCGCTGTGGGCCGCACCACAGATAAGCTGGAGAAGAAGGGCCTTGTGAACGTGAATCTGGCCGACGGGCCCGCCGGTCTGCGGCTGCTGCGGGAGTCTGCCCTCAGCCAAAGCGGGAAGCTGCGCTTCGTGAACAGAAGCTATATGATAGGGGCGCTCTCCGATCTGCCTGACGCTCTCCAAAGACTGGTGGAGGCCAAGCCCGCCCATAAGCGGCTGTACCAGTTCACCAGCTCCTTCCCCGTGGGCACTGCTCTGGCTCAGAGCTGGAACAGGGCGCTGTGCCAGGCGGTGGGCCGGGCCGTGAGCCGGGAGATGGAGGAATACAACGTTACCTACTGGCTGGCCCCGGCCATGAATATCCACCGCAACCCACTCTGCGGCCGGAACTTCGAGTATCTGTCGGAGGACCCGGTGCTTACCGGCGCAATTGCCGCCGCTATCGTCAGAGGCGTCCAGAGCGTCCCCGGCAACTACGCCACTATAAAGCACTTTGCCTGCAACAATTCCGAGGAGGACAGGAACCACTGCGACAGCATCGTGGGCCAGCGGGCTTTGAGGGAGATATATCTGCGGGGCTTTGAGCTCTGCGTCCGTGAGGCGGCTCCGGCGGCGGTGATGACCAGCTACAACAAGCTCAACGGGGTGTACACCCCAAACAGCTACGATCTGTGTACAAAGCTGCTGAGAAACGAGTGGGGCTTTGAGGGCGTGGTTATGACGGACTGGTTCTCCACTCTGCCGGGACTGGCCGACGCCGGTCAGGCGCTTATCGCCGGAAACGACCTTATCATGCCGGGGACGGCCTTGGACAAGCTGTCGGCGCTCTCCGCCCTGCGCTCCGGCAGGCTGACCCGTGAGGCTTTGCGCCGGGCCGCCGGAAATGTGGCGAAAAGCGTCCTCCGCAGCGCCTCCGGAAAAGACTAAAGGAAGGGTCATAACAATAAATTGCCTTTATCCCGCCGACCTGGGGGATAAAGGCAATTTCTGTATTGTATTGATTTGCGCCCCGCTCAGGTGGCGAATCTAAGCAGATAATCCGCCGCCAGCGAGGTCCTGCCGCCGTGGATGGCGGCCTGCTCGTACTCGTCGGAGAAGCGGCAGGCGGCCTCAACCACATCGTCGGTGGTCTTAAGGTATTCCAGCAGCTCCGGGTAGGAGTCGCTGAGCTCCCTGATAATGAAGTCGCACTGAAGCGTAAGGTCGCCCACGGACACCTCGTGCTCCTTAGCCATATCGTACAGAGCGCCCTTGCGCTCACCTGTCCACTGGCAAAGCCCGTAGCCGTGGCCCTCGATGACCACGTATTTAATAAAGTCCTCCCGGCTGATGGCGCCTGAGTCCACCCGCTGCGTATAATACATGGAGTATTCGCAGTCCAGCGACATATCGCCCTCCACCCGGTCGGGAATGCCGCCGCTCTCCGTGCTGATATTTCCCAGGATGGCCGCCGCCCCGTAGGGGTTGCCGAGAGCGTCTATGAAGTAGTTCCAGATAAGCGCCTCGTTGCTGGTGCTGGTGCTGTGCTTGGCGGTGTAGCTGCGCCCTGAGGACGCGGCCTTTGCGCCGCCGTCGGCGCTGACGGTAAAGCTGTGGTCAATAAGCGTTTTGGTCACGGCGGCGTACTCGTTTTCAGCGGTGGCGCTGACCTGATATTTGTAGGTACCCGGCGCCAGCATACCGAACTTCAGCTCCGCGTTCACCGTGCCCGCCAGACCGAAGGTGACCACATGGGGGGTATACAGTATCTCCTGAGCCACCACGCCCTTCTCCGTCAGCAACGCGCCCCATACCACGGTGATGTAGCCGTTCTCGGCGGTAATGGTCCCCTGCAGGTCGGCCACGTTGTACAGGGTCATGTCCCCAGGCAGGGTCTCCCCGCTGATGCTGAGCTTTGGCGCCGGCTGGCTCGCCTCTGCAGGAGCGGCAGTGGGAGTGGCAGTGGGAGTGGCTGTGACCTCCGGAGTCGCCGTGGGTTCAGGCGTGGCTGAGGGCGCAGGCGTGGCTGTAGGCGACGGCTCCTCAGTGACCTCCGGGGCATCGGTGACTGCGGGAGCTTCCGTGACTGTCGGGGTCTGGGTAGGCAGCGGCGGCAGCGTGGGCAGCGCCGAGGAGCCCCCGGAGCAGCCGCTGAGCGCCAGCGCCGCCGTCAGGACAAGCGCCGCCGTCAGTATGACTATATGCTTCCCTTTCATATTCCGACTCCTCCGCCTTTTCATATACCCATAATAGCCCAATACGACAAAAAAATCAATCTCTCCTTTTCAACAGGTAAATACTTGTAAACTATTTGTGACATCTGCCCCGGAGCATTGCGGCGGCGGCTTTCAAGGGGTATAATATATTTATCCCAATATCAGTTAGGAGGATAGCTATGGACAGAAATGAACTGCACGTCAAGCTTGACAAGCTGCTGGACTCTTTGGATGACCTGTCAGACAAGGTAGAGATAAAGCTGGAGGGGCTGAAGGACAAGGCCGAGGACAAGCTGGACGACCTGAAGGACAAGGCCGAGGACGCCTTCGAGATAAGCGACGACGATAAGGCCAGGTTCCTCACCGGGGCTGAGTGCGCCGTTGACAGCGTACAGAGAGCCGCCTGCCGGGGAGCCGGCTGGGTCAAGGACAAACTGACCGACGCCCAGATAGCCGTGGAGGATCGCAAGGACAAGCAGGACTGAGCCCCTTCCACATATAAATTACAGCGTCCACATCCTTTCGGATGCGGGCGCTGTAATTTATTACCCTTTCCTGTCGGCGAAAAGTCAATAATGTAAACTTCTTGGCATTTGTCTTGACATCTTGACTTATTATGCGACAATTGATATACTGCAGTAAAGACGGTTTAAATGGATAATAACGGTCAGAACAGATACAAAGGGGGCTGCGGCAGTGGGCACATCACCCAGATGGTCGCTCAGCGCGGAGGAACAGCAGGCTTATATCAACGCGCTTACGGAGGCGTTGGCGCCGCTGCGGGCGAAAATAGGCATATCCCAGAGCGAGCTGGCATATCTGGCGGGGGTGTCCCGGCAGACCTACTCCGCCATAGAGAACGGGAGAAAACCCATGTCCTGGTCGTCCTACCTTTCCCTTGTAATGCTGTTTGACAGTGTCCAGGAGACCCACCGTATGCTCAGGGATATGCGGGCCTTTCCCGAGGATATGGTGGAGCGGTTCAACAAGGGCCTGAGGCTGTTCTCCATAAATGATGTTTATTACGACGCCAAGGCCGGCAGGGAGACGGCGGATATGCTCCGGGCTCTGGACGAGTCCGGCATACGCACCCTGCAGACCACGCTTTTGGTGGAGTACGCCCGCTGCACCAACGCCACGGAAAAGGTGTTGAAGGTGCTGCAGGGCTAGCGGCGAAAGCTTATCAGGTTTATTGCGGGAGAGTGTGTGTAATATTACACAGATAGGGGAGAGGGTCATGAAAGAAGAAACAACCAGCGCGAAGTTTAAATTCCTCGTGGGCATAGGCGCCTCCGCGGGCGGACTTGAGGCGCTGCAAAAGCTGCTGTCGGCGCTGCCCGCCAATACCGGCTTCCCCTTTATAATAGTGCAGCATCTCTCCCCTGACTATAAGAGTCTGCTGGGCGAGATACTGGGCAAGTATACGGAGATGCCGGTGGTCCAGGCCGAGGACGGCATGGAGGTGGAGGGGGACAAGGTATACATCATCTAGCCCGGCAAGATGATGACCATATCCGACGGCCGCCTGCATTTCACCGATCAGATACCCAAGGAGCTGAACCTGCCTATAGACGCCTTCTTCCGCTCTCTGGCGGAGGAGGCCGGCCCCAGAGCCATCGCCATAATCCTCTCCGGCACCGGCTCCGACGGCACCAACGGCATCAAGACCGTCAAGGAGAACGACGGTATGGTCATAGTCCAGGACCTGGAGACCTCCAAGTTCGACGGGATGCCCCGCTCCGCCATGCGCACGGGGCTGGTGGACGCCCAGCTGTCCCCGGAGGAGATTGCCATAGAGCTGCAGCATCTGGCCGGCACGGCAGTCATACATACCCAGATACACACGGACGACGAGGTGGACGCGGAGCTGATGAAGCGGGTGTACTCCATCCTCAAGAAGGTCAGCAACGTAAACTTCACACACTATAAGCAGACCACCATCGTCCGCCGTATGGAGCGGCGCATGATGCTGACCCACAGGGAGTCTCTGGACGATTACGTGGACTTTCTGTATTCCTCTCCGGAGGAGGTGCGCATACTCTCCAAGGAGGTGCTCATCGGCGTCACCAGCTTTTTCCGGGACCCGGAGTATTTCCAGTGCCTGAAGGACAAGGCCCTGCCGGAGATACTGGGCCGCAGCGCGCCCGAGGAGCAGATCCGTGTCTGGGTGGCGGGCTGCTCCACCGGCGAGGAGGCCTACTCCATCGCCATCCTTTTCACCGAGGCCATGGAGGCGCTGAAGCTCAAGCGGATGGTGAAGATATTTGCCACCGACCTTGACGCCGAGGCCGTGACCACGGCGGGCAAGGGCGTCTACGGAGACAATATCGTGGACGCGGTATTCCCGGCCCGGCTCTCCAGATACTTCACCCGCCGCAACAACTCCTACACGGTGAACCGGGAGATACGCAAGATGATAGTGTTCTCCCCCCACAACGTGTTTCAGGACCCGCCCTTCGGCAAGATGGACCTTATCTCCTGCCGCAATATGCTGATATACTTCCAGCCGGTGCTGCAAAACGATTTGTTCGCCATCTTCCACCAGTCCCTGAAGGACGGGGGCTACCTGTTTCTGGGCAAGAGCGAGGCCATAGGCGCCTATACCGAGGCCTTTCCCGTGGTGGACGCGGCGGCAAAACTGTTCACCCACCGCAGCGAGGCCCGCATACCCGGCGCTAAAAAGCTGCCCTATCTCCAGACTGCCTATATAGACGACGAGTACCCCGGCGCCGGCTATGACAGCGGCCCCAGACCCGCTCCCCGGGGCGAGGGCGGCTTGCGTCAGGAGGAAGTGATAGACACCAGGCTGCTGGAGCAGTTTTTGCCCGCCTGCCTTATCATCAACGACAAGAACCAGCTTATCCACTCCTTCGGCGATACCTCCAATTTCGTCCATCTGCCTCTGGGCAAGTACTCCAACAACCTTTTCGACATTATCTCCGAGGGTCTGAAGATACCCGTGTCAACTCTGCTGAAGGCCTCCCGTGAGAGGCGGGAAAAGGTGCAGTACAAGGAGATACGCTTCGAGGGTGAGCGGGACAAGACAAATATCGACCTTACAGTCATGCCGGTCAGCCTCCGCTCCGGCGTCGAGGGGGAGGGCTTGTACGCGCTGATATTCTCCGGCGCCGCCGCTGCGGACACGGAGGGCGCCATCGCCTACGATATCGACAGGATAGCCTCCCAGCGGATAACCGATCTGGAGCAGGATCTGGCGGAGGTTCAGGGCAAGCTGGACCACAGCGTGGCGGAGCAGGAGTGCGTCAATGAGGAGCTGCAGGCCGCCAACGAGGAGCTGCTTACCGCCAACGAGGAGCTGCAAAGCTCCAACGAGGAGCTGCAGTCCGTCAACGAGGAGCTGTACACCGTCAACTCCGAGTACCAGCAGAAGCTGACGGAGCTGGCCGATCTGAACGACGATATCGCCAACTTCCTCACCTCCACACTTATCGGTATTATTTTCGTGGACAACAAGCTGAACATCCGGCGGTATACGGACTATGTGACCTCCGAGTTCTCCGTGATGGACCACGACATAGGCCGCTCCCTGGCCTTTATCTCCTATCATTTCCCCGATGTGGATATCACCGAGATATGCACCAACGTCCTCAAGACCCTGGTGCCGGACGAGCGGGAGGTGACCACCAGCAAGAAAAAGGTGTTTTTCATGAGGGTGGCGCCCTATCGCTCCACCGAGAACAAGATACTGGGCTGCGTTATCACCCTTATGGACGTGACCAGTCAGAAGCAGGGTCAGGTGGTGCTGAAAAAGACCGAGAAGCAGCTTACCATGGCCCAGCGGGCCAGCGAGGCCAAGAGCGACTACCTCTCCCGCATAGCCCACGAGATACGCACACCCATGTCCTCCCTCATTAGCCTTGCCCGGAACGCCAAGCTCCAGTTCGGCAATCTGGACGCGCTCACCGAGAGCCTGGACAAGATAGCCGACACCATCAGCTATATGAGCTCCATAGTCTCCGATATTTCCGAGGCCTCCATCAGCGAGCGCATGGCCGCAGAGCAGATAATGGAGCCCTTCGAGCTGGGCGCGGTGATAGACAGCGTTTCCTCCATCATGGATTCCCGGGCGGAGGAGGCGGGAGTGCATTTTGAGGTGTCCATTGACGACAACTTCGAGCCCGCCTATATCGGCAACAAGACCAAGATACAGCAGATACTTATAAACTTCCTCAATAACTCCATCAAGTACACAAAACCCGGCGGCTCCGTGTCCCTGCGCATCTTCGAGGAGCCCCGCAGCGGCGATATGGCCAGACTCTGCTTTGTCATTGCCGACACCGGCATAGGCATCAAAAAGGACTACATCCCCAAGCTCTTTAAGCCCTTTACCAGAGAAAACAGCGACGACGTCAACGCCCCCGTCAGCATGGGCCTGGGCCTCTCCATAGCCTACAATCTAATCCAGTCCATGCAGGGAGACGTGTCCGTGGAGAGCGAGGAGGGCCACGGCAGCACCTTCACCGTGCATATCCAGCTCAAGCGGTACGTGCCCAGCGGCGAGGGCGGCAGGGAGTATGAGACGGCCGCCCCGGTGGAGTTCAACCTGGCGGGCTGCAACGCGCTAATTGCCGAGGACAACGAACTCAACCGCACCATACTGGGCGCACTGCTGGCAAACGAGGGCATGAGCTTTACCGAGGCCGTGGACGGGGAGGACGTGGTTGCCAAGTACATGGAGGCCCCGGAACGGAGCTTTGACTGCATCCTTATGGATATGCGTATGCCCAAGCTGGACGGCGTCCGGGCCACCATGCGTATCCGGGAGTCCGGCAAGGCGGACGCCCGCTCCGTGCCTATAATCGGCGTCTCCGCCAACGGCTTTGCCGACGATATCCGGCAGGCCCGGGAGGCGGGCATGGACAGCTATACCACCAAGCCCATAGACAGAACGAACCTGCTCACGGAGATGAGCAAGCTCATAAAGCGCAGGTGAGAGAAGCATAGAATTTGCGGGAGGGGAAAACCCCTCCCGCAAAGCTGTTTAATTCGTTTACTGCTTGGCTATCTCCTGTATCTGCTCCTGGATATTCATGAAGGCATCCACCAGCACCGGGTCGAAGTGGCTGCCGCTCTCGTCGCGGATGATGTCGGCGGCCCTGTCAAAGCTGAAGGCCTCCTTGTAGCTGCGCTTGGAGAGCAGTGCGTCCGTCACATCGGCCAGGGCCATGAGCCTTGCGCCCAGGGGTATCTCCTCCCCGCGCAGCCCTTCTGGGTAGCCGCCGCCGTCCCAACGCTCGTGGTGATAGGCGGCCATATCCGTAGCGTCATGGAGGTAGCCTGCGGACTCTATGCCCTGTATGGTCTGCTGCAGTATCTCACGGCCGGCTGTGGTGTGAGTCTTGATGCAGTCGAACTCCTCCTTGGTAAGCCTGCCGGGCTTATTGAGTATGGCGTCGGGTATCCTTATCTTGCCTATGTCGTGCAGCGGCGCGGAGCGCACGTACTCCGCCAGCCGCGCCTCGTTCAGCTGCTCCGGGAAGCGCCCTCCCGGATAAGCTCCTCCCCTATAGCCCGGATGTAGGCGGCGGTGCGCTTGATATGGCAGCCGGTACATTCGTCCCGGCTTTCCACCATGTCCGCCAGGGTGGCGATGATGTTCTCCTGCATGGTGGAGATGGTCTGGGCGCTCTCCGCCAGCTGGGTCACGTAGGAGGACATATCCGTCACCGTTTTTTTCAGCGCCTTGTATAGATTTTCTATCTCGTCGCCGGTGTTTATCTTCAGGTCCCTCACCGTTTCGGCGCTCTTTTCCCGCTCTATGTCGCTGTCGAAGGCGAAGTGCTCCGCCGCGTGGGCCAGCGCGTCTATGGGTTCCACCATGCGGGCCTGTGAGTAGTTCACGGCAAAGGCTGTCAGGCAGATGGTGGCGCCGAACAGCAGAGATATCATGCGTATGATGAATATGTACCTGTCCGCCATTACATCCTTCATCTCGATGTCCACCGCGGCGTAGGCCACGCACTTGTGAGCGGTGTTCGTTATGGGCCGATACACCGTTAAAAGCCAGCCGTAGCTGTCGTTGGAGACCACCGGGTCTATCTCCTCCCCGGCCAGCAGCGCAGGCAGCTTGTCCCTAAAGGATTCGTCGAAGGGCACCACGGCCCCCGGCTCCTCCCCCGGCACCTCCTGGGTGTCTATATCGAATATAACGTGGCAGCCGTCCTCCCGTATCTGGTATACGTATACGAACTCCACCTCGTCTATGCTGCGCTGTATCATTTCCAGCTGGTTTTCGGCCTCGGTGTAGCCTGCGGCCCCCTTGCCCAGCTCAAGAAAGGACTCCATCCTGTCTCCGGGCAGCAGCTCCGTCATGATCCGGGTGGCGTCCCTGCCTATGGACACATAGCGCTGGTCAACGGCCTTTTTGTAGATAATAAAGCTGATGCTCACAGCGATAAGACTCAGTATGGCGGCGGTGGCCACTATCAGCATGGTCACCTTGGCCCGCAGAGAGCGCCTGGGCTGCGCTGCCAGGGCGGAGGTGGGGGACAGCTCCTTGCAGCGAAAGAACACCAGCACCCGTTTCGGGACCGCGGCCAAAGTCAGGTATACAAGATTCACCACTACCAGCTTATCCAGCAGGTCTATGCCCATGTCCGCCAGAAACTGGGCCCAGAACTTGGTGTAGCCGGCACTGGAGTGCAGATAGTTGGCAAGCCCCGCGGATATCCCCGTGCCGAAATCAAAGCCGTACAGCAGCCAGGTCATCAAAGAGCCCAGCGCTCCGCCAATAAACGCGAAGGGAATGACGCACAGCAGGGCCTTTCGGTATATTCGGAAAGCGCCCCGCCTGGCGGCATAGTAGGCCACCAGGGCGATAAGCACGCTCAACAGCCCGTAGTACAGAGTGATGGGGTCGGACACGCTGTTGATGGCGTTGGAGATGAAGCCCACCAATATGCCCGGCAGTATACCCCCCAGTATGGCGGCCAGTATAGTGCCCGCGGAGTCCAGAAACAGGGGCCAACCGAAACGCTTGGCAATAAAAACACCGATAAGGTTAATTACAATGCCGACAGCTATTATTCGCAGGGCCTTCAGGGAACGTGCGCCTCGTTCTATCATGAGCATACATCCTTTCGCAGCCATGCGAGCGTATTACACAAAGCTTACACTTTATTATACCATCTTCGTCTTTACGCCGCAACAGAATTATCCCAAAAGGACGTGCTTTCGCGAATATCAATTAAAAAACCCAAAGCTGCAGAGGTACATCCAAAATAATTTTATTTCATTTTGAGAAATACCTTGACAGGCGAAGTATCTCGTGTTACTATAGGCCCATCGGAGGTGAGAATATGTCTGTTACGTCAGACCTCATCAGAGGCAATACTGATACAATAATCCTCTCCTGCCTGGAGCGGGAGGACAGCTACGGGTACAAGATAAACAAAACCGTGGCTTCGGTCACGGAGGGTGACTACGAGTTCAAGGAGGCCACGCTGTATACCGCGTTTAAGAGGCTGGAGGAGTCCGGCTCCATTCAGTCCTACTGGGGCGAGGAGCTGCAGGGCGCCCGCCGCAGATACTATAAGATAACCCCACAGGGGCAGCGGGTGCTGGAACGGCTCCGGCTGGACTGGGACAGATCCAAGCTGATAATCGATAAGCTTATCAAGAAGATGTGAGAAGTGAGGAGTAATTGAAATGGAAGAAAAAATAAGACAGTACATAGAGGGCGTTTTTCGGGAGGTGCCCGAGAGCGAACGCAGCGCCAACATCAAGTTCGAGGTGCTGCAGAACCTGCTGGATAAATATGCCGATTTGAAGTCCGAGGGCAAGAGCGACGACGAGGCCTACGCCGTGGCCATCTCCAGCGGCGGCGACCTTTCCGGCATAGTGGCCGACCTGAAGGGGGAGACCGTGCCCTACAGCTACAGCTATGAAAAGCAGTTTGAGAAGGTGTACGAGAAGCAGTACCGTCGGGAGAAAAAGAAATGCTCCCGATTCGACTCCCTGCTTTGGCCGCTGGTGACCTGCGCCTACCTGCTGTTCAGCTTCTTTGTCCGGGGCGCCTGGGCCTATTCCTGGATCATATTCGTGGCGGCGGCGGCAGCCTCGTCCTTCTATAAGTTCTACACGGTGAAAAGCAACCAAAAGACCCGCCGCGCCGCCCTCAGCGGCTTCGTGTGGACCGCCACCGTGGTGGCGTATTTCGTCCTCAGCTTTCTCACAGGCCGCTGGGACGTGAGCTGGATCTGCTTCATCCTGGCCATAGCCGTCTCCCATATTGCCAGCATCCTGGTCTTTCGGGACGACGACAGCGATGACGACGAGGATGCCTGAGACGGCGGATTGGTAAGTTTGAAACAAGTTCAAACTTCATTGGATTCAGTGCGGTTTTCTCGCCGCTGAAACGGCAACCGAAAACCATGCACAATATGGCCATTCCTCTTGATGGTCATTTTGTGCCTTGAAAAAGCGAAAGGAATGGCCATAAAAGAATGAAAAATTCGACAATAAGACTTATCGTGTGGAGCGTCATAGCGGTGGTGCTGCTGGCGCTGATGATAGCGCTGCTGCTCAGACCCTCCCTGTTATCAAGGATATCCCTGAATATCCCAACCTTCACCAGCGTCAGCTACGACCATCCGGAGCGCTATACCGCCGGGGGCGGCTCCGCGTCGGATGTGAGCGCGCTGGAGATAGACTGGGTGGACGGCTTTGTGGAGCTGGTTCCCTATGACGGCGACAAGGTGGTGTTCCAGGAAAGTGCCGCCAAGAGCCTGACGGAGCAGGAGCAGCTGCACTGGTATAACGACAACGGCTGCCTCAAGATTCAGTACGCCGAGTCCGGCCGGGGCGTCAGCGTGACCCTTAATAAGCACCTGACCGTGAAGCTGCCCAAAGACGTCAGCTACAGCGAGATAGAGATAGACGCGGTCTCCGCCGCCGTGGAGGCCTCCGGACTGAAGGCGGCTAAGCTGGAAATTGACGAGGTGAGCGGCGCCGTGGGCCTCCGGAACTTCAGCGGCTCGGAGCTGGGCATAAACAGCGTCAGCGGCGCTGTAGACTGCGGCGGCTTGGACTACGGCAAGACAGATATCGAGACCGTCAGCGGCAGCATCACCCTGGGCTATTCCAAAACCGCCATGCCCCGTGAGATAGACATGAGCACCACCAGCGGCAGCATGACCGTCATCCTGCCCCAGACCCTGGGCTTCTCTGCGGAGCTCAGCAGCGTCAGCGGCTCTGTCAGCACCGATTTCGATTCCATGGTAGCCAAGGGCGCCATCCTCTGCGGCGACGGCGCGGTCAGCATAGACGCAGACAGCGTCAGCGGCAGCCTCACCGTCAGCAAGCTGAAATAATATATGCCAATACCGTTTCAGGCCGCCCTTCGGGGCGGCCTGAAAGCATTAGGGGTCGATATAGTGCTTGACATACAGAGGTGTGGGATGTATAATAAGTTATACAATTCATACTAATCTTACCAAGGAGGGACAGACATGGCTTTTCCCAAGGGGAAATACGCCTGGACGGTGACGGTGGGCGAGAAGGGGCAGATAGTCATACCCAAGCAGGCAAGGGAGCTGTTCGACATTAAGCCGGGGGACAGCCTCATAATGCTGGGGGACCAGCAGAAGGGTCTGGCCATGCCGCCCAAGCACAGCCTTATGGAGCTGGCGTCCAGAATATTCGACGATGTGAGGAGAGAGGAATGAAGGCTTTGAAAATAATCCTGTTTGTTATCTTGGGCCTTGCGCTGGCGCTGGCCATAGCTTTTGGCGTGTACTGCTATATTAACACCCACTACTGGCAGGGGCCTTTGAGGAAAACCCTAAAGGCGGGCTTTGCGGAGAAGCAGGCCACCGCTCCCGACGGCAGCGTCATCAACTATGCCGAGGGGCCGGATAACGGCGCGCCTCTGCTGTTGATACACGGCCAGACCGGGGACTGGACCAGCTATACCAAGGTGCTGCCGGAGCTGAGCAAAAGCTGGCACATCTTCGCCGTGGACTGCTACGGCCACGGCAAGTCCAGCCATGATGAGACAAAGTACTACATAGACCAAAACTGCGACGACCTGATATGGTTCATTGACAATGTGATAGGGGAAAAGACCGTTGTCTCCGGCCATTCCTCCGGCGCGCTGATGACGGCGTATATCGCGGCCTACGGCGGGGAGAACGTGGCAGGGGCTGTGCTGGAGGACCCGCCGGTATTCTCCACGGAGCCGGACTATTTCCCCCGCTCCTTTGCCTATCTGGACACCTATAAGGTTATGCACGAGTATAACCAGAGCGACAAGTCGGAGTGCTGGCCGGCCTACTATCTGCGCCGCTGCCTGTGGGGACAGCTGTTTATGCCCGGCCCCATGCCGAAGCTGGCGGACTCGGCCCAGAGCTTTGCCGACAGGCATCCCGGCGAGCCTGTGGAGATATTCTATATGCCCGCCTCCATAAACCAGACCTTCCTTACCATAGACAGCTACGACTTCATGTTCGGCGAGCATTTCTACGACTACACCTGGCACGCCGGCATTAGCCAGGCGGAGACCTTCGGGAAGATAAAGGTGCCCTCGGTATTCATCCACGCTTTGGACGCCTATACCCCCGACGGCACGGTGCTTATGGCCGCCTCCTCCAATGAGCAGGCCCGCCGTGCGGTGTCACTGATAGAGGGCTGTCGGCTGGTGGAGCTGAAATCCGACCATCTGATACACTGGACTCACCCGGACACCTTCATCGACGCCGTGAACAGCCTGCTGGACAACTGAACAATTGCACAATAAAACAGGGGCGGCCACGATATGTGACCGCCTCTGCTTTATATCTGCCGCTATTCTATTATGGCGGCGCCTGTCATGTCCGGCAGCAGGGGAAGTACCTGCCAGCCGGGAAAGGCCGAGGCCGCCGCTTTCTCTATCCGTGTGCCAAAGCTGCTGTCTGAGCTTATACACAGTATGGTGGAGCCTGCGCCGGAGATGCAGACGCCCTCCGCCCCCAGCTCATGGGCCAGCTTTTCCGCCCTATCGTAGCCGTCTATGAGCCCGCGGCGGTACGGCTGGTGCAGCCTGTCCTGAAGCCCTGTTGCCAGCAGCTCCGGGTCCCCATTCTCCAATGCCTTCAGCAGCAGCGCTGCCCGGCCCACGTTGAATACCGCGTCCTCCCTGGGCAGTGTCTTGGGCAGTACGCTGCGGGCCAGCTCCGTGGACAGCTCCTTGTCCGGCACAAGGGCGGTAAAATGCAGCCTTTGGCTGAGGGGGAAGAGCTCGGTCACCACCCTTTCCCCGTCCATGGCGGAGACTGTCAGCCCGCCGAACAGGGCCGGGGCGATATTGTCCGGGTGGCCCTCCACCCTGGTGGCCACGGCCAACAGCTCGTCCTCGGTAAGACCCAGCTCCTGGAGGACATTGGCCGCCATTACCCCGCCGGTTATCAGGGCCGCCGAGGAGCCCAGACCGCGGGACACGGGTATCTGAGATTCCAGAAACCGTATGCGCAGAGGGTGCTCCTCCGCCCCTGCCGCCTCCAGCGCGGCCTTGTAGGCGCGGTAGGCCAAATTCTGCCTGTTTCTGAACCGCCGGTCGCAGCCCTCTATCGTAAGCCCGTGGCCGCCCGGCAGAAATTCTATAGTGTTCCAGAGCTGCCAGGCAATACCGAAGCAGTCGAAGCCCGGCCCAAGATTGGCGCTGCTGGCGCAGACCCTTACCCTCATGCGCCCACCCCCAGCTTTTTCAGAATATAATCCAGAGCTTTCGCGGGCTCTGTCTCGTCAAGGTGCCGCTCAGCCTTTCCTTCCAGCGCCGAAAGTCCCCCAGGTATGGGCACACCGGTCATATCCTCCAGCGTCCGAAGCTGCGCGAACTCGTCGCCGTCAAGGCAGCCGCCCAGCGCCGAGAGCACCGCGGCCGGGAACTTGTAGGGCGAGGCTGTGGACAGTACCACCAGCGGCGCATCGCTCGACCGCTGCTTTTTGTATGCCTCCGCCGCGTACAGAGCCACCGCCGTGTGCGGGTCACACAGGTACCGGCGCTCCCGCCAGACCCTGGCAATAGTCTCCGCCGTCTCTGCCTCCCCGCCGCAGTAGGCGCAGAAGCTCTCCCGTATGCTGTCCATAAGCTCCGGCGGCAGGGTGTAGAAGCCGTCGCGCTTCAGGCTGTCCATGCAGCCGCGAACCAGCGCCGCGTCCCCGCCGGAGCAGAGATACAGCAGCCGCTCCAGATTGGAGGACACCAGTATGTCCATGGAGGGGCTGGCGGTTTTGACCAGCGGTCGCCGTCTGTCGTATACCCCGGTGTCAAAGAAATCCGTCAGCACCCGGTTCGCGTTGGAGGCGCAGACCAGCTTCCCCACAGGCAGGCCCATGAGCTTTGCCAGATACCCGGCCAGAATGTCCCCGAAGTTCCCGGTGGGCACAACAAAGTCCACCGGCTCTCCGAATTTTACCCGGCCCCTGCGCGTAAGCTCCGCGTAGGCCCGGAAGTAGTACACCGTCTGGGGCGCAAGCCTGCCGATGTTTATGGAGTTGGCCGAGGACAGGGCCAGTCCGCTTGCCTTCAGCAGTCCGCCCCCCTCGATGGCGGCAAAGGCGTTTTTTACGGCGCTCTGACAGTCGTCAAAATCACCCCGCAGAGCACAGACGCATACGTTGCCGCCCTCCTGAGTGGTCATCTGCCGCCGCTGTATGGGGGAGACGCCTCCAGCCGGATAGAACACGATTATGCGGGTGCCGGGTACGTCGTGAAAACCCTCCAGAGCGGCCTTGCCGGTGTCGCCGGAGGTGGCTGTGAGTATGACGGTCTCGCCCCGTTCCCCCGTCTGCCGTCTTGCCTGGGTCATGAGCCGGGGCAGCATGGACAGAGCCACGTCCTTAAAGGCGGAGGTGGGCCCGTGGAACAGCTCCAGCAGCCAGTCCTCTCCCAGAGGCACCAGCGGCGTCAGCTCCTGAGTCTCAAACTTCCCCTCATAGGCCAGCCGAACCAGCTCCCCCATGTTCTTCATACCCGGCAGCAGCGCCCCAATGACCCGCTCCGCCAACGCCTCCTGGCCCAGCCCCATGGAGCCTTTCGCGTCAAAGCGGCGCAGACTGCCCATATCCGCGGGCACATACAGCCCCCCGTCGGGAGCCAGCCCCCTAAGTACGGCTTCAACATCGCTGCAGCGGCTTTCTCCTCTTGTGCTCTTGTATTCCATATGCTTCTTCTCCTATTCTATCGCGATGAGCCGAGTATTCTCCACACCCGGACAGCCCTCCAGCGCCGCCATAAAATCCGCGAAGCTGCCGGGCATGGCGCTGACGTCCAGGGATATGGTGACGCTGGCCATGCCCCTTATAGGCAGGCTCTGGGTAATGGTCAGCACACTGCCTCCCACCTCGGAGATGAGGGCCAGCACGGAGCTGAGCACACCGGCCGTATGGGTCAGCATCATCTCGAACACGGCCTTGCGCCCGCCGGTGAAATCCGTGGGCTGCAGGATGAAATCCTTGTATTTATAATAGGTGCTGCGGGATATCCCCACCTGCTTTACGGCCTGACTGACCTCCTTTGCCTTGCCCGACTCCATCAGGTTTCGCACCTCCAGCACCTTCTCGTAGTACTCCGGCAGTATGCTCTTGTGGATTATCAGATAGTTTTCCAGCATGATGTTTCCTCCATGTTAATACGGCTTATGGGCAAATTCCATAAATAATCATTTTTTCGCCCTAAAAATTTTGAAGTAATAAGGCTTGTTTTTGCTCTGGGGATATGATACACTGTCGCCATGAAAAATACAAGTGTCTTTTTTTCACGGACACAACTTTTTTATTGAAAGCAGAACATAGGGAGAGGGAGGAACATAGAGATGAAAGTAGCGGTATTGGGATACGGCACCATAGGCCGCGGCGTGTGTGAGATGCTGAAAAGCGCCCCCGGCATGGACTGCGCCTGCGTACTGGTGCGCCCCGGCAAGGAGGACGCGCCTTTTAAGGTGTCAAGTATAGAGGCCATAACCGGCGACCCCTCCATAGACGCGGTGGCCGAGGCCATGGGCGGACTGGAGCCCGCTTTCAGCTATGCTGCTGCCGCTCTGCGGGCTGGGAAACACGTGGTCACCTCCAATAAGGCTCTTGTGGCGGCTCACGGGCCGGAGCTGCTGGAGCTGGCGGAGAAGAACGGAAAGGCGTTTTTGTTCTCGGCCGCCTGCGGCGGGGGTATGCCCTTCCTGCACAACCTGTCCATGGCCGTTATGAGCGACAGGGTCAAGGCTCTGGGCGGCATACTCAACGGCACCACCAACTATATGCTGGACGCCATGCAGCGCCGGAGCCTCAGCTATCTTGAGGCGCTGAAGCAGGCCCAGGCTCTGGGCTATGCGGAGCTGGACCCCACAGCGGACGTGTCCGGGGCAGACGCGCTGAGAAAAATAATGCTGGCCTGCGCCGTGGCCTTCGACCTGCTGCCGGTGGACGGTCTGAGATGCGAGGGCATTGAGAGCCTCACCCGGGAGGACGTGGCCGATTTCAAGGCCCGTCGGCTGGTGTGCCGACTGCTGGCCCGGGGCGGTCTTGGAGAGGACGGCGGGGTCTACGCCTATGTGGAGCCGGTGCTGCTGCCGGAGAGCGCCCCCGAATGCTCCGTGCTGGATAATTACAACATGGCCCGGTACGAGGGCGAGAGCAGCGGCCCCATGGTGTTCATGGGTCAGGGCGCCGGGAGATATCCCACCGCCTCCGCCGTGCTGCGGGACCTGAGCTGCATAGAACTGGGTGTTACCCATATGCTGCGGCCCGGCTGCGTCCGGGGCGCCGCCGACAACAGCGGCTGCTTCCACCACTACTATGTGCGTCTGCCGGAGGAGCTGGCGGCGCGGCTGCCGGTGAAGGAGGCAGATGTGAAGGACGGCGTGGCTCGGGTCATTACCGCCGAAATGTCGGTGGAGCGTATGCACCTGCTGGCCTCCGAGCTCAGGGACGACGGGGCGGAGCTGTTCTTCGCCGGATTGGAGCAGGCGTGAAAACAGCGAAATTCGGCGGCTCCTCCGTGGCGGGCGCGGAGCAGTTCAAAAAGGTAAAAGACATTATCCTCTCCGACCCGGAAAGGCGGGTGGTGGTGGTCTCCGCCGCAGGGAAGCGTTTTCCCGACGACCACAAGATAACCGACCTGCTCTATCTCTGCCACGCCCACATCAACTACGGCGTCTCCTGCGACGATATCATGGACACCATCGAGGGGCGCTTTCGGGAGATACGGGATGTTCTGGGCCTGAGTCTGGATGTGGAGGGCGAGTTCAAGGCTCTGCGCTCGAAGCTGGACAGGGATATGCCGGCGGACTATCTGGTGAGCCGGGGCGAGTATTTCACCGCAAGGCTCATGGCGGAGTATCTGGGCTACGAATTTACAGACGCGGCGGACTGCGTGTTCTTCGGCTTTGACGGGCAGATAGACCGTGAGCGCACCGCCCAGGCCATAGCGAAAGCGGCGGCGGAGCACGAGCGCATCGTTATCCCCGGCTTTTACGGGCGGCTCCCCACCGGGAAGCTGAAGGTAATGACCCGGGGCGGCAGCGATATAACCGGCTCTCTGGTGGCGGCGGCGGTATCGGCGGCGGTGTACGAGAACTGGACGGACGTGTCCGGCATACTGATGGCGGACCCCCGCATAGTGGATAAGCCCCGGCCTATCGAGAGAATAACCTACGCGGAGCTGCGGGAGCTGGCCTTCATGGGGGCCAGTGTGCTCCACGAGGAGTCGGTGATGCCGGTGAAGGAAAAGGGCATAGCCCTTAATATCAGGAATACCAACGACCCGCAGCATCCCGGCACCATGATTGTGGACAGCATCGACGAGGACGGGGACATGGAGCCCCAGGGCTTCATCACCGGCATCGCCGGCAGAAAGAACTTCACCATACTCACGGTGCAAAAGCGCAATATGAACGCCAGCTTTACCCTGCGTCAGGCTCTGGAGATACTGGACCGCTACCATGTGCCGGTGGAGCACATCACCCTGGGGCTGGACTCCTTCGCGCTGGTCAGCTCCACCGCCGCGCTGGGCGACGGGCTTTACGACGTGCTGGGGGATATCCAGAAGGTCTGTCGGCCCGACGATCTGCTGGTGCATGATTCTATCGCTCTGGTGGCGGCGGTGGGCCGGAAGATGACCTTTCGTCCCGGCACCTCCGGCAAGCTGTTTCAGGCGCTGGGCAGCAACGGCATAAATATCCGCACCATTGCCCAGGGGGCGGATGAGCTGTCCATAATCGTGGGTGTGGAGAACAGCGACTTTGAAAACGCCATCCGCGTGCTGTACGAAGGCTTCGCGGGCTGAATGATAAGGAGGAGTACAAACATGAAGAAATATAATATCGCGGTGCTGGGCGCCACCGGCGCGGTGGGTCAGGCAATGCTCGGCATACTGGAGGAGTATAAGATACCCGTGGATATCCTGCTGCCTCTTGCCTCCGCCCGCAGCGCGGGAGGCACAGTGCGCTTCAACGGCCGGGATATCCCGGTGCTGGAGGCCAGAGAGGACAGCTTCAAGG
>CAYSFK010000007.1:0-37032 GCA_964430345.1 uncultured Oscillospiraceae bacterium | reverse complement strand
AAGATGCTTGAGATCTTTCACAGATAACCCTCCAAATATTTAGTTCCGATAAATTAGACCCATATTCAAACACGGCAATATGAGCCCACTCTCACGATGATATACTATCAAAACGTTAACGAAATGTCAATTCATATTTGGTCTATTTTTACTATAACTGGCCATTTTTTGCTCTAAAAAAATATACAATTTTGCCGATTTTGTCTATACACGGGTATTTTCAATACATTTTAGTATCAAGTCTCCGGAGGCACGGGCTCTGCCCATAAGCATTTGCGGGCTGCCGCCGCCCTTGCCGTCTATGCCTGAGTTGAGCTTTCCGGCCACACGGCGAAGGTCAATATGACGGCTGCCTATGATATAGCGCCAGCCTGTTTCGTCGCTGCCGCAAAAGACCGCAGCCATGCCGCCGCACTTTTCCGCCAGCAGATTCACAAGCTCCCGCTGAGCTGTCTCGTCCAGCAGGGAGTCGAAAACACAGATATTTTCGTCCGTCGACGGCTGGGCATCGGCGCGGCGCCTGACCAGCTCCATGGCCAGGGCGTCTCCCCGCTCCTGAAGCCGCCGCTCCTGACTCAGCAGCCGCTCCACCGCCGCCGCCGTCTCGTGCCGCTTGACGCTGAGAGCGCGGGAAACCGCCGTGACCGCCTCCTGCTTCCGGCGATAATCCTCCAACGCGTCCATGCCGCACACCAGATTAAGACGTACGCCGCCCCGATGCCGCTCAAAATCCAGCAGCTTGATAAGGCCTATCTCCCCGGTGCTTCTCACATGGGGCGCGCAGCAGGCGCAGCGGTCTATGCCCTCTATCTCTACAATGCGCACGTTCTCCGTCAGCGCAAGCTTGCTGCGGTAGTCCATGGCGGCCAGCGCCTCCGGCGAGGGAAAGCCGGCAGTCACCGGGAGGTCGTCCCGCACCGCCAGATTTGCCAGAGTCTCCAGCCGGTAAAGCTGGTTTTCGTCCAGCTCCCGGTCGAAGTCTATGGTCATAAAGCTCTCTCCCATGTGGAAGCCTACGTTCTCGCAGCCGTACTCCCTGTGGGCCAGCCCCGACAGGATGTGCTCCCCGGAGTGATTCTGCATCCGCCGCCGCCGCTGCTCCTCATCCAGAACGCACAGGTACTCGGCGCCCTGCTCCAGCGGACCTTCGCAATAGTGCAGCAGCTCCCCGTTTTTTTCGTGTACGTCGGCGACCCGGACGTCTCCGATATACCCGGTGTCGGCGCTCTGGCCTCCGCCCTCGGGGAAGAAGGCCGTGCGGTCCAGAATGACGGCGAAGCCGCCCTTTGCCTCCCGGCACTCCAGCACTCGGGCGCTGAAGGTGAACATATGGCTGTCGGAATAATATAGCTTTTCGGTCATGTCTCCGCTTCCTTTATAATGGAATACATCACCATGTCGATGACCTTCCCGTTCTTCACGGCGTTGGAGCGCAGCACACCCTCCGGCTGAAAGCCCGCCTTTTCCAGTACCCGGCGGGAGCCGGTGTTGTGAGCAAAGGGCTCGGCGAAGATGCGGATGATATCGGTATTCCCGAACACGTACCGGCAGAGCTGCTCCACGGCGTCGGTCATAATGCCTCTGCCCCAGAGCTCCTCGGCCAGATAGTAGCCCAGCTCCGCCGTCCGGCTGTGGATATTGCTCTGTCTAAAGGCGCCTATGCTGCCCACGACCCTGCCCTCCACCACTATGGCAAAGGCAAAGGTGCTGTTCCCGTCGGCCGCCAGCATGGCCTGGATATACTCCCTGCCGTCCCGCTCGGTGTAGGGATAGGGCAGTCCGTCCCGGAGCTTGTCCAGTATCTTTCTGTTGCTCAGCGCCCGGGCCAGCTCCCCGGCGTCATCCGGCCGCCATTTTCTCAGCTCGCACTTCATTCTTCTCACTCCGATCGTCCGTTTTTCTAAACAATATACCGGCGGTATGCCAATGTCAAGAGCAGCCATTACCGGCGACAAAAAGAAAAATGTAAAGTGTGCTTGACATTTCTGATTGCTGTGTTATACTCCGATATGGAAAGCGAGCTTTACATTTTAGTCGGAGGTGAGGCAATGAAGAACCGCCTTGAGGAGATAAGGAAGGCACAAGGCATAAGGCAGGAGGAGCTGGCGGACGCGCTGGAGGTCTCCCGCCAGACCATCGGCTCTCTGGAGAACGGGCGATACAATCCGTCTATCCTGCTGGCGTTCAGGATAGCCCGGTATTTCGGTATGTCGATCGAGGATATTTTTATTTATGAGGAGAATATGAAATGAAAAAAGGAGCTATGTTTACTTTGGCCGCAGCGGGGCTGGCGCTGGCCGTGGCGGGCCTGTGCCTGATCAAGACAGCCTCAGCCGTCGGCGGCGGGCTGGCTGTGCTGCCCTATCTCTGCATCGGCGCGGGCTGCGGCGCCTTCGGCCATGGCATGGGCGAGATACTGAGCCGCCGCACAGCCGTGAAATACCCGGAGGCGCAAAAGCGGGCGGAGATAGAAAAGGGCGATGAGCGGAATATTGAGATAAGCAACCGCTCCAAGGCCAAGGCCTACGACGCCATGATATACATATACGGCGCGGTGATGATGGCCCTGGCGCTGACGGATGTGGAGCTGTGGTTTATCCTGCTTTTGGTATTCGCCTACCTGGCGGTGGTGGGTATCTCCATATACTACCGGGTGAAGTTTGACAGAGAAATGTGATCCTCAGCGCTCCAGCCGGGGTCGAAGCCGGAAACGCCGGTGAATTACCCAAAAATTCATCACAGTATGCTTGAAAGAAGACCGAAAGTGTATTATAATGTTATAGTTTATGTATGCTGTGTCTGAAATACGGTTCACTGCGAGGATAGCTATGAAAACCGAAAGCTGGGCGGGACGGTTCCGGGATCTTATTAAAGAGAATATATCCTTCGTGGTGGTGCTGGCCTCCACCTTTCTGGCGTTGGCTTTTATGGTGGTGCTGAGCTTTGGCTCCTTCTATCGGAGCGCCAAGGACAATGCCGTGACCATCGGCAACATGACGGTGGCTCAGGAGGCGCGGCGCATAGAGGATGCACTTGCCCCCGGCATCAACACCCTGCTGGTGTCCAGCTACACGGTGGACAGTATGCTGGAATCCGGCGCCGACGCCCGCCAGATAGAGGACTATATGGTGCAGGAGACACGGGGCATCATCGCCGGAATAGACCCGGACTTCAGCGGTATCTACGGGGTCATAAAGGACGTATATGTGGACGGCATCGGCTGGCAGCCGGAGCCGGGCTACGACCCGTACTCCCGCCCCTGGTACACGGCGGCAGCGGAAAAGGGCGGAGAGCTGGCTATCGTATCCCCCTATATAGATGCCCAGACCAACAGCATAATGGTCTCCTACAGTAAGATCTTAGGCGACGGGAAAAGCGCCATCTCTTTTGACGCACGGCTGGACAACATATACGAAGTCACCGAGACGATACAGCTGGGCGGGAAGGGCTACTGCTTCCTTGTGGATAAAAAGGGACAGGTCATCGCTCACAGGGAGCAGGAGCAGGTAGGCAAAAACTACATTAGCGACGCCGAGTTTCTGGGCACGGATATCCAGACCCTTATGGGGCGGATATATGACCCAAGCGAGCCGGAGACTCTTGAGGATGTGGAGCTGGACGGCAGCCGGTGCATGGTGTTCACAAAAGGCGTCCAGGATGAATGGTATGTGGTGCTGGTAGTACGAAGCAGCGACCTGTTCGAGGATATCCGGGGCAGCCTTATGCGCAGCATACTGGTGTCTCTGGCCATATTCCTGATGGTGGGCTATTTCTGCACCTCCAACTATCAGAACAAGAAGCGGGCTGTCCGCTACGCCGAGAACATACGAACGGACGATCTGACCGGCATGAACAACCGGGGCGAGTTTGACCGCTATCTGCGCACCACAATCAGCAGCATAACCATGGAGAAAAAGCTGTATCTTCTGCTGTTTGATGCGGATAACTTCAAGACCATCAACGACCGCTTCGGCCATCTGGAGGGCGACAGGGCGCTGAGGCTTATAGCTTCTTCCATTATGAGCACCTGTCACGGCACGGACTGGTTCTGCGCCCGGTACGGCGGGGACGAATTCGTGATGATATGCAAGATAGAAAACGGTGCCACGGCGGAGCGGATAGTGTCCGACGTTCAGCAGCGGCTGGACGGCTTCGTGGCGGAGAATTCTCTCCCCTACGCGCTGTCAGTCAGCTGCGGCTATGCCTGCTATGAGCCGGGGCTGCAGTCGCTGTCCGAGCTGGTGGATCAGGCCGACCGGAGGCTGTACCACGCAAAAGCAAACAAAAAACAGGATAATACCGTCGGCTGAGGCCGACGGTATTTTTTAGGCTGCCGAGCGCAGACGGCGACGTGGACGAAAGCCTGTTTGAGCTGCCCGCCTACTATCAGGTCATAAGCCGCTGACCCGCCGAAGGCGCCGCAATATTAGGGCTGCTGGCTGCCATTTTTAGTTATGGAATTATTGCGTATTTGTGAAAGCTGTGCTATACTCAAATCATGCCTTGCAGTTTGACTGCAAAAACTAGTCAATATTAACAATTAGGAGGACACAATGAAAAAAACAACACGCATCCTTGCACTGCTTCTTGCTCTTGTGATTGTCTTTGCTCTGGTCGCCTGCGGCAAGACCGAGGCCCCCGCTCCCGCCGCTCCAGCCGAGGCAGCACCCGCTGAGGCAGCACCGGCCGAGCCCGTTGAGAAGACTCCCGCTGACTACACCGGCTCTCTGGTGGTCTACTCCCCCCATGACGCCGACCCCCTGAACGCCGGCGTGGCAATGTTTGAAGCCGCTTATCCCAACATAGACGTTGAGGTTGTGGGCGCCGGGACCGGCGAGCTGTGCCAGCGCGTTGTGGCCGAGGCCGCCAATCCTCAGGGCGACGTGCTTTGGGGCGGCGGCGCCGACACTCTGGCCGCTTACGTGGATTACTTTGCCCCCTATGTCTGCGCCAATGACGGCGTTATAGCCGATTCCTTCAAGGATGCCGCCGACCTGTGGATCGGCGAGAGCCCACTGCCCATGGTGTTCATCTACAACAAGACCCTTATAGACGAGGCCGATGTGCCCACCACCTGGGAAGGCCTCTGCAACGAAGCACTCAAGGGCAAGATAGCCTACGCCTCCCCCGCGAAGTCCGGCTCCGCCTACACGCAGCTTTGCACCATGCTGTTCTCTCAGCCCACCATAGACGAGGGCTGGGCTCTGGTTGAGAAGTTTATAACCAACCTGGACGGCAAGGTTCAGGAGTCCTCCGGCAACTGCCACAAGCTGGTCGCCTCCGGTGAGTACGCCCTGGGCGTTACCATTGAGAAGTCCGCCGTGCTCTACGCCGACAACCCGGACATCGGTTACATCTATCCCGAGAAGAACAGCGCCGTCCCCGACGGTGTGGCTCTTATCAAGGGCTGCCCCAATGAAGAAAACGCCAAGCTGTTCATCGACTTCGTCACCGGCGCCGACTGCCAGACCGCCCAGAATGTGGACTGGAAGCGCCGCCCCGTTCGCTCCGATGTGGCTCCCGAGGGTCTTGAGGCTCTGGCCAACATCGACCTGGGCGACTACGACTTTGCTTACGCCGCCAACAACAAGGAAGCCATTGTGGAGAAGTGGAACGACCTGACCGTAGGCTGAGCATTTAGTGTTTTAGCATCATGAGAGGGAGATATCCCCGGATATCTCCCTTCCCCTATTTTACGGCTGAACTCTGCCCACGGTATGCGTGGGCGGACTTGAACCGTAAAAAGAGAAAAGCATATTCGGAGGGAGTTTTCATGAGCAACAATGTGATAATCAAGGACGCCGTAAAGCGCTACGGTGATTTTACGGCGCTTTCCGGCGTCTCGCTGGACATTAAGGAGGGCGAGTTTTTTACCCTGCTGGGGCCGTCCGGCTGCGGCAAGACCACGCTGCTGCGTATGATAGCCGGTTTCAACTCCATTGAGGGCGGCGAGTTTTATTTCGGCGACAGACTCATAAACGACGTGCCCGCCCATAAGCGGGACATAGGCATGGTCTTTCAGAACTACGCCATCTTCCCCCATCTCACCGTGGAGGAGAATGTGGCCTACGGGCTTAAGGCCCGAAAGGTGCCTGCCGCGGAGACAGCCGAGCGGGTGCAGGGGGCGCTGGAGCTGGTGCAGATATCCCACCTGGCCAAGCGCAAGCCCAACGAGCTCTCCGGCGGCCAGCAGCAGCGGGTGGCTCTGGCCCGGGCCTTCGTCATCGAGCCCAGTGTGCTGCTGATGGACGAGCCTCTTTCCAATCTGGACGCAAAGCTCCGGGTGCAGATGCGCACCGTTATCAAGAAGCTGCAAAAGCGTCTGGGCATCACCACAATATACGTCACCCACGACCAGGAGGAGGCTCTGGCCATCTCCGACCGCATCGCCGTTATGAAGGACGGGCAGATAATGCAGATAGGCAGCCCCGCCGACATCTATGCTAAACCCCAGAACCCCTTTGTGGCGGGCTTCATCGGCGTCTCCAACTTCCTGGACTGTCAGGTATCCGGCACCGAGGAGGACGCCTGCGTGTCCATCCGGGGCGAAATGGACGTACATACGCCGCTGCGCCGGGCCTATGAGGGCAGGGCCAGCCTCTCCGCAAGGCCGGAGCAGCTTTTCTTCAGCGACAGCGGTATGCCCGGCAAGGTGCTGTTTTCCACCTTCCTGGGGGACTTCATCGAGTACGAGGTGGAGCTTAAGGACGGCCAGCAGCTCACCGTCAACGAGTACACCAAGGACATATCCGGTGTGCATGAGACCGGGGCGGAGGTGTTCCTGTCCTTTGACCCCCGCCGGGTCAGCCTCTACGCCGCCGATACCGGTGAGGTGCTGAGCTTATGAAAGGTCAGACAAGGCTGAAAGCCAAGCCGGATTTCTGGTTTTTTACAAAGCTGCTGGTGGTCATATCCCTGTGCCTGTTCATCGTCTACCCCTTCTATACCATATTGACCAAAAGCGTCTTTTCCAACAAGGTGGACGGGCTCACCCTGTATAACTTCATCCGCTTTTTCACCAAGCCCTATTACTTCCGCACCCTGCTCAATTCCATGGTGGTCTGCGTGTTCACGGTGCTGCTGACCACCGTTATCGGCGTACCCGTGGCCTATCTCATGACCCGCTATAACATACCCGGCAAGAAGCTGATGCACATACTCATCATAATGTCACTGATGAGCCCGCCCTTCATCGGCGCCTACTCATGGATAATCCTGCTGGGCCGTGCCGGTCTGGTGACAAAGCTTCTGGCCACGCTGGGGGTGACCATGCCCACCATCTACGGGCGAAACGGCATCATCTTCGTGTTCACGCTGCATCTGTTCCCCTACATATATCTCTACACCTCCGGCGCCATGAACAGCATAGACTCCTCTCTGGAGGAGGCGGCGGAGAATCTGGGCATGAACAAGCTCCGCCGCATCTGGACGGTCACGCTGCCGGTGATACTGCCCTCCATCCTTGCCGGGTGCATCATGGTGTTTATGACGGCGCTGGCGGATTTCGGCACACCCATGCTGCTGGGCGAGGGCTACACGGTGCTGCCGGTGCTGGTATACAACGAGTATATGTCCGAAAGTGCGGTAAACCCATATATGGCCTCCACTCTGTCGGTGATAATCGTCACCTGCTCATTGCTGGTGCTGACCTTTCAGAAGCTGGTGGTGGACAAGAAGAACTATATGATGACCTCCCTGCGTCCCCCCGCCGAGGTCTGCCTCAAGGGCGGCAGGCGTTTTCTGGCGGCTCTGCCCATATACATCGTGGTGTTTCTGGCCTTCCTGCCCCAGATAGTGGTGGTGTGCCAGTCCTTTGTGGAGCGCAGTTTTTCAGGCGTTGTGAAGGGCATCAATCTCAACAACTACAAAGCCATGATGAGCAGACTGGCCGGCAACATCAAAAACACCTACGTGTTCTCACTGGTGGCCATCGTCTTTATAATCATTGTAGGCATACTGGTATCCTACATACTGGTGCGCAAAAAGAGTAAGGTGTCCAGCCTTATCGACACGCTTATCATGTTCCCCTACGTTATCCCCGGCTCCGTGCTGGGCATCGGGCTGATAATCGCCTTTAACCGCAAGCCAATTGTGCTGGTGGGCACGGCCTCCATCATGATAATCTCCTATGTCATCAGGAAGCTGCCGTACACCGTGCGCTCCGGCAGCGCCTTCCTATACCAGATGGACCCCTTTATTGAGGAGGCCTCCATCAATCTGGGTGTGTCGCCAATGAAGACCTTCTTCACGGTGACGGCCCGGATGATGCTGCCCGGCATAATGTCCGGCGCGGTGCTGTCATGGATAACCTGCATCAATGAGCTGTCCAGCTCTATCATGCTCTACAGCGGCAAGACCAGCACCATCGCCGTGGCTATATATCAGGAAGTCACCCGTATGTCCGACGGCACAGCGGCGGCGCTGGCCACCATACTCACGGTCACCACCATCATTTCTCTGGTAATCGTGTTCAGGCTCACCAAAGGAAAGGTAAAGATCGTATGATAAAGAACATCGTGTTCGACATGGGCGGCGTGGTGATACGCTTTGACCGCGACCTGTTCATTGACCGCTCCGGCGTCTCCAGGGAGGACGGGGAGCTGCTGATGCGAGAGGTCTTTCGCGCCAGGGAATGGGTGCAGATGGACAGAGGCACCCTTACCGATGAACAGGCCTGCAAGATATTTTATTCCCGCACGCCTGAAAGGCTGCACGGCGTTGTGCGGGAGCTGGTGCTGGGCTGGGATAAGCCCGTTCTCCCAATCCCCGGCGTGGAGGAGCTTATAAAGGAGCTGAAGGAAAAGGGCTATATGGTCTATCTTCTCTCCAACGCAAGCTATCGACAGCATGAGTACTGGCCCAAGGTGCCTGCCGCCAAGTACTTTGACGGCACCTTCGTGTCGGCGGACGTACATCTGATAAAGCCCCAGCCGGAGATATACCGGATGTTCTGGGACAGCTTCGGCCTCAAGGGCGAGGAATGCGTTTTCATCGACGACGTGCCCATGAATATCGAGGGCGCCTACTTTGCCGGTATGGACGGATTTGTGTTCAACGAGGATGTAAGCGCCCTGCGCTGCTGGCTCCGGGATAAGGGCGTCAGCGTGGCAGAGTAAGCCGGGGCCTATTTACGAAACAGAGCCTGCGTCCCGTTACTTAAGGGGACGCGGGTTCTGCGCGTCCGGAATATAATACGCAGCAGTGATTTGGGAGTATTGCTATGGATTTCAATACAGAGAGACACATATGTCCGGCAGGTACGCCGGAGGAAAAGAAAAAACAGCTCTTTGAAAAGCAAAAAGAGCTGTTGGACACATTTCTGGCCCACCACGCCATAACCAAGGCCCAGTATGAAAGGAGCCTGCGCGACATGACGGCAAAGATGGGAATGGGCGGCGGATGCCAATGATGGGTACAGTCGTAAAGAGAAGGGAAAATAAATGAAAACACAGGCCATAAGCATCGGCGGTATCCCGGCTGTTATCTGGGGCGAGCCGTCGGAAAAGTTGTATATCCATGTTCACGGAAAAATGTCCCGCAAGGAATACGCGGAGCAGTTTGCCGTTATCGCGGAGGAAAAGGGCTGGCAGACGCTGAGCTTCGACCTGCCCGAGCACGGAGAACGGAGCGGCGACCATACCTGCCGCTGCGATATCTGGAACGGGATGCGAGACCTTGCCGCCGTCTGGGATTACGTATATCCGCAATGGAAGGAGACGGCGCTTTTTGCCTGCAGCCTGGGGGCGTATTTCAGCCTGAACGCATACGTCCACAAGCCCTTCGTGAAATGCCTGTTCCAGTCGCCTATGATAGATATGGAGCACATGATACGGCAGATGTTTCTATGGAACGGCGTGACCGAGGCGCAGCTGGCAGCGGAAAAGGAGATAGCGACGCCCTTTGAGCCTCTGCGCTGGGACTACTTCCAATACGTCTTGGAGCACCCGGTGGAAAAATGGGATATACCCACCGCCATCCTGTACGGCGGCCGGGACAGCTTCCAGACCTATGAGATAGTCAGCGGCTTTGCCCATAAGCACGGCTGCAAGCTGACGGTCTCGGAGAACAGCGAGCACCCCTTTATTGCCCCGGAGGATCATGGGATCGTGGAAAGCTGGTTCCGGGAGAATATCTGACGCCGCCCCCGGCGTTATGCTTTGCCCATGGGATTTTAGACCGGTACTGGAAGCGTATAAACACATTGGAGAGAAGGTTTTGCTATGCCCACCGCACACCTCCATCCTGATATCATTATGGACGCTCAGTGGCATATCGAACACGACTGGACCAACGGCCTCATCGCCAAGGTGCTCAGCCGCGTGTACCATGTAAAGCTGAGCGCGCAGTGCATCAAGAATATCCGCACCGGCAAGCCTTGCAGCGAGAAGTGTCCCCAGCGGTGTAAATAGAAAAGCATATGCAAAAAGCAGCCACTTTCGTGACTGCTTTTTGTCTTGGTGGAGATTAGCGGGATCGAACCGCTGACCTCTTGAATGCCATTCAAGCGCTCTCCCAGCTGAGCTAAACCCCCGCGAACAAGGGGTATGATATCAGAAACGGCGTAATTTGTCAAGAAGAAAATATCCGAATATCAAACCGAAGATTTAACGAATAACTACGGTTGAATCCAGCGCAAAACTGTGATATATTTATATCGTAAATATACTGACGGAGGTGGCTTATGGAGCTGCACAGCCTGACCTGCGCCCAATGCGGAGCGGCTATCCCCTACGCGGTGGGAGCGACACATCTCAAATGCGAATTCTGCGGCACAGAGTATGTGCTCAAGCAGAGCAGCGACCGGGCAAGCGGGACTGTGGATGTCGAATATATGGGCAGAGGCCCGCTGTTTCGCTGCTTTGTCCCGGAGGGCTGGACCGTGCGGGTGACCAAGGAGGAGGACAGCGAATCCTATCAGGCCACAGTCTGCCGCGGTCTGCGGCTGGATTCGCCGGAGGGGGCGCGGCTGCTGTTCTGCCCCTTCGCCTACTATCGCAGCTTTGAGCCCGGTAAGCTCAATCTGCATAAAAACTATCAGCTTGACCCGGCCACCGGTACACGCTTTCGCCGCCGCGTCCCTCTGGGGCAGTACATTGCAGAGCGGGTGACGGAGCTGTTTGGGCAGGTGGACGGACTGCGCGTCACACCGGCGGCAGCTGCGGGGAACCGGCTGGAGAGGCGCGCCGCTCTCTTTGCGGAGGACGCAGCGAAAGCCCTCAAGCGCCAGACTGCCGCCGAGCAGGGCAAGTTTCGGCTTGAGTTCACGTCAGGCGGCGCACCGTACAGCGGCTATATGGCCTCAGCGCTGGTATACGCCAAAGCCCGGGAACAGAGGGCAGCCTCGCCGGAGCCCCAGCCCCAGAAAAGCGGCGGCCGGGGTATTCTGGACAAGCTCATGAACTACAAGGGCGCGCTGGGCGGCCCCTCTCTCAACGACATATCCCAAAGCCTTCAAAGCGGCAACACCCGGGAAATACTGGGCTCTCTGGCCGCAGGCGACGGCGGGCTCGCCGCGCTGTCCGGCGCGGGCTCCGGGGCCGACTGGGGCCGGGGCTTCGACTTTATACTTATCGCCCCCGCCGGGGACGCGCCCCGCTACGAATCCATATTCGACGAGTTCTGCGCAAGGCTGGAGTACTGCCCGCTGTACTACGCGCTGCAGGACGAGGAGGCCCAGAAGATACAGCAGATAATCCTGAACGGTATGCAGCAGCGCCAGCAGATATCCATTAACGCCTCCCAGCGGCTGCAGCGCACGTTGTCAGAGACTTCTGACATCATCAACAGCGGCTACCGGCAGCGCTCCGCCACTATGGACAGTATCTTCCGCAAGCAGTCCGAGGCTGTGCGCGGAGTGAACACCTATACCGACAACCATGGCCTGGACGTGGAGGCGGATGTGCGCTACGAGCGGGTGTTCCAGCGGGGCTCCGACTATGCGGGAACCACCTCCGCCGGAGCGGAGCCCGGCGGCGACTGGGTGGAGCTGAAGCGGCGCTGAACGGTCTAGAACGGCCAGGTAGGCAGCCAGCCCAAAAGATGGGTGGCCAGCCCGTTGTTCACCACCTTGCCGGAGAGGGCGGGATAGAACAGCGCAAACAGCGCGACGCTCAGCAGCGCGAAGCCATACACATGGTACTTCCAGCTCTTGGAGTTCTCCCGAAACAGCTGGAAAACGTAGGCCAGCGCCAACACCAGAAACACCGTTGAGGGGAAATAGTGGTACTCAAAGGTGAGCCGCCGGACGAACACCCAGGGCAGCAGCTGGGCCAGGTAGCCCAAGAGGATGAAGGCGGCCCGCCTGTCCCGGTGGGAGACGGCGCGGTATATAAGCACGAACAGGCTCAGAAGTCCGCCCCAGCAGAGAGCGGGATTGACGAAGGCGCCGAAGCTGGAGCGGGTACCGTCGGGATAGTACTGGAGATAGTACAGTATGGGCCGGATATCCAGCATCCACTGATACCAGCGGGAGGAGTAGGGGTGCTCGGCCACGATGTTGGAATGGTAGTCGAACATATAGGCCTGATTATCCAGCACAATGCGGAAGTAGTCCGCCGAGAAGAAACGGATATTACCCCGGGCGGCGGCGTAGGGGTAATAGGCGGCGCTGTATATAAGGGCGGGCAGCACCACGAAAAACACCGTGCTGAAGCCCACCAGAGCGGCGAAGCCGCGCACAGTGAGGCGTCCGGCCTTTGCCTCTTTCAGCACCCATATGAGCCATATGACGGCAAGGCCCGCCCCGGCGTACATACAGGTCCACTTGCTGGCGGCGCCCAGTCCGAAGAACAGGCCGGACAGGGCCAGATACCGCCGCTTTCCCCCGCTGACAAAGAGGTACATAAAGAGGTACATAAGCAGGATAAAAAAGACGGAGTAGGTGTCGATGGTGGCAATGCGGGTCTGGACAAAGTGCATGAAGTCCGAGGCAAAGACCAGGGTGCCCGCGGCGGGGACGGCCCTGCCGCCGAAAAGCTTCTTTATAAACACGTACATGACAGGCAGCATAAGCACCCCGAAAAGCGTTCCGGAGAAGCGCCAGCCGAAGGGCGTCATGCCGAAGATGCTTATGCCCAGTGAAATGATAAGCTTGCCCAGAGGCGGGTGGGTTATCTCATAGGGCTCTACGCTGTTGAGATGCTCCCAGGCCGTTCGGGCGTGGTATATCTCATCAAAGTAGGAGGAGTTCATATAGTCCTGAACGGAGCAGGCCAGCTCCTGCTCGTCACAGAGCTGAGGCACGGAGCCGGATACGGCCACGGTGGCCACGTCTTTGTCAAAGCAGACCAGCTCCCCCAGCCAGACATTGCCGCTGCCGCTAATGCGCAGAGCGCCGCCGGTCACGGGCGCGTCAAGTGCCACACTGTGCCACTTGAGCACGTCCGCGTGGGTCTGGGTAAAAGCCGTCAGAGGCGAAAAGCTCTCCCCGTCCGGGGCATACTCTATGGCGTATCCGCCGATGCCCACGCCGGTGTACAGGCCGATGGCGCAGACCGGCTGCTCCCCCTTTAATTCAATGACGGCGGAGCTGTTTTCCATATTCACGAAGCTCTGGGGGGCGCGGGTATCGCCCAGCTTCCAGAAGGCAGCGCCGGCGTAAGCCAGGGCTATCAGCGCCATGATAAGCGCGTCCGCCCGGGTGAGCCGGCGGCGATCCGGGTCAGCCTCCCCCAGCCGGGCCTGTCTCAGATTGGGCAAAGACAGGAAAAAGATGCTCAGCAGCAGTGCGCAGGCGATGGGCATGGCGTATTTTGTGATAAATTCCATAAGGGACACCTGAAACATATAATCTCCGCCCTGGGCGGGAAGTCAAGCGCAGGCTTGGCGCAGCTTATTTGATGAAACACTGATTTGATTATAACCACTTGGCGGCGATTTTGCAATGCTTTGGCGATACGCGCACCGGACGTGCCGCCCGGTAAACAGAAACGGAGGACAGCAGACATGACGAACGTACAGCAGAGAGCGGCGGCCAGGGCCTTTGCGGAGCAGTGGAAGGGCCAGGGCTACGAAAAGGGCGAGAGCCAGGCCGCCTGCGTGGCGGAGCTGATGAAGCTGTACCAAAAGCTGACGGAGGGCAAATAAAAAGGCTTCCCCAGGGGGAAGCTGGCGAGCGCAGCGAGACTGATGAGGGTCGCCGGTCTATTCGGAAAACGCCGCACCGATGAATGGCTGCCGGTTCCCTCATCCAAGTCAGAAGAAACTCGCTCCATTTCGTTTCCGCCTTGCGGTGAAAACTGCATATCCGCTCCTTCCTTCTTCCTTTCCAAATCGAACCCACTGCGTTGAGCTTCGATTTGGGGATGCGGGGAGTAACGGCGGGAACGGACGGGCGTTCCGGTTCCCTCATCCGGTGCTTCGCGCCACCTTCCCCGAAGGGGAAGGCATAAAAGACTAGTGGAACATCAGGTCCGGCATACGGACTATATGTCGGCCGTCGTCGGGCATCTTGATATCGCCCAGCAGACTTCCATAGGTGAGAGCGCGTTTGCCGTAGCGCTCACGAATATCCTCGACCGCAGCCTGTATGCGGTCGAGTTTTTCGTGCCGTTGATTGTCGAAAAACATATTGAGCTGCTCCGGCTTATCCTTCGGCGCGAGACTTATAGCCCGGACACACACGGCCCGCACCTTGTCCCGCCGGTCGTAGCGCTCTTCAAGCAGCGAGTAGACCGCAGCCGCTATCTCAGAGGGGAGCTGGGTGCTCATAGGGAGCTGCCGCTGAAACTGCTGAAAGCCCAGGTCGCTGCAGCGCACCATTATCTGCACCCCTCCGGCGGTCAGCCCGTTGAGCCGCAGTCTGTGGCCCACATCCTGACTCAGCTCCAGCATCACCTTCCAGACCTCCTCGCTGCTCACAAGGTCGCACACGCAGGTTATACCGTGGCCAATGGACTTGATGGGCGGCTCATACCCGGTGACCGCCACGCGGGAGTCGTCCAGACCGTTGGCGTTGCGCCAGACAGACAGACCGTTTATGCCCAGCAGCCTGTACAGCAGCTGGGGGTCGGCGTTGGCCACGTCGCCGATGGTGTGATAGCCCAGGGCGCTGAGCTTGCGCAGGGTGGCGCGGCCCACGTATATCATCTCGTCCGCCGCCAGAGGCCAGACCAGCTCCTTAAAGCTGTCCCGGGGTATCACCGTTACGGCGTCCGGCTTCTTCATATCCGAGCCCAGCTTGGCAAAGACCTTGTTGAAGCTGACGCCTATGCTCACCGTCAGCCCCAGCTCCTCCCGGACGCTGAGGCGTATCTCGTCCGCCAGCGCCAGCGGCGAAGCGAAGCGCCCCATGGAGCGGCTCACGTCCAGCCAGCACTCGTCCATGCCGAAGGGCTCCACAAGGTCGGTATAGCGGCCGTATATCTCATGGGCCAGCTTGCTGTATTTCATATACTGCTCATACTGGGGCGGCACCGCAATAAGCTCCGGGCAGAGCTGCCGCGCCTGCCAGTTGACCATGCCGGTCTTTACTCCGGCCTTCTTGGCAAGCTGTGATTTGGCCAGCACTATGCCGTGCCTGCTCTGGGTGGAGCCGCAGACCGCCACCGCCTTCCCCCGCAGGCTCGGGTCAAGCATCATCTCCACCGATGCATAAAAGCTGTTCATATCGCTGTGCAGTATTACCGCGTCGCCGCTCATGTGTATGGCCGATCCTTTCGCGTTCTCTATAATTTCATGAGCATATAATAAACCTCTTGAACGGATAATTCAAGAGGTTTTCTTATCTTATTGAGATATTTACTTCTGTTCCAGCCTTTGGATGAAGTCGGCCACGTCATCGCTGTGGGTCACAAGGTACCTGTCCTCCGGGGGATAGACGCAGCCGCCGAAGTATATGGCCGGGTTTCCGGCGGCGCTGCGGTCGTAGGCGGTCCGGTGCATGGCGGCATGGATGCAGGCGGCGCCGGTCTCCCGGCGGCACCAGGCGGCGTTCTCCGGAGTGATTCCGGCGCCGGGCATGACCTCTATGCGCTCCCCGGCCTGCTCCACCATACGGCGCAGCAGCTCTATGCCCTCGGGCACCGTGGGCTTCTGACCGCTGGAAAGCACACGGGTGACGCCAAGCTCGATAAGCGTCTCCAGCGCCTCCATAGGCTCCGGCGTCAGGTCAAAGGCCCGGTGGAACACCGACTGCCTGTCGCCTATTACCTTCAGCATCTCCCGGCAGCGCTCCACGTCGATAGTGCCGTCCTCGTGGAGAAAGCCGAATACTATGCCCTCTGCGCCGTTTTCGATAAACGCGGCGGCGTCCGCCAGCATCACCTCATACTCCACCTGGGTATAGCAGAAGCCGCCCTCCCTGGGGCGCACCATACACATGAGCGGGAAGCCGGGGGCCTGGGCGCGAACGGTGAGCAAAGCGCCCATGCTGGGGGTCAGGCCGCCGTGGAACAGATCGCTGCAAAGCTCGGCCCGGTCAGCCCCGCCCTGATAGGCGCGGATGGCGTCCTCGGCGGAGCCGCAGCAGGCTTCAAACAATGGTCTGTTGTTCATACTTATCGTCCTTTCTATTCTTTGAAATCGTTGCACCGTGCTAGAACTGAGCGTAGATAAAGGGGTTGACGCCGGTATAGCCCAGACCCAAAGTCAGGCCCAAAAACACGAAGAATATCACAAGCCCGGAAACCGTATTCAGGCTCACCGTGGGATAGACTCCCGCCAGCGGCCCGCCCCGCTTTCGGCAGCGCACCACCGCCGCAAACTCCGCCGCCGCCACCAGCAGTATGCCCAGCACAGCCCAGGAGCTGACGAATACCACGCCCCGTTGCCAGGTAAACACCGCAGCCAGCACACTCCATGCGTTACGGAAGCTGTCCGCCCGGAAGAACACCAGGCACAGGCTCACAAAAAGAAAGGTGCAGACCGTGGACAAAGCGACAGCCCAGGGGGGCTCGCCCGTAATGCCCCGGGCTTTTTTCATTTTCAGATACCGCTTATGCACACACAGGGCCACCCCGTGAAGCCCGCCCCAGACCACATAGGTCCAGTTCGCCCCGTGCCACAGGCCGCCTATGAGCATGGTGAGGAATAGGTTTACATAACTTTTTAGCTCGCCCTTGCGGTTTCCGCCCAGGGGTATGTACACATAGTCCTTGAGCCAGCTGGAAAGACTTATATGCCAGCGCTTCCAGAACTCACTGACATTCCGGGAGAGGTACGGCAGATCAAAGTTCCGGGGCAGCTCGTAGCCCAGACAGCGGGCGCAGCCAACGGCCATGTCCGAGTACCCGGAGAAGTCGCAGTATATCTGGATTGAGTAGGCCACGACCGCCAGCAGCACCGTAAAGCCGTGAAACTCCGCAGGGTTATCGTACACAGCGTTCACAAAGACAGAGATATTGTCGGCTATGACCAGCTTTTTAAATAAGCCGAAGGTGAAATACTGGACTCCGGCCTCCAGATTCTTCAGGCTGATATTCCTGTCCTGGCTGAACTGGGGCATAAGCTGTCCCGCTCTGGCGATGGGGCCGGACACCAGCAGAGGGAAGAAGGCGGTGAACAGGGCCACCGTTACAAAATCCCGCTCCGCCGGGGCCTTGCCCCGGTACACGTCTACCACATAGCCCAGAGACTGGAAGGTGTAAAAAGAGATGCCCAGAGGCAAAAGCAGCTTCAGCGCACCGGCGTCGGCAATGCCGAAGACGGCACAGAAGGAGGCCACGAAGAAGTTGAAGTACTTAAATATGCCCAGCACTATGAGCGGCAGCACCACACCCGCCGTCACCCAGAGCTTTTTGCCGCTTTTCGCCCAGCCCAGAGCGCAGAAATAAGAGGCCGCGGTAATGCCCAGCAGCAGCAGGCAGCAGCCTATATCCCAGATGCCGTAGAACACGTAGCCCGCCAGCAGCAGCATGATGCGCCGCAGACGGCCCACAGGGAAGGGCAGCAGGTCGGTGAGCTTTTTTATATTCGTCAGCGCCATCAGAGCGCAGACAAGGGTGAAGAACGCGGCGAAGGACAGGGAGTTGAATATCATGGCTGTGCCTCCAGTTCTTCCACCGTCTCATATATCCGCGCAGCGTACAGCCGGTGACCCCAGGAGTTCATGTGCCCGGCGCCAGGAGCGGTGTTCAAAAATCCGTAGGGCAGGCGGCAGTACTGCCTGAAGCCCTCCACGAAGTCACCGGAGGCGTCGGCAAAGACCACGCCGTTTTCATCGCAGGCAGCCCGAAAGGCGGCAAGCTCTGACGCAGCCGCCTGGGAATAGGGCTGACCGCTCTCATCCACCAGTACAGGGCTGTGATAGGCGATAATAGGCGTGACGTCTTTTTCCCGGCATATCTCCCCTATCCGCGCTATGACCGCCTCCGGCACGACTCCGGCGTCCGCCGCTGCGCCGTCGGCCTCGCCGCCGGTCTTTATGTACTTGGTATAAAACAGCCTGAGATAGCTGAGCTTCTGCATCAGGCCGACCAGCCCGCCGCTCTGGGAGGGTATATCCGCCAGCGTCCCCGCCAGCACAGCGTCAATATCGCTTTGGGGAAAGCTCAGCGTACCTGTCTCGATGACAACGTATTTCTCCGGCTCGTACAGCTCCAGCGCCCGCTCCAGATGCTTAACGCAGTACGGCAGCGTGTGGCCGGAGACGCCGATACTGTAGCAATAGCTCGCACCGCCGGAAAGCTGATTGAGCACGGCGGCGGTGTTCTCCTCCAGCGGCACGTTCATGGCCTCCACATGGGAAGAGCCCATCAGCAGGATATCGATATGCTCCCCCTGTTTATAGTCGTTTAGATTGACAAAGCCGTCGTTATTGGTGCGCCCGAAGGCAAAGCCCTCGGTGCCCTTGCGGTAGTACGCCCCGGCCTGCCAGCGGTATTCAGTGGTCCCCGTCTCATTGGTATAGTGGACGGGCACGTTATAGTACAGCATACACAGCGCGCACAGCACCAACAGCGCCGCCACGCCTGCCGCCGCCGCCTTCAAGGCCCATATCAGTATCCGCTTCAAGCCGTCACGCCCTTCTGTAAGTATTCACCGTCAGTCTCTGGAGAACAGGTCCCTGGTATATACCTTGTCCGCCACATCAGCCAGAGCCTCGTCCATGCGGTTGGCAACGATAACGTCGCAGTCGGCCTTGAACTCCTCCAGCGAGCGCAGCACCCGGCTGCCGAAGAAACTCTCCTCCCGAAGTGAGGGCTCGTACACCACCACGGTAACGCCCTTGGCCTTTATGCGCTTCATGACCCCCTGTATGCTGGACTGGCGGAAATTGTCGGAGCCGGATTTCATGGTGAGCCGGTATACGCCCACCACGCAGTCCCTGCCCGGAACGCCGTTGAGGCCCTCGCCGGCGCTGCCGTAGTATCCGGCGCGCTTGAGTATCTGCTCGGCCACGAAGTCCTTGCGGGTGGAGTTCGAGTCCACGATAGCCCGGATAAGGTTGGAGGGCACGTCCCCGAAGTTGGCCAACAGCTGCTTTGTGTCCTTGGGCAGGCAGTAGCCGCCATAGCCGAAGGAGGGGTTATTGTAGTGGGAGCCGATGCGGGGGTCCATGCACACGCCCCGAATGATCTGGCGGCTGTCCAGACCCCGAAGCTCCGCGTAGGTGTCCAGCTCGTTGAAGTAGCTGACTCTCAGGGCCAGATAGGTGTTGGCGAAAAGCTTGATGGCCTCAGCCTCGGTCAGATCCGTCAGCAGCACGGGAGCGTCTGCCTCCAGAGACGCCTCCTTCAGAAGTCCGGCAAAGCCCTCCGCCGCCGCCTTGAGCCGGGCGTCGTCCATTACAGTGCCCACGATGATGCGGCTGGGGTGGAGGTTATCGTACAGGGCGCGGCCTTCCCGGAGAAATTCCGGGGAAAAGAGTATATTTTGATTCCCCGTCCGCTGCCTTATCCCCTCGGTATAGCCCACGGGCACCGTGGATTTAATGACCACCAGCGCCGACGGGTTCACCCGGCCCACTATGTCCAGCACGTCCTCCACGGCGGAGGTGTCGAAGTAGTTTTTCACCGGGTCATAGTTGGTGGGCGCGGCCACGATGACAATGTCCGCGCCGGTATAGGCCGCCTCCTTGTCCACAGTTGCCCGCAGCTTCAGGCTGCCTTCGGCCAGCAGAGCGCTTATATCCCCGTCCACTATGGGGGAGACGCCGGAATTTATCATGTCCACCTTGGCAGGCGTCGTGCTCACCGCCGTGACCTCATGGCGCTGACTCAGCAGTACCGCCAGGGAAAGGCCCACATAGCCCACGCCCGCAACAGCTATCTTCATATCCCAAAGCCTCCTACAGCTTATAGTATTCCTTGTACCAGCCCACAAAGCGGCGCAGCCCCTCACGCAGCGGTGTGTCCGGCCTAAAGCCAAAGTCCCGCTCCAGCGGTGAGACCTCCGCATAGGTCACGGCCACGTCACCCGCCTGCATGGGCACCAGCCGCCGGTGCGCCTCAAAATCGTAGTCCTTCGGCAGCAGCCCCGCCGAGACCAGCTCCTGCTGCAGTATCTCCACAAAATCCAGCAGCTTCTCCGGATGGCTGTTGCCGATATTGTAGAGCCTGTAGGCGGGCACAGGCAGGCCGTCCGCCCCCTTGGAGCGCTCAGGCGGCCGCTCCATGACCCGCAGGATACCCTCCACTATGTCGTCGATATAGGTAAAGTCCCTACGGCAGGCACCGTAGTTGAAGATGTCGATAACACCGCCCTCTATTAGCCTGTCTGTAAAGCTGTAGTAGGCCATGTCCGGCCGCCCGGCAGGGCCGTACACCGTGAAGAACCGCAGGCCGGTGCAGGGGATATCGTAGAGCTTGGAGTAGGCGTGGGCCAGCAGCTCATCGGACTTCTTGGTGGCGGCGTAGAGGGAGATGGGGTCGTCCACCCTGTCGTCGGTGGAATAGGGCACCTTCTCGTTGTTGCCGTAGACCGAGGAGCTGGAGGCGTACACCAGATGCTCCACTCCCACGGCGCCGCCGTCATAGGAGCGGCGGCAGGCCTCCAGTAAGTTATAAAAGCCCAGGATGTTGGACTCGATATAGACGTCGGGATGGTCTATGGAATAGCGCACTCCCGCCTGAGCCGCCAAATTCACCACCACAGAGGGCCTGTATTCCCGGAAGATGCCCTCCACCGCGGTCTTGTCGGCAAGATTGGCACGGACGAATTCAAAGGAGCAGCCGCTGTCATGCCGCTCACCGGCCGTCCGGTCTATGCAGCGGAGCCGATATTCCTTAAGTGAGACGGCGTAGTAGTCGTTCATATTGTCCACACCCACCACGCGGATACCGCGAAAGCGGCGCAGCAGCCCCGCGCACAGGAAGCTGCCGATGAAACCGGCGGCCCCGGTGACCAGGACCGTCCTGCCGCTGAGGTTTATATCAGTATTTTCACTCATGTTTTCTCTCCCGCTCCCTGTGAAGATAGCTTTTGACCGCGGCCCTGACATACATATACCCGTCGCTTCCAAGTGCCCTGCAGGCCAACACGTACACCGCCGCCCCGCATAAAACCTGGAGCGTCAGCTTCACAGCCAGCGGCAGCGCCAGCAGATTCATCGCGTATACCGTCAGCCCCATCACAATGGCGGCGACCCCGGTTTTCCACACGTCCCGAAGCTGCTCCGCGAAGCCGTAGCCTATGAGTTTTTTCAGGGGCATGGATGTGACGAAGGCGTCCAGCCACGCGCTGAAGGCGAAGCCGCAGGCGATGACCGGCACCGAGTCGAAGGCGAATACCGTGAACAGCAGCACCGCCAGCATCAAAGACCGGCGCAGTATCTCCTGCTTCATGTACACATCGCTGCGCCCCAGCGCCTTGAGCACCACCAGATTCGTGGAGGTGAGCGGCACCTGCGTCTCCGCCAGGCACAACACCCGCACAAATATGACGCTGGGCAGCCACTTGTCTGTCAGCAGCAGCCGCACCATAGGCTCCGCCACCGCCGCCATGCCCAGCATAGCCGGGAAGATAAGCAGCGTCCCTACGCTCACAGAGCGGCGCACCAGCCCACGAAGCTGCTCCCGGTCATTCTGGGACTTTGAAAACACCGGCAGCATCACAGACTGGACGGCGGCGTCAATGTTCAGAGAAATTATACTGGAAAACTGCTGTCCTCTGTCATAATAGCCCAGGTCGCCGGTGGAGAATTTCTTGCCTATTATCAGCGGGCGCACATCGTTATATATGGAATTGAGCAGCGCCGAGGCCAGCATACGTCCGCCGAAGCCGTAGAGCCGCCTTGCGCTGTCCACGGAAAAGCGGCTGCGCGGCAGCCAGCGCAGGGCAGTGAGCATAGCCAGGCAGTACACCACTATCTGAGCGAAGTAGTACGCTATAAGCGCCCACAGGCCCGCGCCCCGAAAGGCGAGGGTAACGCCCAGAGTGCCGGATATCAGCGTGGCGACGAGGCTGCAGCGAAGCTGCTCCTTAAAACGCAGGCCCCGCTGGATTATCGCCACCTGTATGGAGTTGAAGGAGCCGAAAAACAGGCTCAACGAATACACCCGCAGCGGCAGGACCAGCACCGGGCTTTTGTAAAACTCCGCCACCAGCGGCGCCGCGAAGTATAGCGCCAGCACCATCAGCGCGGAAAGGGCCATGCCGATGTAAAAGACTGTTGAATAGTCCCGGTCATCCACCTCACGGCTCTGCACCAGGGCAACGCCCAGCCCGCTCTCCACCACGGTCTGCGAAAGACTGATGAATACGTTGAGTATGGCGACGCGGCCGAAATCGTCCGGTGTAAGCAGCCTTAGGAGGATCAGGCTTATCACAAAGCCTATGCCCTTCACTGAAAAACGCTCCACGAATTTATAGGCCAGAGAGCTTATGACCTTACCTTTATCTATCATTCTCTCCCTCCGAGCGCCAGGCACATAAGCGTATCCAGAAGTATGACAGAGCTGTAGCGCCGCCTTTTGAACAGGGCAATAGTAAGCCTGTAGAGCGCTCTGTTCAGCGCCCCCACCTTCCCTTGCCACGGCAGTCTGGGTGCTCTTTTATACCCCGCGCTTAAAAATTCGGTATAGAGCGGGTCGCTGTGCAGCCGCTCCATGGCGGCGCAGGCCGCTTTTCTGTCGGAGCAGCGCCGCGCCAGACGGCGGAGCTCTATGACCTCCATGTCCAGATAGTAGTTTCTGAGCCGGTCATAGTCCTCTTTTTTAAATACGCCGGTTTTCTCCAGCATACCCAGCACATACCGCTGGGGAACGCAGGTGTGCTCCCGCTTGTCGTAATCTATGGTGCGGGTGACTCCGGCGGTGTTGAAGGTATAGTTATACAGCGCGTCCTCTATGAAAAGGAAGCTCTCGGCGTTCTCCATTATCTCAACGCTGTGTATCAGGTCCTCGCCGTGTCTGACGCGATAATACTCGCTGTAGTCCCGGCCGTCAAAGCAGGCCCGGCGCACACACTTCCTCCATACGGCGTTGAAACAGACGCTGTTGAGCAGAATATTGAATACCAGCCTTTTGTCGCGGATGACCTGACCGGAGTACCTCCCGTCACACTTTATCACGTCAATAACAGCGCCGTCCCGCAGGCACTTGAAGCTGTATATAACGCAGTCACAGCCGGTGTGGGAGATATTCCGCTCCAGCACGGCCAGCGCGTCAGGCTCCAGAAAATCGTCCGCGTCCAGGAAAACACAGTACTCCCCGCGGGCCATCTCCACCCCGAAGCAGCGCGTATGAAGCTGCCCCTGATTGGCCTTGTGAAAGGCTCTGACCCGGCCGTCCATGCGCTCATAGCCGTCGCATATGGCGCCGCTGCCGTCGGAAGACCCGTCGTCCGCCAATATAAGCTCAAAGCTCCCGAAGCTCTGGTTGAGCACGGAGCCAACGCAGGCGTCCATATACTTTTCCGCATTGTACACCGGCACTATCACGCTGAATTTAATCGTCGATTCCATGTCCCGCTTTTCCGCTCAGCGTCCGCTGCGGGCGCTGAGCCTTTTTTCATATATGTCCGTGTAGCTCTCCGCCATAGTCCTTGCTGAATACTGCTGCGCCCGCTCCAACGCGGCGCAGCCCAGCCGCCGTCGCAGCTGCTCGTCGGACGCGAGCCGGGCAAGGGCCTGCGCTATCTTCGCGGGCTCCTTATCCACCAGCAGGCCGTTTACATTATCCTCTATCATATCCGGGATGCCGCCTACCGCCGTGGCCATCACCGGCAGGGCGCTGCCCATGGCCTCGACCAGCGCCATCGGCATACCCTCGAAATTGGAGGGCATGGCAAAGACGTCCGCCGCGCCCAACAGCTCATATACTGAGCCCTGCTCACCGAGAAACTCCACGCTGCCGCCCAGCTTCAGGCTCGCCGTCAGCTCCTCCATGGATGAGCGCAGCTCACCGTCACCCACCAGCTTTAATTTGGAGTCGGGAAACCGCTCCCTGAACAGGGCAAAGGCTTTGATAAGACCGGCATGGTTCTTCGCTTCGCTTATCCTGCCCACGTGCATGATCACGAACGGAGAGGCGGCCCGATAGTTTTCCTTGACCACGCAGCGGCTCAGGTCTATACCGTTAAATACAATGGGCACGGCCTCGGCGGGAAGCCTGTACTCCTCCGCCACTGTACGCCGGACCTCTGCGCTCAGCGCCACCGGCAAAATACCCCAGCGCCGGAACAGAAAGCCCTCCAGATATCGGCCTGGGCCGGTGTATTCCATCTTGGCCACGCTGTGTACCGTATGTATCTGCGCTGGAACACCCACGGCTCTGGCGGCGGGGGCGACATACTGGATGGCGTGGGTATGGGTATGTACCACGTCCGGCTTTTCCTCCGCGAAGAGCTTTTTCAGCTTGCCTATCATGGACAGGTCAACGCCGGGCTTTTTGGAAAGGTACCTGACGTCCGCCCCTCTTTGACTGAGCCGTTCGGTTATGGGCGAGCTTACATCGTACAAACTGACCACCGTCACATGATGGCCCATATCCATAAGCGCGTTTGTCAGGTTTTCGCACATTATCTCCGCGCCGCCGATATGCAGGCACGGCACCACCTGGATTATTCTCATAGCGCTCCCCCGAAGTTATTATACAGTCTGTTTTATCTGCTTCCCCGCCGCCAGCGCCTCGTATATACCGCACAGCCTTGCGGCGGAATCCCGTATATCGAAGCCGGACCGGGCTATGAGCTGAGAGCAGTCCCGCCGCTGCCGGTCTTTCACAAGCTCCTTGGCCCACAGCTCCGGGCTGTCCACCGGCAGCCGGGTGATGAGGGGAGTGATATCCACGTCCTTCGTTATTCTGTCAGATATAATGCAGGGCAAGCCCACGGACTGAGCCTCCACCAGCGTCACCGGCAGGCCCTCCCAGAGGGAGGGAAAGGCGAACACGTCCATGGCCTGCATCAGCCGGGGCACATCATCCCTGTTGCCGGTCATTATCACGCTCCCGGCAAGGCCCAGGGCGGATATCCTGGCCTCTATCTCACCGCGAAGCTCTCCGTCGCCCACAATGAGCAGCCGGGACTCCGGCCGCAGAGCGTGGAGTTTCGCGAAAGACTCCAGCAGGAAAAGGTGGTTTTTCGCCGGGCCCAGCCTGCCCACGTGGCCCACCACATAGCTGTCCTCAAGGCCCAGCTGCCCCCGGTACTCCCGTCTCACCTCGGGGTCGGGCCGAAAACGGTCCAGCTCCACGCCGTTGGGCAGGAAAACGTACCTGTCGCTCCGGCAGGCCTTCTCCCCGAATAGCCAGCGGCCCGCTTCGGTGGAGCAGCCTATCAGCACATCGCCCTGATAGCGCAGAGGATATTGCAGCGCTGCCTTGACCGCTACGGCAGGGCCCGCCCGATTGGAGGTATTGTGGCTGTGTATCACCGTTTTCAGCCCGTGCCTTTTGGCCACTGGCAGGTACAAAGAGGCATAGCTGCGCACATGGGAGTGGAGCACCTGATAGTCCGGGTGCTCTGTAAGAAAGGCGTCCCAGGCACGTATGACCGCACCGGCGTTGCGGCCGTTGAACAGGGGCAGGGTATAGATATTGCCGCCCAGAGCCCTGACCTCATCGGCATAGAAAAGCTCCTCCGGCCTGTCCAGCACGAAGTCAAACTGTATCCGCTCCCTGTCCGTATGGCGGTATATGTTCATGAGCATGGCCTGAGAGCCGCCGGCGTTCAGCGCGCCTATCATCTGCAGCACACGTATCACAGCCGGTCCACCTCTTTCATATATCTGGCGATGACCAGCTCCCGGTCAAACTCCCGCTCCATCTTGGCCCGGCCCGCCAGGCCCATGGCGCTCTGCTCCTCCCGGCTCAGGGAAAGAAACTGCTCCGCTTTTTCGATAAGCTCTCTTTCGCTTCCGGGGGCAAAGAGGTAGCCCGTGCGCCCCTCCTCCACCGCGTCCACGGAGCCGTTGACCCGGGAGGCGATGCAGGCCCTGCCGGTGGCGGCCGCCTCCAGCAGAGCGTTGGGTACGCCCTCGCCCCCCAGAGACGGCAGAATGACGCAGTGACAGCGGCGCAGCCACTGGTCTATATCCTCCTGAAAGCCCAGATATTCGATGTCGCCCTTTTCGCAGGCGGCCTTTATCACCGGCTCAAAGCGCGCCTCCTCGATAAAGCCCGCGATATAAAAGCGGGTGTAGGGGTATCTTGAGCGGATGTGGTCGGCGCAGTCCAGATACTGCTCTATGCCCTTCACGGCCATTACCCGGCCTATATAGATGAAGCTTACTGTCTCTCCCTCCGGCATAGGGCATAGGCTGTGCTGCTCCAGATTCACTCCCGAACCGGGCAAAAGCTGGCTGTCAGCGGGCGCCATACCCCGGCTGACAAAGAAGTCCCTGTCTCCGGTGTTCTGGAAAAACACCTTATAGGCCCTTCTCACCGACAGTCGGTACATCATCTTCGCCACATGGCTCACCAGACCGCCGCCGAGGAAGGTGGCGCCGGTGCCGGTGATGTTGCACACCTGCTTTATCCTCATCCGATTGGCGGCCAGAGAGCCGTAAATATTGGGCTTTATGGTATAGCTGAACACGATGTCCGGCTTAAGCTCCGTCATCATGCGCCGGTACTGCCGCAGAAGTTCCAGGTCCTCCAGCGGGTTCACGCCCCTGCGGGACATGGGCGTTATGATAAGCCGGCAGCCCAGAGCCTCAAAGTATTTGTTCCGATCGTCCTCCGGCACGGAGATATACACCTCATGTCCGTCGGCGGCCAGCCTCCCGATAAGCTCCCGGCGGAAGGCGTAAAGCGTTATATAGTGGTTGGAAAGGAACAGTATCCTCCTGGGTCTGTTATCTCCTGCCATTCAAATACTCCTTTACCTCCCGGCTCAGTCCTGCCGCAAAGGGCTCCGGCTCATAGCCCAGCTCCGCGCCGGAGTTTTCCCGGCTGAAGCAGCGGTCCTCGCCCATGCGCAGCACCTTTTCCACATAGTCCTTCCTGCCCAGGGTCAGCACCCGGACCAGCCAGGCCCCGGCCACGCCCAGCCACATGGGGCAGCTTATATAGCGCATCCTCTTGCCCAGCTCCCGGCCTATCATATCCGTCATCTCATGCTGGCTCAGGGGCCGCTCACCGCTGGCGAAATACTCCAGCCTCGGCGGGCGCTCCGTCATGGCGGCCAGATAGTATATCTGGGCCAGGTCCCGCGCGTTCACCGGCTGGATAAGGCCCCGGCCCCGGTCTATCTCCGGCATAAGGGGAAGCTTATCTACCATGCGGATATACTTGGAGATGTTGTGGTCCCGCATATCCCCGAATATCATGGTGGGCCTCACCAGAGTGATGTTCATGCCCCGCTCCAGATACTGCTGCATATCCCGCTCCACCTCCTGATACTCACCGGAGGCCATCCTGTGCCGGGAGTAGATGCCGGAGGTGTGCACCAGCACCACGTGACCAACTCCGCCCTCGGCCTCTATAGCCTTGAGCAGCAGCGGGGTCATCAAAATACCGGCGATGTGCAGCACCGTGTCCGCGCCCCGGACGAAGCGGCGCAGATCCTCATAGCAGTCCAGCCGGCCCACGCACTTTTCTATATCCAGCGGCGAAGCGTCCAGGGCGGAGGTGTCGGAGCTGGGGCGCACAAAGCAGCGCAGCCTGCCGGTATATCCCCTGTTCTCCAGCTCTCTCAGGAAAAAACCGCCGGAGTGGCCCGTTATACCGGTAACAGCCAAAACGCTCATATCTTCTTCTCCCTTCTGAGAGCGCCCGTACCGCCCTCTACCACGCCCCGGTGCCCGATGATGCCGGTGACGGTCATAAAGAATATCCGCACATCCAGCGCAAAGCTGAGCTTCTGGGCATACTCCCCGTCCATACGGGCCTTCTCCTCCAGCTCCAGCTCGTCCCGGCCGTTGACCTGGGCCCAGCCGGTGAGTCCCGGCGTCACATCGTTGGCGCCGTATTTATCCCGCAGCGCCACCAGGTCGAACTGGTTCCACAGCGCGGGGCGGGGGCCGATAATGCTCATCTTCCCGGTGAGTATCTGGGCTATCTGGGGCAGCTCGTCAATGCTGGTCTTTCGTATGACCCGGCCCACCCCGGTAATCCATTTCTCCGGCTCCTCCAGCAGATGGGTGGGCACGTCCTTGGGCGTGTCTATCCGCATGGAGCGGAACTTCACGATGTCAAAATAGCTCTTATGTATGCCCACCCGCTTCTGGCGGAAGAACACCGGGCCGGGGTCCTCCGCCACTATGGCCATAGAAACCGCCAGCAGCAGCGGGGACAGCACCAGCAGCCCCAGCGCGGAAAGCACTATATCCAAAAAACGCTTTATAAACCTTCTGTACATTACAGGCACACCTCTGTTATTTCACGCTGTTGTCAAAAACCGTACCCGCGGGCACACGGTAGCCCCGCTCCACCCGGCTGCCTCTGGTCACCGTGCAGGCACAGCCCACATGGGAATCGGCCTCTATAACGCACTCCCTGTCCAGCACACAGCCGGCGGAGAGTATCACATTGTCGCCTACGGTAACGTCGTTGCCGATTATGACCTTGGGCTCTATCACCACGCCCTGGCCCAGCTTCACATTGCTGCCGGAGATGGAGGCGGAGGGATGGATAAGCCGGGGGATGGCGTAACCCGCGGCTATGAGCCTGTCATAGTACTCCCGGCGCAGCTGAGAATTGCCGAAGCTGGGGATGGCGGCGGGGTAGATATGCCTCAGCCGCTCATAGTCCGACAAAGGGCCTATGGCAAGGCGGTTGCCGGTGTCGTCGTCCAGAAAGGCGATGGCGCTGAACACGCCCAGGTCCTCCGCTATCTCCCGCTCCACCGGGCCCTGACTGCCGGCGCCCAGGATAAGCAGGTTCATACCCCGGCGGCCCGCCGCCGGTCTGTCCCCGCCGGAGCTGAACCGCTCCAGACTGAGGATGGCGTCGTACCTTGGCGTAAAATATTCGCCGAAGCGCTTTAATATCACGTTGGGCTGCCGGATGCCGATATAGGCGCAGAGGCTGTACAGATCCATGCCCGACTGGATGCAGCGGCGAATAAAGGCGTTTCTCAGATCCATAGCGGACAGATTCTCCCCCACCCCGGCGCGTCTGTTGACGGAGCTTAGCACGTTCTGCATCAGGTGGAAGGGGGGCAGCCTCTCGTCCCCGCTCATTATGAAGCAGTCCCTCGAGGGGTAGAGCCGGACACAGTCCTTCATATAACGGCGCACATGGGGAGGCATTGGCAGTACGCGGGGCATATCCGCCTCAGCCAGCGTAAGGCCGTCCCCGTTTTCGCAGCGCACCGCCGCATGGCGGACATTCACCGTGCCGCTTTTTAAGTCAATATCGCCCAGCCGCAGGGCCGCGGCCTCAGACAGCATCAGCCCCATATGCAGGCAGAGATAGGCCGCGGCCTTTCGCGGCGAAAGCTCTGCGGTGAGGCCGTTTTCAATTTTCAGACACTGTTCCTCTGTGAGCATACCGCGTCTCCCCTGTGCTTAATGGCTGCATTATAACATATTTTTTTCGGGATTTCAACCGCTGAACGCAAATTTGGCAGACTATTTCACAATTATTCTGTTGCTTTCTGTTTCAATTCAATTAAAATATCATTATTAGTAATCGCTGGTTGTTGTTTAATGATGCGAATTCACTTTTTTAGGCCAGTGCAGAGCGCCCTGAGAGATTTTTTCAAACAGTGCAAATTCCCTCTTGAAGTATATTTTTATTCATGCCACAATAAGGACGCCGGCAAATCAGAACGGATGGGAGCAGACATGAACGAGATAATCATCAAGGGGCTGTGCCAGAACAATCTGAAAAATATTTCCCTGGCCATACCCAAAAACAAGATAGTGGTATTCACCGGAGTGTCCGGTTCGGGCAAATCCAGCATCGTGTTTGACACGGTGGCGGCGGAGGCGGCGAGGCAGGTCAATGAGACCTATCCGGCCTTTGTAAGAAACCGTATGCCCAAGTACGAGAAGCCTCAGGCGGAGCTTATAGAGGGGCTGGCCCCGGCCGCCATAGTGGACCAGACGGCTCTGGGCGGCAATATCCGCTCCACCGTGGGCACCATAACGGAGCTGTACACCGGGCTGCGTCTGCTGTATTCCCGAATAGGGCAGCCCTATGCCGGCTCAGCCTCCTGCTTTTCCTTCAACGACCCCTCGGGGATGTGCCCGGTCTGCGGCGGTCTGGGCAGGGTGACGGATATCAATATCGACGCCATTCTTGACAGGGACAGATCTCTGGCGGAGGGTGCCGTTACCGACAGCACCTTCAAGGTGGGGGCGTGGTACTGGCGGCAGTACAGGGACAGCGGCTTTTTCGACATGGACAAGCCCCTGAAGGACTACTCCGAGAGAGAGATGAATCTGCTGCTTTACGGCGCTGCCGACGGGAAAAGCCCGCCGGAGAACGCCCATGTGGAGGGGCTTTACAACACCTATAAGCACCGCTATCTCACCCGGGATATGTCCTCCCTGAGCTGCTATCAGGCGGACAAGTCCTCCCGGCTCATGACCCAGAGGCTCTGCCCGGAGTGCCGGGGCAGGCGGCTGAACCGGGAGGCGCTGTCCTGCTGGATAGACGGCTACAGCATCGCGGATATGTGTCAGATGGAGCTGCCGGAGCTGCGGCGGGTGCTGGAGCGGGTGGACGACGCCAGAGTCAAGACCCTGCTGGACACCCTTGTTGCGGGGCTGACGCGGATGATAGACATAGGCCTGCCCTATCTGAATCTGGACAGGGAGACCCCCTCCCTCTCCGGCGGCGAGGCCCAGCGGCTGAAACTGGTGCGCTATCTTGGCTCCAGCCTGACGGGGATGCTGTACATCTTCGACGAGCCCAGCACGGGAATGCACCCCAGGGACGTGTACAGGATGAACAAGCTGCTCATAGAGCTGCGGGACCGGGGCAACACCGTGCTGGTGGTGGAGCACGACAGAGACGTCATAGCCATCGCAGACGAGGTTATTGACCTGGGCCCGCTGGCAGGCAGGCAGGGCGGACAGATAGTCTTTCAGGGCAGTCCGGAGGCGCTGCGGCGCGCGGACACCCTCACCGGCCGGGCCGCCAGAGAGAATCTGCCGCTGAAGCCAGAGCCGCGAAAGCCCACAGGCTTCCTGCCCATACGCGGGGCGACGCTGCATAACCTGAAGGGCATCGATGTGGACATACCCACAGGCTGCGTGTGCGTCATAACCGGCGTGGCCGGCAGCGGCAAGAGCTCCCTTATCTCCGGGGTCTTTGCCGCGCAGTACGCCGACAGGGTGATACGGATAGACCAGTCTCCCATCACGGCCACCGGGCGCTCCACTCCCGCCTCATATCTGGGCTTCATGGACGCCATCCGAAAGCTCTTTGCCGAGGAGAACGGAGTTTCCGAGGGGATGTTCAGCTTTAACTCCACCGGTGCCTGCCCTCACTGTCAGGGAAAGGGCGTCATCGTAACGGAGCTTGTGTACATGGACCCGGTAGTCACCACCTGCGAGGAGTGCGGCGGGCAGCGGTACAACAGTCAGGCCCTGAGCTATAAATACAGGGGCAAAAACATTCTGGAGGTGCTGTCCATGACAGCGCTGGAGGCCGAGGATTTCTTTCAGGACAAAAAGATACTCAAGGGCGTCACAGCCCTGCGGGAAGTAGGTCTGGCCTACATGACCCTGGGCCAGCCCCTGTCCACTCTCTCCGGCGGCGAGCGGCAGCGGCTGAAGCTGGCAAAGCACCTGTGGAAAAAGGGCAGCATCTATATTCTGGACGAGCCCACCACCGGGCTGCACCCCTCCGACTGCCGGAAGCTGATGGAGCTGTTCGAGCGATTCGCCCAGCGGGGCAGCTCGGTGCTGATAATAGAGCACAACACCGACGTGATGAAGCGGGCGGACTACATCATAGACATAGGCCCCGACGGCGGCCGGGACGGCGGTGAGCTGGTCTTTGCCGGGACTCCGGCGGAGATGATAGCCCAGGGCCGCACCATCACCGCCAAATGCCTAAGGGCGGCGGCTGAGGGCAGGGCTCTCACCCAGGAGGAGCGCCGGGAGATCACCAAAAGCAGCTATGAGGAAAACACGAAGGAGGACGACGACATGGAAAACCTGAGATTGAGGCCCATCGGCAGAATAGTGAATAAGGACGGGGAGGCCTATCTGGCTCTGGACATAAAATATGCCCCCGCCCTGGAAGGGCTGGAGGGCTTCTCACATATACAGGTGTACTGGTGGTTTGACGGCTGTGACACCCCAGAGGACAGGGCCGTACTGGTGAACGACAAGCCCTACACCAAGGGACCGGAGCGCATGGGCGCCTTTGCTACCCGCTCCCCCCAGAGGCCCAACCCCATCGCCGTCACCACGGCCCAGCTCATATGGATGGACAAAGACAAAGCCCTGGTGGGCTTGAGCTATATCGACGCCAGAAACGGAACGCCGGTGCTGGATATCAAGCCCTACACCCCCAGTCTGGACAGAGTGGAGGAGCCGGTGACGCCGGACTGGTGCGCCCACTGGCCCGAGGCTCTGGAAAAGAGCGGCGACTTCGACTGGGAGGCAGAATTTAATTTTTGAGCCGTCATACGTCCAGCTCTTTCTTGAGCTGGGCGTATTCTGTCATGATGTGCCGATATTTGTCTATGATCTCTCCGCGGGCCTCCTCGGTGTCGGCGATAATTGTGGCGTAGTTATCGATAACGTAGGCGCATATGTCGCCGTCAAGCTGGGTGCCTGCCATCCTGCCCAGAATGGCCACGGTCCGCTCCGCCGGGAACGGCTCCTTATAGCTGCGGCGGCTGCTCAGGGCGCTGACTATGTCGGCCACGGCCACCACCCGCTCGGAAAAGCTCAGCTCCCCGCCGGTAAGACCCAGGGGGTAACCGGAGCCGTCCAGCTTTCGTGATGACGCGCGGCGATGCGGCGGATATCCTCCGGCACTATGCCCCGGATAAGCTCGTCCGTCTCCCGCACATGGGTGCGCATGACCCGCATCTCCTCGTCGCTGAGCTTGCCGGGGTTCTCCACAATGGAGACCGGGATGGCGATCTTGCCCACGTCGTGAAGCAGCGCGCCCAGATACAGCTTCTCCAGCTCCTCCTCGCCGAGAGCGAACCGGGCGGCGATATACATGGAGAGCGATACGGTGTTGATGGTGTGAGTGACGGTGTACTCGCTGCGGAAATCTATGGAGTACACCAGCATCTTAAGATACTCCAGCGTCTCCCTGACGGGCAGGCGGAAGGCGGCGCAGCGCTCCATATTCACCGCGCGATAGCTCCCGTCTCTGAGGCCCCGGCCAATACCGCCGTCCTCTCGGAAGCAGCGGCGCATCACGGCCACATATTCCGGGCGAAAAACGCCGTCCAGGGCGCACACCAGCTCCTCCGCGCGTCTCTCGTCCCCCGTAGCCGCAAGGACGATGTCTATTCTGTCGGCCAGATGTATCATGGCCGCGTAGTCCCGGCAGCAGGGGGCGAGCTTTTCCAGTACGCTCCAGGGGCAGTGGTGATACACAATGGCGTCCGCGTGACTGCTCAGGGGCGTGAGGTATTTCAAAAAGAGCCCCCCGTAGATCGCGTGGCTCCAAACCTCCCGTGTCTCAAACTCCACCATGCGGTCTATCTCGTCGGTTTTATAGGCGCCGATATCGTGAAATATGCTCAGGAGGAACAGAGTCTTGATATCCAGCTCCAGCCCGCCCAGCTCGCAGAGGCGGCAGGCGATATAGGCCACCCGTTCCCCGTGGTCTATAAGTCTCTCGTCTATGCGGCGCAGGGTGGCGTTGACCGCGTTGACGGCGGCTATGGCGTCTATCCTCTCAAAGCGCAGCTCATCGTACATATCAATCATCCATTTCTTCGCTTCGCGTCGGCACAAATTGTAATAAAACGCCCACCCTATCACGCGAAGCAGAGGAATGATAAGATGGTCAAAATTCTGTAACGCTGGCCTCAGTGTACCGCAGGCGAGAAGCGCCCCGGCGTTTACTGGGACGCCGCAGGCGAGAAGCGCCCCGGCGTTTACTGGGACGCCGCAGGCGAGAAGCGCCCCGGCGTTTACTGGGACGCCGCGGGCGCTCAATATCCGCCGGGGAAGGGTATGACCCCATCCATGGCGATTATCTCTCTTTGAGTTTTCTTCGTAAGCTTTCCAAAAACCAGAGCGTACGAGCGGTCACACAGGCCCCGCAGCTCCTCCTCCGGCACCGCGCCGTCCAGATATATGGAGTTCCAGTGGCGCTTGTCCATATAAAAGCCGGGGATAATATCCGGGTATTCGCCGCGCAGAAGCTCCGCCAGAGCCGGCTCGCACTTGAGGGTCACCAGCTCACGGCACTGGTATATCCCGTGCTCCCCGCCGGGGCGGCACACGGCGGCGAAAAGCTTTCCGCCCACCTGATAGCGCCACCAGCCCCACTCCAGCTTGAAGTCCTTGACACAGCCGGGCTTTGCGCAAAGGTATTCATCCAGCCAGTTATAGTTGTTCATGGTACTATTCCCTTCATTTAGCCAGAGGCAGGGTGACAGTAAAGGTACTGCCGTGACCCAGCTCGCTTATGACCGAGGCGCTGCCGCCGTGGAACTGGGCGATCTCTCTGACCATGGAAAGGCCCAGGCCGCTGCCGCTCTCCTCGCTGCGGGCGGCGTCCGCCTGCCAGAAGCGCTGCCATACCTTGTCCATGTCCTCCGCAGCTATGCCTATGCCGTCGTCACTGACGGAGAGACGGGCGTTATTGGCGTCCTTAGTCAGGGTCAGCACCACGCGGCCCTTGTCACTGCCGTATTTATAGGCATTTTGCAGGAGATTGTGCACCACCCTTGACATAAGGGCGGGGTTAAACACGCAGTCCACACCCGGCTCTATATCCCGGATGAATACCATATCCCTGTCCGACGCGGGAATAAACTCGCCCGCGCAAGCCTCCACGAACTGGCTGAGGCTGGAGCGGCTCATGGGGTAGCGGTCTGTGCCGTGCTGCATCCGGGTCAGTCCCAGAAGCTGCTGCACCAGCTCAGACATATGCTTGCCCTGCTCCTCTATGACGTCGATGGAGGCCAGAAAATCCTCACGGGTCTTGTCCTTGCGCTTGGCCCTGTCGCACTGGGCCAGGATGATGGTTATGGGTGTGCGCAGCTCGTGGGAAGCGTCGGAGGCGAACTGCCGCTCCTGTTGGAAGGACTGCTCCAGCCGGGCGAACATTCTGTCAAAGGCGGCGGAGAGCTTGCGCATCTCCCTGGCGCCCCGCTTAAGGCCAATGCGGCGGGTAAGGTCACCGGCGGCGGAGATGTCGTTGGCGGCCTTTACTATCTTCTCCATGGGCCGGAAGGACAGGGAGGCTATAAGCCAGCCGCCGCCTATGGATATCACCAGCAGCACCGGCAGCAGCGTGAAGGTGAGCGTAAGTATGGTGCTCATAATGCCGGAGTTGCTCTCGGCGGAAACCATGCCCCGCACCCATATGCCCGTCAGCTCCATATCCACATAGGCGTCATATATATAGTACTGCTCCCCGTTTACCGTAAGGCTGCGCACCACATTGGACTCCATGGGCAGCTGCGCGTCCACGCCTTCCGGCAGGGCGCCGTTGAGTATCTTCTCGTTTCTGTCGCAGAAGATGCAGTACACACCCCGGGAATAGGCGTCCACATCGCTCCAGTCGAAGCTGCCGTGGTCGAACTCCACATCGTCGGCGTTGTCCTGCACTACCTTCACCAGTCTGCCGGCGGGGTCGTCGGTGATGGCGTTGGCGTTGATGACAAGGATGAACACCAGCACCATAGCCGCCATAATTATGGTCATCAGCGCAAACCACAGGGTCATTCTCAGTTTAGCCGACATTTTATTCCTCCCTCAGCACCCAGCCGGTGCCCCACACAGTATGTATCAGCTTCTTGTCGAAGCCGGTATCCATCTTCTTTCTGAGATATCCCACATAGACGTCCACCACATTGGTGCCGCCCTCATAGTCATAGTTCCATAGGTTGTTTTCTATCATATCACGGGAGAGCACGACCCCCCGGTTCCTCAGCATATACTCCAGCAGCGCAAACTCCTTGGCCGTCAGGTCTATGCTCCTGTCGGCCCGGGTCACCGTCTTGGCGTTGGAGTCCAGGCATAGGTCGGCTATGGTGTAGACATTGGAGCGGTTGCCGGTGTACTTTCTGGTCATGACCCGCACCACGGCGATAAGCTCCTGAAAGTCGAAGGGCTTAACAAGATAGTAGTCCCCGCCGCTCTCCAGGCCCTCTACTCTGTCGGCAACGGCGTCCCTGGCGGTGAGAAAGAGCACCGGCGTGGCATTCCCCTTGTCTCTAAGCTTACGCACCAGAGTGAATCCGTCCATCTTTGGCATCATCACGTCCAGAATTATCACGTCGTATTCGGCGCCCTCCAGATAGTCCAGCGCCTCCAATCCGTTGAAGCAGCTGTCCACGCTGTAGCCCTCGTCCTCTACGGCCTCGCTGATTATTCTGTTCAGATGCTTCTCGTCCTCTACCACAAGTATTCTCATAGGGCTTCCTCCCAAGGCAGTCTTGTTATGAGCATACCGCGCAATAGTAAATAATTCATTAGCGCAGCCGTAAAAATCTGTAGATTGCTCTTGCTTTATTAATTCATTTCTTATAATATCATAATATAATCCAATCAGAATGTTTTCGGTAAAATGAAAGTATCGCAAAAGGTCTCGAAAAAGTTAGCACCCC